>NZ_AP027149.1:3175257-3516636 GCF_027925445.1 Methylocystis bryophila
GAATCTTGGATGTTCAACTTCGACTTGCTCAATCGTCGACGGAGAGGCCGTCTGCAGAGTATTGAACGAGGTTATATCAAAGGCGAAGGCGTCGGCAGACAAGCAAACGCACATAGCAAAAAGCGCGGCGACGCTCTTCGATCCCTTGGCAAAAAAATGAGAGCCGAATTTTCGCATGCAGCACGCTCCGATTTTTCAGAAAGGAGCGCGTTTGCTGCGTTCAGGCGATCTCGCCTGAGCGCAGCGCGATAGAGCCGCCTGTGAGAGCCGCCCGAATTTCCGAACCGCTGCAATATGGATCATGACCGCTGATGATAAGCTTCTGGCAGGCCGATTCAAGCCGTAACTTCTTTCAGCCAGGCCCGAGACCAGGCGCGCCGTCGGCCGCCTCGGCTGTCGCGTCATGCAGCGCTTATCGGGGCGTTTTGAGGAATTCCCCTCTTCAGGCCGCTTTCTACGAGGAACCCTTGCTCACGACGGTCACTTCGCGGGAAATCTTCTCCACGAAGCCCTCGGTCGGCTTGGCCAGCGCCTCGAGAAGATTGAAATAAAAATCGTTGAGCTGGCGGGCCCGGTCCCAATAGTCCCGCCGCGCTCCGTTCAGGAACTCGGTCTGCGCCTCGACCGCTTCGCCGAAGGACCTTACGCCAAGGATTTTACGGGCATAGACCTGCGCATCCTGAAAGGCCTTGCTCGAATAATTCTTTTGGCCCTCGGCCGCGACCTCGAACTCTCTGGTGAGCGCGGCGGGGACGGCGGTCGCCGCTTCAAAGCCTTCTCTGCTCAGCCTCTGCACTCTATCAACATAGTCGAACATGGCTTTTGCTCCTGGGTAGCCGCGCTTCGCCGCGGCGACGTTTCATAAAACGACGCTCGCGGCCGCGGAATGGAGGAAAGTACTTAATCGGCCGGTCTCATGGTCGGGACCGATGCGCTCAAGCGACTCATCGGCTGAAGGGTTCAGCCCCTTTGCGCCGCCGACAACCCGTCACGCTTGCCAAAGGCCCAGGTCGCCCGATTTCTTCCGCATCGAGGGCCAAGCGCCTTCCGCCGACAAGGGCGAGCATAGCGATGAAAGCCTCTTTGACGAACGCGGCGGCGATTGAGAAGGCGATGACCTCGCCGTCATCGGTCTTCGATCGGCCAGATGAGGTTGTCTCGTCCGACCTCCCCACGCCGCAAAAAATTGAAATTCTGCGTCGGTGGCAATTCGACGCGCATGCGCTCCAGCGCGCCACTGATGAAAACATGTCCGGCGGAAATCCCCCGATGCTCGACGAGATCAACGCCGCACTTACAATCGTCGATCCTTCCGGCGCGAGCGCGGGCGCCTTTCGGCGTGCGGCTCAGAAAGCCTGAGTCCAAACTTTGCGACCTTCGCGATTAGAATTCGCTCCTACGATCCGATCTTGTGCAATTTCTTGTCGCTCGAACAATTCCGTCCGAGCGGAAAAGGCGCTAGCATTTGCCGCGCCTTCTCCATCCTTATTGGCTGCCTCGGACCAGTATCTCGAGAAAGTAGCATTGTTCGCCCCGCAGCGCGAACTAGCTGTTGATGAGGGACCCCTAGCCCATGACCGTCCACGGCTTGAAGACCTCTCTCAGCGAATACGGGCCCAGCGAAACGATCACGCGGGTTCTGTCCGCCATCGAGAGGCTTGGGATGACAGTGCTCGCGCGGATTGATCACGCAGCGGCCGCGGCCGAGGTCGACTTGCCGCTACGATCGACCGAAGTCGTGCTATTCGGCAATCCAAAGACCGGCACGCCGCTAATGCAAGACGTCCAGACTATGGGCATCGATCTGCCGCTCAAGATTCTCGTCTGGCAGGACGAGCAGAATAGGACCTGGGTCGCCTACAACGATCCGTTCTGGCTGGCCAAACGGCACACGCTCGCAGAAGGGGCGGCGCCGATCCTCGAGAAGATGGCCCTGGCGCTGGCCAAGATCGTCGACGCAACGTCGCCTTCCCGATGCAATGAGCGAAAGAGCTGATATAACTCCGATCGCGCTAGCGCCAAATTGCGAAGGCAAAACCTCGATGGCGTTCCTTCCTTCGAAGCTTCCCTTGATTCAAGCGCCGATGGCAGGGGCGCAAGGATATGAGCTGACGATCGCCGTCTGCCGCGCCGGAGGGCTGGGCTCCCTGCCCGCCGCCATGCTTTCGGCGGATATGTTGCGCGAGCAAATCTCCTTCGTCAGAGCAAAGACGCAGGCCCCGTTCAATGTGAACTTTTTCTGCCACCTCGAGCCTGCGCCTGATCCCGCCGTCGAGGCGCGTTGGCGCGCTCGACTCGCCGGCTATTACGCCGAAGCCGGGCTCGATTCCTCCCGCGTTCGAGCGGGGCCGGCGCGCGCGCCTTTCGGCGAAGAGATGTGCGCCGTCGTCGAAGAGACGCGGCCTCCCGTCGTCAGCTTTCATTTTGGCTTGCCGCCTCCGGCGTTGCTCGCACGCGTGAAGGCGAGCGGCGCGCTGGTTCTTTCCACGGCCACGACGGTCGCCGAAGGACGATGGCTAGAGGAGCGCGGGGTCGACGGCGTCGTCGTGCAAGGGCGTGAGGCGGGCGGGCATCGCGGGATGTTTCTTTCCGACGACGTAGAGGCTCAACCCGCTCTCTTCTCACTCTTGCCGCAAGCGCGAGACGCGCTGCGCGTGCCGATCGTGGCGGCGGGAGGGATTGCCGATGGGCGCGGCGTTGCGGCGGCTTTTGCGCTTGGCGCCGATGCGGTCCAGATCGGAACCGCCTTTCTTCGCGCGCCGGAGGCGTCGACTTCGTCGGTTCATCGCGCGGCGCTCGCCTCGGCGACTGACTCTGCGACGCGTTTGACGAATGTCTTCACCGGACGCCCGGCGCGTGGGCTGGTCAATCGACTCATCTGCGATCTCGGGCCCATGTGCGGCGACGCGCCGCCCTTCCCTTTGGCGAGCGCCGCGCTCGCTCCTCTGCGCGAAGCGGCTGAAGGCCAGGCCAGCTGCGATTTTTCGCCGCTCTGGGCAGGCGAGGCCACGGCGCTGGCGAGAGAGGAGAAAGCGGAGGCGATCACGCGTCGAATATGGTCCGAGGCTCTTGCGGTCATGGCCAATCTTGGCGCCGCGGAAAAAGTCCCGGTGAACAGCGGTTTGGAGGAGGCTTCAGCGGCCGGCGCTTGATCCGCTCGCCGCCCGCGCTCATGGACCTTGGGCGATCGTAAGGAGGTCTCGAGGCTCGGCGCCGATCTCACATGGATAGAGAGCTGTCTTGTCGACGAGACGGAGATCGGATTGCAATCCGCGCGACGAAGCGCCTTTGGCTGCCGAACGTTTCGCAGATACTCGCTTCAGCGGGCACTGCGTGCAGGGGCAATGATGAATGGAGGCGAGGATCGTTCTGACGCCCGCGCGAATAACTGTGTTCCCTTTGTCGTTCTTCACTCGAATGAAGGTGTCCTCAGGGCGGTCGATCAAGAGCGCCAGAGCCTCGACCTGAGGCCAGCTCGCCTGTACATTGTAAAGCGTCACAACGTCCACCACAGCGGGCGTCTCGCCGCTCCGAACAATTTCCAACGTGAAAGCCGGCATCTCGCACTCCCGCTGTTTCGGAAGTCGCCACCGGCGAGATTGTGCATGGAAACGTCGATGTGTCATCGAGCGCTGCAACATGCCGTAGGCTTGAGCGGGCGGCCAAACCGGAAAACCGCTTCGCGCTTTCCGTGACATGCTTGAGGGCATAGGACGCCGCTTAAGCTCGCGGCGTCCCCACAGCGGGCGCAATTATTACCAATAGCGGCGGTAGGGGCGCCAGAAGCGATTGGGCGCGCAGCGCCCCCAACCGTTCAAGTGCCAACCCGGGCCACAACGCCAGCCGACCTGTTCAATTGGCGCGCCCTTGGCAGAGTCGGACGAAACGAGCGGCATGGCCTGAGAAGCCGTAACGCCGGCGACGGTGATCGCGGCCGCAGCGAGCAGTCTGGTCGTCAGTCTCATATGAATTTCTCCCTTGCCGCCGATTTCAAGCGGCCCGGGAGAGGTAACAATCGATTCATGAACCGATGCTGACCGCCGATGCGCCCGCGCCGGCCTCAGAGCATGTCACGGAAAAGTGCGAAGCGGTTTTCCGGTCATGACATGCTCCAACTTTTTGACTTGGCGCGATTCCTTATCGCTCGAACGATTCCGTTCGAGCGATAAGGAATCGCGCTAGCCAGGGCTAAATCGAAGCAGCCATTTCGTCTCACCCGGGAGAAAGGGAGCCGGGCGGCCCTGCGCCCAATCGCCATGCCCCGCATTGTAGTAAGGCGAGAGCGGATGCCCGCTTTGACCGGTCGGCATGTGGAAAACGCCCTTTTCCTCATGCCCTGGCGAAACGACGAAGCGCTCCGAAGCGCCAAAGCCCGGACCCGCGACGCGCGGCTGGTAAAGGTCGCCGGCGAGAGGCTCGTCGGGCGGATCGAGCCAGGCTCCCAACGCCGGGAGGGCCAAGGTCAGCGCATGCTTGATTCCCGCGCGACAAAACGAGCCCCAGGTGAAAGCGTCGAGCTTGCCGCCGGCCTCGGTCTCGATTTCCGAAAGCAGCTTTTCGAGAGCGGCGTCCATGACTTCGTCCCAACTCTTAAAGCCCGGCGGCACGAGACGCTCGGGCTTCTCGCTGATCAGTCGCCAGGCGGGCTCATCGGCCTGCGGCGTCGCGAAGCGGGCAGCGCCGGGTCTCGCCAAGGGCGTTGCGATGTCCGGCATTCCCGCCATGTAACGGGCATAGATCGACGAGATCAGTTGATGCCGAAAGCTGCGAACGAGGCGATAGCCGACGGAGTCGGGCGCAGCGCGGCCGCCCCAGTTTTCCACTTGCGGGATCAGATCGGCGTAACGGGGTTCATGTGTCCGAGCGCGCAGACGCTGCAGAAGGAGATCCCGCCAACGCTCCAGAACTCCGCCACGATCGTCGAGAGCGATTGCGAGGAGGTCCTGCTCGTCGAAACGCGGCTTGGCCAGGAGCGCGTCTCGAATCTGCCCGGCTCGAGCGCCGTGGGCATATGCGCCGCAGCCAAGCTTTTGTAGTGCTTCGCCGCCGACGACGCGGGCGTTCGCGGTCCAAACGCGCCCGCTTTCAGGGTTGAGGACGGTCGGCGTATCCTGCGTCGAAAGATAACCGCTCCAGCCCTTCTCGCCGTCCGCCCAGGATGCGGGCGTTCGTCCATCATGTCCGAAGCGGCGCGGAATGGGGCTCGTCACCGTCCAGCCGATCGCGCCATAGACGTCGCCGACGACGATATTTTGATGCGGGACGCCAAGCTCATGCGCGACGGCGAGCGCTTCACCCGCGCTTTGCGCGCGTTCCAAGGCCAGCGAGCCTTGGAGATTGACGGCGATCGGATCATGAGCGACCCAGCGATAGGCGAGCTTGCGGCCTTTGGAGTCCAATCCAATCACGGGCCCCCAGATGCTCTCCTCGACCGTCAGCTTTTCGGTCGCGGCGCACGTCGCGCAGAGGGTCTCCTCGAAGCGACGCAGCGGCTTGGGCCCGTCCGGCGTTTGATAACGGTCGGCGTCGCCATCGACCGCTTCAAGGATCACCACATCGCTCGTGTCCACCATGCTGTTCGTGAAACCCCACGCCACGCGGCCGTTGCTGCCGACGACAACGGTCGGCGCGCCGGGCAAGGTCACGCCGGTGATGTCGAGCGCCGGTTCTTCCGCCTTCAGGCGCGCGCGGTACCAGATATTGGGTTCGCGCAGACGCAGATGCATATCGTTTTCGACGATCGCCGCGCCGCTCCCGCTGAGCGCGCCGGCGACCGCGAAGCTATTGCTCCCCGGAACGGCTGGCGCTTCATCGACATCGCCGAAAGGCGCGACGTTCCTCGCGTGCTTCACTCCTTGCGAGGGAAAGGCCGGCGCCGGCAAAAAAGATCCGTCCATCGCAGCGTCGAAACTCGTGCCCCCCGGGAAAAGAAACTCCGCCATCGGCCGCCCGAGCGCTTCGATCGCGTCGCCGCGTCGGCGTTCGGTCAAGCCATCCGGCTCCTGCAGCGTCAGATACATGGCGTAGGCGACGAGGATCGAATCCTCCGTGCGCCAAGGCTGAGGGCCTTTAGCGAGCAGCAGATATTCGAAGGGCGGCGCCGCGAGATCGCCCAAACCTCGATTAACGCCTGCGACATAGGCGTCCAAGATCGCGCGCTCCTCCGGCGCTATTGTTTCCAGTCTGGCGACGGCGCGGTGGCGGAAGCGGTGGAGACGCGCGGCTCTGTCCGCCGGCAGCGCGGCCGGGCCGACGAGCTCCGCGAGTTCCCCGGCGGCGGAACGGCGCTGCAGGTCCATTTGGAAAAAGCGCTCTTGCGCGTGCAGATAGCCGAGCGCCCAGGCGAGATCGGCGCGCGACCGCCCGCTCAACGTCGGCGCGCCGCGGACGTCTCTCGCCACGCTTACGGGCGCGGAAAGACCCGGCGCTTTCACGTCGCCCTCTAAGCGCGGCAGGCTCAGCCGCAAGAGCATGGTCCCCGCCAGCGCCGCGACACAAATTAGGGCGGCGGAAATCGAGGCTAGCGCGATGAGCGCCTTTCGCGCCGCCAAAAGCCTGCGCATCGCTTCCCCTTTCCAGCTATCGCGGCCGATTTTTCGAGGCGTTTCTATGGCCGAGACGTTCGCTCAAATTGTTTTCGAATTGTCACGCACAAATGCTGTGCTGTCCATGCCCCGCTCCCGCTGAAGATGTGGATCGCAAAGAGAAGAGCGAACCGAATGACAATTGCCGCCAAGCCGCCTAAAAAAGAGGCCTCCTCGCCTGCAGACCAGCCGATCTCTCGTGACGATCCCGCGCGCTTCGTCAATCGCGAATTGTCCTGGCTCTCGTTTAATCGACGCGTCTTGGAAGAGGCGTCGAACGAGGCGCATCCGCTCCTCGAGCGCGTGAGGTTTTTGGCGATTTCCGCCTCCAATCTCGACGAGTTTTTCAACGTCCGCGTCTCGGGGGTCATCGAGCAGATCGAGCACGCTCAGACGACCCCGGGGATCGACGGGTTGACGCCTTCTGAGCTTCTCGCTCGGATACTCGAATCGACGGACGAAATGAATCGCGACCAAGAATCCGCCTGGCGAGTCCTGCGACAGAAGCTTGAACAGGTCGGAGTCAAGGTCATTGAGCGGTCTCTCTGGACAGAGGCGGATCTTGAAACGCTGGAGCCTCATTTCAGCAGCCGCATTTTTCCCGCAGTGACGCCGATCGCGATCAATCCGTCGCATCCCTTTCCCTTCATCCCGAACCTGGCTCTATCCCTGGCGACGCAGCTGCTTCGGCGCGAAGACGAACAAGCGCTCTTTGGCCTTGTTCGCATCCCGGGAAAATTTGCTCGCTACGTCCGGCTCGAGGACGGCTCCGAAGGCGTCACGCGTCTCGCGCGGGTCGAAGACGTCATCGCGCAGTTCCTCGATCGGTTGTTCCCGGGCTGCGACATTGGAGAAATCGGCCTTTTTCGTGTCGTGCGCGACCTCGACATCGAATTCGCGGACGCCGAGGTCGAGGATATTATCACCGAGTTCGAAGCCGCGCTCAAGGAACGGCGCCGAGGCAATGTCATCCGATTGGAGATCAGCGCCGCGACGCCTTCTGTTCTGCGCGGCTTCATCGCCTCTCAGGTCGAGATCTCGCCCAAAGGCGTCATCGTCGAGACGGAAAAACTGGCGCTGAGAGACCTTTCGCAGATTGTCGGAGTCGATCGGGCTGATCTGAAGTTCCAGCCTTACACGCCGCGCTCTCCCGAACGCATCAGCGAATTCGACGGAGACTGCTTCGCCGCCATCCGCGCGAAGGACATCATCATTCAGCATCCCTACGAATCGTTTGACGTGGTGCTTCACTTCCTGCGGCAGGCGGCGCGCGATCCGCGCGTGGTGTCCATCAAGCAGACGCTCTATCGGACATCGTCGGACAGCCCCATTGTTCATGCCTTGATGGAAGCGGCTGAGAATGGCAAGTCGGTGACCGCGCTTGTTGAGCTCAAGGCGCGTTTTGACGAGGAAGCCAATATTCGATGGGCTCGGGAGATGGAACGGGTTGGGATCCAGGTCGTTTTTGGATTCCCCGATCTGAAGACGCACGCCAAGCTCTGCATGGTCGTCCGGGAGGAGGAGAATGGCGCGGTTACGACCTACTGCCATATCGGCACAGGCAACTATCATCCCATCACGGCTCGCATCTACACCGATCTTTCGGCCTTCACGGTCGATCCCGCGGTTGGCCGCGATGTCGCCCGCATCTTTCACTTCATCACCGGCTCGGGCGTCTTGGCTCCCCTCGAGCGCCTATACATCTCGCCCGTGACGGCCAAACGCCGCCTGCTCGAGCATATCGAAGCGGAAGCGCAGCATGCGGCGGCAGGTCGTCCAGCGGCGATTTGGGCGAAGTGCAACTCACTTGCCGATCCAGAGATCATTGACGCCCTTTATAGCGCCAGCGCCGCGGGCGTCGCCGTCGAGCTCGTCATCAGGGGCATCTGCTGCTTGAGGCCGGGTGTGAAAGGGTTGTCCGAAAACATCAAAGTGAAGTCGATCGTCGGACGCTTCCTGGAGCATTCCCGCATCTACGCCTTCGGAGACGGCCACGGGCTGCCGCACAAGGACGCAGCGCTCTATATTTCCTCGGCCGACCTGATGCCGCGCAATCTGGACCGGCGTGTCGAAACGCTGTTTCGGATCACGAACGAGACTCTGCACGAGCAAGTCCTCGAGCAGGTGTTGCTCGCCAATCTCTTGGACAATGTCCAGAGTTGGCAAATTCTGGCGGACGGATCGGGCCGGCGGATCTCCGCCTCAACGGGCGAGGAGCCTTTCAGCGCCCAAAAATACTTCATGACAAATCCCAGTCTCTCCGGCCGCGGCGACGCCTTGCTCACATCCGCTCCGCAGCGGCTTGTCGCGCCGGAGGAGCGGAGTGAACCCCGGCCGACTTAGAAAATCTTGCATCCGGACGCTGATCGCGCGTTGAAGGGAGCCCTTCAACGCGCCGTCAATTTTCAGGCCCAACTGTTGAAAGGGCAGCGCATCAAATTCGAGTTGAAGTAGCGGGGATCGTCGGAGACTTCCTGAGCGACCCATTCCGGCAGCTCGAGGACCTCGTCTTCCGCGAGCAGTTCGACTTCCGCGACGATCAATCCGTCGTTCTCGCCGTGAAAGACATCGATCTCCCACAGCTTTTCGCCGAAGCGCCGCCGATATCTCGTTTTCTCGATAATCGCCGGTCCGCAGAGCATGTCGAGCAGGACCATCGCGTCCTCCCGAGGGATGCGATATTCGAACTCGAGCCGGGTGACGCCGCTCGTGGCGCCCTTTACCGTGAGAAACGCCTCATCGCCGGCGAGACGCACGCGCACGACGCAGGCCTCCGCTGAAGACAGATAGCCCTGACGGAACAGCGTCCCCTCGCCCTGCGGAGACCACAAGGAAGGGTCGACAAGAAATTTTCGCTCGATCTCGAGACCCATCTCTTCTCCGCACCTCACGCCCGAGGTCCTGGAGCATGTCCCGGAAAAGTGCGACGCGGTTTTCCGGTCAGGACATGCTCTGAGTTTTTGAATTTGCGCGATTCCTTATCGCTCGAACGATTCCGTGCGAGCGGGAAACGCGCCAGGCGTCGCTGTCGCGCAAGTGTCAACGTCCCGGGCTAGCCCCATTGCGGCGGCATGCCGAGAGCGCTGTAGCACCCGAGCCCGAGACGCCTCAATAATCCGCATTGTTCCGAGGTCTCACGCAGCCGTAATGAGCAAATACGACGCCATCGCGAACCTCCACGCGCCGAGCGCCTTGATCGGCGTCGAGATCATAGACGGCATCGGGATTTTGACGCTCAAGAATCGACGCAAGCTCAACGCGCTGCGCCGGGACATGATGCGGCGCCTCACCGAGAGCCTGGAAAGCTTCGCCGAGGACAAGATCCGCGTGGTCATCCTGCGCGCGGAAGCCGGCATGGACGTCTGGTCCTCAGGCCACGACATCACCGAATTGCCCCGGCCGGGGCAGGATCCCCTGCCCTACGCCGATCCGCTCGAGGAGACGCTGCGCGCGATCCGGGCTTACCCCGGCCCGGTGATCGCCATGGTGCACGGTTCGGTCTGGGGCGGCGCCTTCGACATGGTGCTGAGCTGCGACATCGTCATCGCCGACGAGTCTGCGAGCTTCGCCATCACTCCGGTCAATCTCGGCCTGCCTTACAACACCACTGGCCTGCTTCACTTCGTTGGCAGGCTGAGAGAAAATCTGGTGAAGGAGCTGTTCTTCACCGCAACGCCGATCGAAGCCAAAAAGGCGGCGGAATATGGCGTCATCAATCATCTCGTGCCCTCGGCGCAGCTCGAAACGCACACAATGGAGATCGCACGCCAGATGGCGTCGAAAGCGCCCCTGGCGATGGCCGCGATCAAGGAACAGTTGCGCGTGATCAGCGATTACCAGCCCATCGCAGCCCAGGTTTTCGAGCGCTTACAGGACTTGCGCCGCAAGGCTTATGAAAGCGCCGATTATCGCGAGGGGATCGCAGCCTTTTTGGAGAAGCGTCAGCCTGCTTTCAAAGGCGAGTGACGGCGAAGCGCTCGCCGCTGCCCTCACCGATAAAGCCAGAATCGAAGTTCACAGGCTTGTCGAACAATTCTTTCAATTCTGACTGACATGTTTCATATGCCTGTGCGTTTCTCGCCTTTCGGTCCCTCGCCAAGGATTCCTGCGGACTTCGCCGGCCCCGCCCTGCAGCCGCGCCGGAGCACGAAACCTTCGGCAATGGACTGGAATGACGGACACGGCCCGGGCGCGACGCGCAACTGACATCGCAAGCGCCGACCTTGCGCCGTCTTGCCGCATGCCGGACCAGGCCTCGAGGTCCAGGCCGAGCTTCGCCGCAACGATACCGTCACAAAACTCTTCAATAAGTGTATGACTCATCGCCGAAAACGGTTCCGGCGCGCGGCCGCAAACGCGGCGCCCGAGCGCAAGAGCTGAGGCCGCCTCGAGGCCCATACGGCCGTGAAGCACGGAAGGCGGTCCATCTTGACGCTCGAGCGCAACCCATCTCGTGAAGCCGAAGGGTTCCTGCGGCAGGTCGGCGTTTGGATCGCCGATCGTCTCATTCCAGAAAACCTGCCAAACTTCGTCGTCCCTGCGAAAGTCTTATGGGTGGGCCTGCCAACGCTCATGCTGGCGTCCTTCGTCCTCGAGCAAACCATCCAGGCCGCCACCGGCACGAACAGCGAATGGCATATCCAGACGTTTTTGTGCGCAATGGCGATCGCTCTAACTAATAACGTCGATAATCTGGGAGCCAGAATTGCGTATAGCATTCAGGGAACCCGGGTGAGCACGATTATAAATCTATGGATATCCATAATCACTTTCGTTGTTTCCTTTACGGCCGCCGCTTTTGGCGCTGAAGCAATCGGCTATCTTGGCGCAAGAGCCGCCTCGATGCTCGCCATGGGCTTTCTCGTGGCCATCGGCGTCTGGATGATCATACAGGCGCGCAAGCCAGCGTGGCGCGAGCAAAAGCCTTCAAACAGCGGATCGACGAATCTATTGGCGGTTTTGCTGAAACCGAACCGAGCCGACTTGGACAAGTCCAGACACATCGACTTCAAAGAAGGGACCGTCCTGGGGATCGCCCTTTCCATCAACAACATAGGAGGAGGCCTGAGCGGAGGGATTATCGGCGCCAATCCCTTCGTCGTGGCGCTTCTCTCTGCGCTCATCAGCTTCTCCGCCCTATGGGCGGGAAACTACATGGCTGAGGTCTTCGTCAGAAGGAACATCACCGAGAAAGCGGCGATCGTCGGGGGCGCTTTATTGATCGCGATAGGGATCAAGCAGGTGCTGTGAGTCGCCGTCCCGCGCCTCAGGACGGAGTTCGCGGCAGGCGGGGATAACGGCGTTCGAGATCGCCGACCAATCGGATGATCTGCCTCACACTGGCGCGAACCACTGGGGGCGGGTTTCGGCCGACCCAGCGGTTCAGCAGTTGCGGCCCGCCCGGCAGCAGCATCGCGCCCCCGGCGATGACGAAGGGGAAGCCGATAATACCGGGAAGGACGACGCCGAGCACGCCGACATAGACGAGCACCCATCCGGCGTCGCGCGGAAGTTCATCGATACGCAAATCAGCGGGCTGCTCCTGCTCGCCCTCGCATATAGCGGCGGAGGATCGGGCGCTCGCGGACGTCGCCGAAATCTTTGCTGTCATGCGGAAGGCTCCTTTGGGACGTCATGTCTCGCCTTGCCCCGCCGCGTCAACCTTTTCGAGCGCGATCAGAAAAAGCGGAAATCCGATTTTCGCGTCGAGAGCTCACTACTTTTTTGAAATCAATTCCGCTTTTCGCGCGGGCGCGTGTGCCTCAACGCAACGTGCTCAAGACCGGGACAAGCAGCTCACCCTTTCGATCAGGTGGCTGGCCTTTGGTCCGGCTTCAGCACGCCGCTATTCACCATTTCCTCGAGTTGCTCGAAAATCGCACGATCCTCGCCCTCCAGCACGTAGAAGATCTCGCGCAACTTCTTCTGCCGCCGATTGACCTCATAGCCGACATAGGCGACGCCGATAGCGAGCACGAGGCCCATGACCGCCTCGGTCCACCGTGTTTCGAACATTGATCGGCCTCCATAGGGTCAGGGTCGACGCCCGCGAATAGTCATTCTTCAGTCAGATGTTTATATCCCACTCCGCCGACGATCTCTATCGCCCCGGCGAGGCCCTGCCTGTGCAGATTCGCGCGCACCACTTTCTCCAGATCCTTTGCGGAACGGTTCATCTGCAAGAAGCGCGCGAACATCTGCAGCGCTCGCAACGCCTGGTCCTCTTGGCGCAGCAGGCCGAGATGGAGACGGAAGCCATGCACATGGTGGACCCGGCGCCGATGAATGGCTTGTAGGTCGTGCACGCTGATGATCGGGTCGTGGCCGATCAATCGGCTATGTCGACGCAGCAAAGCGATCGACTGGCCGCGGTCCAGAAAATAGACCTCTTCTTCGTCGTTGAATTCGCGAATGAGGTCTAGATTCTCTCGCAACGCCTTGCGCGCGACGGAGTTCCAGCCCGTGTCAATGACATAGATGCGAAACCGCGCATTCTTGACTTGGTTCCTCCGCGCGGTATCTGCCGCGGGCTGACTGGTTTGCCGAAACTGAGCTCCGTTCGCTTTGACGAACTGCAGGCCCTTCTCGGCCTTACCGAGCGCAGACTGCAGGCGCCCCGACACATCGCTGAAAATCTGCATCTCCGCTCTCCCTTTCGGCCGCGCGATCGCGAAGTCGGCTACGGATGTCGCGGGGCCTGCGCCGGCGCCGGCTTATTCGGCGGCGCGCGCAGTTTCCAATGCCTCTTCGATCGCCTCGCATTCCTTGCTGAAGAAGCCGCCCGCCTCAAGCTGCATCTCCATCAGGCGCCTTCGCTCCGCCTCGAGCGCGGCGACTTTCCGCATCGGCCGCACGCCATTCGCCAGAGCCCCCAGGGCCGCGATGTTATTGGTCAGGACGGACATCCCCACGCCGAATCCCAGGGTGAAAGCGCCGACGATGCAGAGGGCGTTCGGGACAAGGATCAGGATCCAGCTGGTCTGCACGTTGCGCTCAAGGTCTCGGGCGATGTCGAGCAGCTCACACAATTTGCCGAGCCCCGGCTCCATGAACACGACATGCGCCGTGTCGGTCGCGATCGAGGTGGCGCCGCGTAAGGAGATCGAGACATTGGCCTTCTTCAGCGCGATCGCGTCATTGACGCCATCGCCGATGAAGCAAACACTGCGGCCCTCTCGCTGAAGCTTTTCGACGTAATCGGCCTTTTCCGCCGGCAGGACCTGAGCGAAATAACGGTCCATGCCAAGTTGTTCGGCCAGCCTGCGGGTCGGCGCTTCCTGGTCGCCGGAAATGATCGCGATGTGCTTGACGCCGCGCGCCCGAAGTCCCGTGACAATCTGCGCCGCCTCCGGCCGCACCGAGGCGCGCAGCTCCAATGCGCCGCCCAGGACGTCGTCCACCGCCACCATAACCATGGTGTGCCCCTCACGATGGGCCTCGTCGAGCGCCGCCTCGACCTCCGGCGTCACCGCGACCCCTTCCGTCTCGAGGAAACGGCGGCTTCCGACGCGAATCCGGCGACCTTCGACCCCGACCGAGATCCCGAAGCCGACTTTGTATTGAGTCGCATCGGTCGAAGGTAGATCAATCCCCTCCTCCTCCGCCTTGTGCAAGAGCGCCAGCGCGATTGGATGATGGAACCGGCTCTCGGCCGCGGCCGCGAAGCGCAGAGCCTGCCGGGACGTGAAGCCATTGGCGCTGACGATGCGCCCGATTTCTGGCCGCTCCCGAGTCAACGTGCCGGTCTTGTCGAACAGCACCGTGTCCACGCCGCAGAGCAGATCTAGGGCGCGGCCGTCCTTCACGAGCACGCCGCGCTGTGCGCATAACGCTAATGTCGAGAGCATGGCCAGCGGCGCGGCCATGCGGATGCCTGTGCCCATGTCGCTATTGAGCACGGCGGTGGCGCCGTTCGGGCCGATGGTCGCCAGGGCGAGCGCGCCCGCAGCCAGCGTCGGGACGACCGCCTTGTCCGCAAGCCGCTCGCCTTCGTGTTGGGAGGCGAGCTTGTAGCCAGCGGTGTTGTTCAAAATTTGCGCGATTCTGGACGACGCCGTCTCTCCGCCGGACTTCTCGACGGCGACACGCATCGTGCCGCCGACGACGACGGTCGAGGCGAAGACCTGATCGCCAATCCCCTTCTCGGCAGGAGTCGCTTCACCGGTCAGCGCGTGCTGATCGATCATCGCCAGACCATCCACGATGACGCCGTCGACCGGCGTCACTTCTCCCGTGCGGACGATGATGACGTCGCCTTTCCGCAGCTTATCGATGGCGATCTCGATCTCTTGGTCGTTCTGCAGAAGCCAGGCGAAGCGCGGCTGCTTGCCGAAGGCGCCCAGCAGAGCTTTTTTTGAGTTGTCCTCGGTGCGGCGGACCAGATGCCGCCCGAAGCAGAGGCACCAGGACAGAATGGCGCCCGGGAGCACTTGCCCGGTCGCGAGGCACGAGCCGACGACGATAGAATCGAGCACGTCGACGCCGAGCCGGCGCTCCTCAGTCACGACTTTCCATGCGCCCTTGAAGCTCGGCAGCGCGGTGTAAGCAAACAGCGCGGCGGAAACAGGCGTCAAGGCCGGCGCCGCCAATTGCGCCAAGGCCGCGATTGGAACGGAGGCGGAGCAGATCATCAGCTCGCGGTCCAGCTTGTCGAGCTTTTTCGGGTGCGGCGTGCCGGCCAGCGCCTCATCGAGAATCTCGACGATCTGCGCGGCGCTGATCTGCCTTGGGTCGTACTCGATCTCGACGCGGCATTTCAGCGAGCAGGTTTCATAACGTTGCACGCCGAGCAAGCTCATCAGCTCGCGCTCGATCGCCTCGCACAAAACGCGCTTGCGGTACAGCACGGGATTGCTGAGACGGGCCGAACCAACGCGCGCGCGCTCCACGCGCCAGCCGGTTATGCGACCGCCGAAGCGGCGATAACGCACGATGCCCTTGCCATCGCGCGCTGTCGTCGAGGGCGACACGGCGAGGCGCTTACCCTCTTCCTGGTGTTGCGCCCGGCCGGAAAACAAGGCAGCGAGCCGAGCCAGCACGCTCTTGCGCCGATACCGCTTCTCGTTGAAGCACAAGTCGATAGAAGGCTTGTCGCCCGGGGCGATGACAGCCGCCTCGATCGCAGGAGTCAGCATCGCCGTCTGTAGAAAGCGTCTGCAGAAATCATTGTCCGGCGCGCCGAGAAATCCAGCGCTTTCGACTCGAATGACTCCAGCGCCGGGAAAGGAGACTTTCGGACCGGCCTTGCCGGCCGCTGGACCCGAATGCATCGGAACCTCTGTTCAGGCCATTATGAAACGACAGGGAGTGCCGGCCGTTTCATCCCGGCGTCGCGACGTCACGATCAGACTTCCGGCTTCAACGCCTTCTTCGCGGCGCGCCCGCCATCGCGGAAACCATGCATCACGGGGTTTTCTTTAGGCAAGGAGTGCGCCGCGAACACCGCAGCGTAAACGACTGCATAGGAGAGCACGTAGGAACTGCTATAAACGATGCGCGACGCTCCCCGAACGACCTGCGCCCCTCCTTTGACCACCGTTCGCCTGACCGTGGCGGCGTGCTCGGCGGCCTGATCAGCCGCGTCCGTCGCCGCGCCACGAAAAGCGTCGCCTACGGACTGAAGCTCATCGTTTGCGATATTCCCGGCGGTAGCGCCCATCTCTTGCTCCTCATAAAGTCAGAAGGACTCTCGTGATTCCCAGAATGGCGGCGTCTCGCGACAGTGGAATGACCTTCGACTTTTCCATTCGCCGAACGTCGCCGCCTGTGCGGCTCAACGACGCCGGAGGCGTCCGCGCGCCCAGCGGACGATTGCGATTGCCGCGCTGGAGAAGAAGGAAAATATCGCGCGCACCGTGCGCTTTACCCTAGCGGCGTGATCCGCGGCGGCAGCCGCCGCATCGCGCATGGCGTCGGATACGGGTTGCGTCTCATGGTCTGCGAAACCCTGGGCGACGGCTCCCATGTCAGCTCCTCATATGGTCTAAGAGATTGCAGAGACGACGATATGGCGGCTTTTCGCGACAGTCAAATGACCAAGCGGGCGATATGCGGCAAACTGCAGTGCTGGGCTCGAGATTCATTAAAATGACGGATCTGAATGGTAGCAGCTAACAGTGAGATGACGCGCGAGGGCGAAGCGCGCTGTTGAAAAGCCGCCGACTTACGCGCCAGCAGTTTACAGACGTTCGCCAGTGCAGACAAAGTGGGTCCTCAGCCGGCCTTGGGAGAATCGACTGTGGCGAACGCCGCTTTGATACGGATTGCGATGCCGCTCTTCTTTGTGCCGCTGTCGCTCGGTCTTCATCATTTTTCTCATGTCGCGCCCCAATGGGTGTTCCTCACCGGGCTCATAGCGATCGCGGCGCTGGCGGACTGGGTGCGCCGCGGCACCGAGGAAGTGGCGGGGCGCCTCGGCGGCGTCATCGGCAGCTTGCTCAATGTTAGCTTCGGCAACGCGGCCGAGCTCGTTTTGGCGCTGTTCGTGCTCGCGACCGCGCAGACCCGTGTCGTGCAGGCGCAGATCACAGGGTCGATCATCGGCACGACGCTGCTCTTCTTTGGAATCTCGACGCTTGTCGGCGGCTGGCGGCGCGAGCGGCAAAGCCTCGGCCAGCCGCAGGCGCATCTCCTGTCGACCCTGCTTCTCCTGGTGGCGGTGGTCCTCCTGCTTCCTGCGGCCTTCGAGATGACCCAGCGACAATCATCGTCGCGAGCGGATCTGTCGCAGCTTGATGAGCAGTTGAGCCTCTGCGTCTCGGTCGTCTTGCTGCTCCTCTACGCGGCTCATCTGGTCTATGTGCTGATCACTCACCGGGAAATCTTCGCAGACAAGCAGGCGACTGAAAATGGGGCGCAGTGGAGCCTAGCGCAGGGGCTCGCGGTCATGGCCGGCGGCGTATTCGTGATCGCCTTCGAGTCGGAGCTTGTGTCGGCGCATCTGGCGGAGACTGCCTCTGCTCTCGGTCTCTCCCCGACTTTCATTGGCGTCGTCCTGCTGGCGCTCATCGGCACCCTCTCGGATCTCCTCGCCGCCGTGAGTTTTGCCCGCCTCAACAGAATGGATATCGTGTTCGGCCTCTGCGTAGGCTCCGCAATCCAGATCACGCTTGTGGTCGCGCCCGTGCTGGTGCTGGCCTCCTGGGCGATCGGCAAACCGATGAATCTCGTGTTCGCCAGCCCGCTCGACCTGTTCTCGATCGCGAGCGCGGCGTTCATCGTTAGGGCCATCGCTTCCGACGGCGAGACCAATTGGTATGAGGGGCTGCTGCTGGTCGGGGCCTATGTGATGATCGCGCTGGCCTATTTTTTCCAGCAATAGCGGCGCGCCGAAGCAAAGAAATACGATTTCTGAAATCGAACCCCAAGCCATTCACGGAGCCAAGCTCGCGCCGACGGGGGACAGCTTGCGTCAGTCCCCCTCCGGAAATCGGAGCCGGCTGCGAGTAACTATTCTTCCGTCTTCAAATCATCGATGGCCGCACGCGCGCCGTCGCGAAAGCCATGCATCACCGGGTTCTCTTGGGGCAGAGAGTGAGCCACAAATACGATGGCGTAAACAACTCCGTATGAAAGCCAGTAGGAACCATTGTAAGCGAAGCGCGACACTCCGCGCACGGCGCGCGGAACAAGCTCGTTGGCATCGTCGTCCGCGACGGGCTGCGTATCATAGTCTGCGTAATTTTCCGAAGTGGCTCGCATCTTAGCGCCTCGCTGAGTTTGCACGACGACGAACCCTCTTCGGATAGTCCTGTTTCGCGACAACCAAATGAACGCAGGGCCAAAACCTGCCCCGACGCGACCCGCGGCCAGGCGCCCCGCAAGAAGTCGGCAACGCTCGTGATTTCTTGCGCTAACAGTCTATTTGAAGACCAGCGACAACCGACAGAAACCGCGAGAAGCCATGACCATCGTCCTCAACCACACCATCGTGCCCGCGCACAACAAGCGTGAGGCGGCGCGTTGGTTCGCGCAGACCATTGGGCTCCCTGCCCAAGAGTCGAATGGCCATTTTGCGCCGGTCCGCGTCAACGACACGCTCACGCTCTTGTTCGCGGATGAGGCCTCGTTCGACCAACGCCACTACGCCTTTCATGTGAGCGACGCCGAGTTCGATTCAATTTTGGATCGTGTCAAGGCGAAGAAGCTTCCCTTTGGGAGCGCCCCTTGGAGTTCCGACGACGGTAGGCTCAACGACTGGAACGGTGGACGCGGAGTCTATTTTCGAACTCCCGACGGCCATCTGCTCGAATTGATGACGGCGCCGCAGTGACAAATGTGACAGCGAAGGCGCCAAGCGACGCTGTCCTTACTCACCCGCGGATTAGAACGAGAACGCCCCTTCCCTCGCGCGAAGGCGGGATTCGGGCGCCGATCCTCGACCCGTGCTTGTGGTTCGTTCGGAAGCACAATTCAAATCAGCCCCCTGACGCCGACCGAAGAAAGGGTCCGCAAGATTGATCCCGGGGAGTCTAGTCGGCTTTGGACAAAAATCCGCAGAAGTTATTTTTGCACGAGAATCCCGCCCTTGCCGTTATTTCCCGGCCGCTATCGGCTTTGTCTCGGAAAAGTCCGTCTTTCGCTCCTAAAGGGCCATGTTTGGCTGGTTTTCTTACGCCCATTACCCAGCCACGTCGGTTCCTTAGGGCCTAGCCGGATTAATACATGAGACGCCTCGTCATCATTTCGAACAGAGTTGCAGATCCAGAATGCAGTCAGGCCCAGGGGGGGCTTGGGGTTTGCATCCTCGACTCTTTGCGTGAGCGCGGCGCGTTGTGGTTTGGCTGGAATGGCGAGATCGTCGCCGACGACGCGGAAATCAATGCGACGCGCACGCAATTTGACGCCCTGACGCTCGCGACCGCGCCGCTCACGGAACGGGACTACAGCGAATATTACCTTGGATTCGCCAACGCCGCTCTCTGGCCCGTTCACCACAATCGGCTCGATCTCGCCCGCTTTACTCAAGAAAGCGCCGACGGCTACCGGCGAGTCAATGATCGATTTGCTCAAATGCTGATACCGCTATTGCAGTCCGACGACCTCGTCTGGGTTCAAGACTATCATTTCATCGCGCTCGGAGCTCGGCTGCGCGCGCGCGGCGTCCTGACTCAAATTGGATTTTTCCTCCATATTCCCTTTCCGCCGCCGGACATACTGATGGCGATTCCAGAGCACGAGTGGTTACTCAAGGCGCTCTTCGAATATGACCTGGTCGGCTTTCAAACCAAAACCGATCTTGGAAACTTCTGCCGTTTCGCTTGTGATTTCATGGGCGGGGAGATGGTTTCGTCCGATGTGCTCCGCGTGGCGGACAAGGTTCTCTCGGTTGCCGTGTTCCCGGTCGGCATCGACGTCGACGCTTTTGCCGCAATGGCCAAAACTCCCGAGGCGAGCACACGCATCCTACGCTTGCACAGAGCGGGTGAGCCCCGCATCAACATCATCGGGGTGGATCGCCTGGATTACACAAAGGGCTTGCCGGATCGGTTGCGCTCATTCCGCCGCCTACTCGAGATCTACCCCCAGAACTGCAAGGCGGTGACATTGATGCAGATCGCGCCGCCGACCCGCCAAGAAGTGAGGGCCTATGCCGACATTCGCCATGAGCTCGAAGCGCTATCGGGCGAAATTAATGGAGAGTTCGGCGACTTTGACTGGACGCCCGTGCGATACATTCATCGCAGAGTCGCGCGCGAGACGCTTGCCGCGCTGTATCGCGGGAGCCATGTGGGATTGGTGACGCCCTTGCGGGACGGAATGAATCTTGTCGCCAAGGAGTATGTCGCCGCCCAGGATGAAGAGGACCCGGGGGTTTTGGTGCTGTCACGATTTGCGGGCGCCGCCGAAGACCTCGAAGAGGCCTTGATTGTCAATCCTTATGACGCCGATGAAGTGGCGCAGGCCATGCAGACGGCCATCCACATGCCGCGAGCGGAACGGATCCAGCGTCACAGCGCCCTGATGGCTCGGATTCGCGAGCGAGACGCCTGTAATTGGATGGAGCAATTCGTCGGCACGCTGGCGAACGCCGATCATTCGCTTGCGGCGCGCCAATAGAAGCCTCCGACATAGCAGCCAAGACATTGATGACTTCAATGGTCATCCGGTGAGCTGACGTCGAAGCCGCCGGGCGACTTGCCTAATGACCATATATGACAGTCATCTTCAAAGTGATCTCGCGTGGCGGCGGCTCGAAGGGCGCGCAAGCGCGAATCGTTTGCAGCGCAGTTTCGTCGAGCTTCGGAGAGCCGCTGCTCGTGACGAGCTTGAGCGAATCCGCGCGCAAGGCCCCTCCCTGGAGAATGGTGAAAGACACGATGGGCCACCCATGCAGGCCCACCCGTCTGCCGGCCTCTGGATAGGCGAGTTTGCTCTCGACCCTTTTGGTTAGAGCTTTGACGTAAGCCTTCAAGGGATCGATGAAATTTTCAATGCGCGAGCGAAGCTTATGGGCTTCCTGCTGCTGCTCGCTTCCCCGAATGTTCACAGAGCCCGGTGAATCGGGAGCGGGCTTCGCCGCCGCGGCCCTCTCCGGCTTTGCGCCGATTGCGGGACCCGCTTCTGTGGGCGTCTCATCGCTTTGACGCTTCTCGCCGGCCTGTGCGAGCTGCGTTTTTTGCGCGCTTGTCGCCGGCGAGGCGGAGGAGCCTGCGGTCTGCTCGGTCACCTTTTCTTCCGACTGATCATCGGCGATGACGCCCTTCAGATCCACGACAAGCGTCTCGTCGGAATCGTCCTCCTTCGCCGTCATCGCAATCATAAGCAGCAGGATGATGACCGCGTGGATGATGAGGGAGACGCCGAAGGCGCGCTCGATCGTGAGTTTCACGCTTCCCTCGCCTGCTCTTTGAACGCGTCGCTCATTTCGATGCGCCCTCGGTCTGAATTCCGACCTTCGATATCTTCAACCGCTTCAGCATGTCCGCGATATCGACGAAGCTCTGAAACCTTATGGAGCGATCGGCGCGAATGAGGATCGAGGTCTCGGGCGGCGAGTCCCTGAGCTTCTCCTCGAGCGCCTCCTTCGCGATGGGCCTGCCCTCAAAATAGATATCGCCGTTCGCGGGCAGCTCAATGATCTGATCCTTGCGCTTCTCGACCTCGATTTTCGCGACTTGCGGCAGCGACACCGGAATGCGTCCCGTGGAAATGAAGCTCGCCGTCGTCAGCACGATAGCAAGCAGCACAAGCATGATGTCCACGAAGGGAATGACGTTGATCGTCTCGAACGGCTTGTCATCCATGCGCGATCTCCCACGTCAGCATCAACACCTTTATCCTGCGCCATAAGAAGTTATAGGCGGTGACCGAAACGAGAGCGACGATAAGTCCGGCGGCTGTCGCCTTCAGCGCGAGCGCGAGGCTGCTCATGATGCGTCCGACGTCGGCAGTCGAGTCGACGCCCATGTTGTAGAACGCCAGCATGATGCCGAGCACGGTTCCGAGCAGCCCGATATAGGGCGCGTTGGCGGCCACCGAGGCGACCACGAACATCCGCTGCGTGAGCTCCAGCTCGAGCGCTTTCGCGCTCGCGAAGCTCTCAAGCTTCAACGAGCGAAAGAACGCCAGACGCTCGAGCAAAATGGCGACCACGACGACGCTCATGGTCGAAAGCAGACCAAGCACGCAAAAGTCGATGATCGCCGACACCCATTCCATTCTCATGGTTCAACTTTCCATCGTGACGACGCTTGCAAGCGGACTCGCTCCCCGCGTCGAGCATTCGTTTCACCGCGCCCGCGATCACGCCCGCGGCGCGCGCGCGTGTTGGATCAATCCCCGGGCCGCAACGGATCGCCAGCCCAGCGTGAGCCGCATCGGTCGCTTCCGTTAGCAAGAGGCAGGCCGGCTTCGTGATGCGCCTGTCAGCGCGCTTCCGGCGGCCCGAGCCTTCAAGCGAGCGACCAAAGCTCAGGCGTACCGCTATATACTTAATCATGCGTGCTCGATAAAGAGCCGATTTCGGCGCGAGAGATGAAAGAACACCGCTCCAATAGCCGCCAACGCAGAGCCTGTTGTAAACGTACAACACCGCATTGACAAATGCTACCCTGCTCAAGCTTTAGGCTAGACATGAAATGATACTGCGTCATATTAGTGTATAACAGCAATGGAAAGCACACATGAGTCGGCATAGCGATAAGGAGTCGGGGACCTTCCTAGGACATGGAGAGTCTCTACATAGCGCTCCCAATTTTGTCAGAAGTGCGGCAGAACCCTCTCGGGTCGGAATGATCTTGCTGAGCGGCTTATGCGCGCTTCTGCCAGGACGTCCGTCTCTTGCCGCGCCGCAGGGCGGCGTCGTCGTCTCTGGTCAGGCCAATATTTCTGCCAACGGGGCCACCACCACCATCAATCAATCTACCAATCAGGCGATCATCAACTGGCAGCTCTTTTCGATCGCGCCGAAAGAGACCGTCAATTTCAACCAGCCGGGCCCGACGTCGGTCACGCTCAATCGCGTCATCGGCAATGAGAAAAGCGTCATCGAGGGCGCGCTCAACGCCAATGGGCAGGTGTTCATCGTCAACTCGGCCGGAATCGTCTTCACCAAGAGCGCGCAGGTCAATGTCGGCGGCCTCGTGGCCTCGACGCTCGATATTTCGAACAACAACTTCATGGCCGGAAAATACCAGTTCTCCGGCAAGTCCACGGCTTCCGTCGTCAATCAGGGCAACATCCAAACGAGCCCCGGCGGCTATGTCGCACTGCTCGGCAACACGGTTTCCAATCAGGGAACGATCACGGCCACGCTGGGCACGGTCGCGATGGCCTCAGGCGAACAGGTCACGCTGAATATCGGCGGCAATGCGCTCGTCGAGGTGACGACGGACAAGGGCACGCTGAACGCGCTCGTCGAGAACAAGGGCGCGATCATCGCCGACGGCGGCAAGGTGGTCCTGACCGCGCGCGCAGCCGACGCGCTGCTCTCGGCGCAGGTCAACAACAGCGGCGTGATTCAGGCGCGGACCATGGCGGGGCTCATGGGCGAGCCGCCGCGCACCGGCTCGATCAAGCTCGTCGCCAACGGCGGCAAGGTGAAGGTCGCGGGGCGCCTCGACGCATCCGCGCCCAACGGCGGCAATGGCGGAACGATCGAGACAAGCGGCGCGAAGGTGACCGTGGCGGATAACGCGGTCGTCACGACCCAGGCGGCGAGCGGCAAGAAAGGCTTGTGGCTCATCGATCCCGACGGATTCACGATCGCCTCGAGCGGCGGCGACATCACGGGCGTGGCGCTTTCGTCGCAGCTCGACAGCACCAACGTCTCCATTCTTTCGACCTCGGGCAGCGGGACGGACGGCAACATCAACGTCAACGCGCCGGTGAGCTGGTCGGCTGACACGACGCTCGCGCTCAACGCCACCAACAACATCAACGTGAACGCGCCGATCACGGCGACAGGCGCTGGGGCGGGCCTCACGCTGAACTCGGGCATGGACGTCAATGTCAATGCCGTCGACGCGCTCAACGTCCCGACAATCGGGGGGGCGATCGGCCACGACTTCAATATCCAGCAGGCGCAGGACTGGACGACGCCACCGGACCTAACGGGGCTGACGGTGGCGAACAATTTCAATGTCAATGCCCCTGTGACATGGTCGACAGGCGCGCTGACTCTCGCAGCCGCGAATAACATCAACATCGGCGCGCCAGTCACGGCGACAGGAGCTGGAGCGGCTCTCACGCTGAACGCGGGCATGGACGTCAATGTCAATGCCGTCAACGCGCTCAACGTCCCGACAATCGGGGGGTTGGTCAACCACGACTTCAATATCGGGCAGGCGCAGGACTGGACGACGCTACCAAACCTGGCAGGGTTGACGGTGGCGAACAATTTCAATGTCAATGCCCCTGTGACATGGACGGGCGCGCTAACGCTCGCCGCCGCGAATAACGTCAACGTCAACGCTCCGTTGAGCTGGTCGGCCGGCACGCTGACGCTGAACGCCGGCAAGAGTGTCAACGTCAACGCCGTGATGACCGTAAGCGGCGCGGGGAATTTCGCCGCCAACTACGGCTATGTGCTCGATGGAAACGGCAATCCGACGACAACGCCGACCGCCGGCGCCAATGCCGACGGCTCTTCCTACGGGCTCTATACCGGTTTCGGCTGGAATGGCGGCTATGGCGGTCGGATCGATTTCTCCGGCAGCGGCGCCGTGGCGCTGAATGGCCAGAATTACACGGTCATCAGTTCCGAGGCAGGCCTCATCGCTTCGGGAAGCAATCTGTCGGGAAATTACGTGCTCGGCAGCGACGTCGCGATTTCGAGCCTAACAGAAATACCGCTGTTCACCGGTAATTTTAACGGCTTTGGACATTCGCTGCCGGTGTCGACGCAGTCGATCAACGCGCCGCTTTCGATCGCCACACTGCAGAACACCAATGTGGTGGTGAATTCTCAGGGCGACATCTCAATCAATGCGCCAGTGACCTCGGGCGCGGGCATGATCACGTTCAACGCCCGCAGCAACATCAACGTGAACGCGCCCATCACCGAGACAGGCGCCATCGCTCGTCTGATCTTCAACGCGCCCTACATGAGCGTCAACATAGGCGCGCCCATAACGATGAGCGGCAGCTCCGCGATCCTCACCCTGAACGCGGGCGTGTACGGCAACATCAACGCGGTCAACGCGCTCAACGTCCCGACGATCAACGGGACGGTCTTCGACCTCAACTTCCAGCAGGCGCAGGCCTGGACGACGCCCCCGAACCTGACGGGGCTGACGGTGAGGGGCGACGTCGCGGTCAACGCCCCTCTGGCATGGTCGACGGGCACGCTGAGGCTCGCCAGCGGAAACAACATCAATCTCGCAGCGCCGCTCAACGCGCCGAGCGCGGGCCTTATGCTGAACGCGGGCTACAGCGTCAATGTCAATGCGGCCAACGCGCTCAACGTCGCGACGATCGGCGGGTACATCCCCGTCAGCTTAACCATCCAGCAGGCGCAAGCCTGGACAACGCCACCGGATTTGACGGGGCTGACGATCAACGGCAATCTCATTGTCAACGCCCCTCTGACATGGTCGTCGGGCACGCTCGCGCTCGCCGCCGCGAAGTATATCACCCTCGCGGCGCCGCTCACCGCGACAGGCGCTGGGTCGACCCTCGCGTTGAACGCAGGCGCGGACGTCAATGTCTATTCGGCCAATGCGCTCAATGTCGCGACAATCGGCGGGACGATCGGCCACGACTTCAATATCGAGGCGGCGCAGGCCTGGACGACGGCGCCAAGCCTGACCGGGTTGACGGTGGCGAACAACGTCAATGTCGAAGCCCCCCTGACATGGTCGACAGGCGCGCTGACTCTCGCCGCCACGAATAACATCAATATTGCCGCGCCGATCACGGCGACAGGCGCTGGGACCAGCCTCGCGTTGAACGCGGGCGTGGACGTCAATGTCAATGCCGTCAACGCGCTCAACGTCGCGACGATCGGGGGATTGGTCAACCACGATTTCAATATCCAGCAGTCTCAGGCCTGGACGACGCCGCCGGTCCTGACGGGGCTGACGGTGGCGAACAATTTCAATGTCAATGCCCCTGTGACGTGGTCGACGGGGTCTCTGACGCTCGCCGCCACGAACAACGTCAACGTCAACACTCCGCTGAATTGGTCGACCGGCACGCTGACGCTGAACGCTGGCCAAAGCGTCTATGTCAACGGCGTGCTCACCGTGAGCGGCGCGGGGAATTTCGCCGCCAACTACGGCTATGTCCTCGATGGAAACGGCAACCCGACAACGACGCCGACCCCTGGCGTCAATCCGGATGGCTCGCCCTACGGGCTCTACACCGGCTTCGCCTCGACCGGCCAATACGCCGGTCGGATCGATTTCTCCGGCGCCGGCGCCGTGGCGCTGAACGGCCAGAATTACACAGTCATCAATTCCGATGCCGGCTTTAGCGCGCTGGGAAGCAATCCATCGGGAGATTACGTGCTCGGCAGCAACGTCGCGGTTGCGAGCCTGGCTCAGATACCGTTGTTCACTGGAGACTTCAACGGCTTCGGTCATAAGCTGTCGGTAGCGCCCGTGTCGACGCTGTCGATCGACGCGCCGCTTTCGATCGCCACGCTCAAGAACGCCAATGTGGTGTTGAATACCTCTGGCGACATCTCCATCAATGCGCCGGTCACCTCGGGCGCGGGCCTGCTCACCTTCAACGCCGGGGGCGCGATCAATCTCAACGCCTCGCTGCAAAGCGCGAGCGACAGCTTCGGCTCCTTCGCCTTCACCGGCAAGAGCATGGCGCTCGAGACAACGGCCAGCGTGAGCGGCGGAAACGTCTTCATCAACGCTCCCACAAGCTGGTCGTCGAACGCCGTCCTGACGCTCACGGCGACCGACAACATCAACGTGAACGCGCCAATCACGGCTACGGGCGCGACGGCCGGGCTCGTGCTGACTTCGGGGAACAACCCCAGCAGCTACATCAATATCAACGCGCCGATCGTGCTGACCGGCGCCAACGCGAGCCTCGCGCTGAACACCTATGTGCCCGTGTCCCCCGCCCCTGCCCAGCCCATCGAGAACTACAGCTTCGGGAAAGCAGGCGGGATCACGCTGAATGGCGCCAACCCGAGCCTGACGATCAACGGGAACAGCTATCAGATCATCAACACGCTGGCGCAGCTCGAAGCGATCTCTCCCAATGCGAGCTCGCCTGCGAACGGCTTCTACGCGCTCGGCAGCGACATCAACGCGGGAGGCGGCGTCGTCTTTTCCGGGCCGGTCATCAACGATCTCGAAGGAACGTTCGCTGGCTTCAACCACGTGATCCGATATCTCACGATCACCGACCCGACGTTCAGCAACTACGACGCGCTGATCGGCGTCGTCGGCCAAAACACCGGCCTTGCGGCAGTCGTTCGCGACGTCGGTCTCCAATACGTGAACGTGAGCTCCTTGAGCGCCGACACCACCATGGGTTCCTCGACCGCCGCGCTGGTCGCCGGGAATAACGGTACGATCAACAATACTTACGCCTGGGGCGGCTCGATCTCGGGTTACAGCGCGGGCGGCTTGGTGGCCACCAACACAGGAAACATCAACAATTCGTGGACCTTTCTCAACGTCACCGGCGTGTTCGATGCCGGCGGCCTCGCCGCCGTCAATAATCCAAACTTCCTCACGGCTGTGGGAGGCAACATCAACAATTCCTACGCCAACGGCCCCGTCACGGCGGTTGGCTCGACGACGGCCTCCGGAGGGCTGCAGGGCGCAGCCTACGCCGGAGGCCTGGTCGGCTACAACTCAGGCAACATCTCCAACTCGCACGCCACCGGCACCGTCACCGCCACGGACCTCATCGCCAGCATCGGCGGATTGGTGGGGGAGAACAATAATTCCTTCGGCCCGCCGGGCGAAGGGGTGATCTCGAACTCCTATGCGACGGGGAACGTCAACGTATTGGTGACCAATCAATATGCGGCCACTCAGGGCGTCGGCGGGCTCGTCGGCACGAATAACGGCGGTTACGTCACCGGGTCCCAGGCCAGCGGAAATATCACCGTGGCCGCCACGAATCCGGAAACCACCTTTGCGGCGGACGTCGGGGGGCTGGTCGGGCTCAATGAGTCCGGCTTCTTCGGCACAGGCGGCAACATCGATCATTCTTCCGCGGGGGGAAGTGTCACGGCCGTTGTCGGAAACACCTTCGGCGTCGGCGGCCTCGTCGGCGGCAACATCGATCCCTTCACGAGCATCACGACATCTTCCGCCACCGGAGCTGTGAATTCGAACTTTCCCAACTCTACCGGCGGCCTGATCGGCGGCGCCACTTCCGGAGCCAACTACGGCGGCAATAGCTGGAGCATTTCCGGCACGGGTCAAACAAGCGCCACCGGCAGCGGCCCTGGCGACGCTACGGCGGGCGCCACCGGCACCAATCCGTCGCAATCTAGCTCGTCGACGACGCAGAGCATCAGCACACCGATCAACCCATTCGTCGATCAGACTCAGGCCGCGAACGTCGTCTCAACCGTCGACACCAGCTATTCTGCGTCCACGCCGCCGCGACCCCGCGTCGCCGCCTCCGCGGGAACGGGCAAGACGTCCGCGCTTGCCGGCCCTTCCTTCTCGGACAGGGTCTCGAGCCCCACGAACCAAACCGAGGGCGAGCGGCTCCAGCGCAAGCAGGCGACCGACGCCGCGAACGCGCGCGCCAAAGCGGCTTCGCTCAGCGCGCCCCCCAGCCACTCGAAGCCGGAACCGGAGGCGAAGGAAGCGCCGCCGCCGCGCCGCCACGTCTTCACCCCGCCTCCCCCCGTCGCCAAGCCGAAAGGGGCCGGCTTCGGCGCGACGATCCACAGCATCGAGATCGAGGGCAAGCAGTACGAGCTTCATGAGAAGTCGGGAAGCAAGCCTCAGCCTCCCGAAAACAAGCCTCAAGCTCCGGAGAGCAAGCCTCAGGGCCCAGAGATCAAGACACAGGCTCCGGAAAGCAAGCCTCAGGCCCCAGAGACCAAGACCCAGGCTCCCAGCGATCACAAGTGAAGCGTAGCAAGATGAGCAACAGAATCGTCAATCTCGGCCCGGTGAGCTTGGCCGCCCTCGCCCTCGCAACGTCAGCACAGGCGCAATCGATCGGTCTTCCCTTTAACGCCGGCGACGCGCTTCGCCAATCCGAGCTGGCAAGACGGGAGGCGCCGCCCGCGCCGAAGCCTCAAGTCGTCCTTCCCCAATTCGCGGAGCCGCGCCTGTCGATCCCGGGGAATGAGAAGCTCTTCGTGCGTCGCTTCGAGGTCGACGCCCCGAGAGGACTGATCCCGCTCGACGAGACGCATGAGATTCTGGCGGGCTTTGAAAATCGCAAGCTCACGCTCAACGAGATTTACGACGCGGCCGACCAGATCACCAACCTCTACCGCAGCCACGGCTATATCGTCGCCAAGGCTTATGTTCCGCAGCAGGACGCTCGCTCCGGCACGCTGCGCATCAAGCTCCTCGTCGGCCAACGCGCGGCGGTGACCCTACAGAATAATTCGCTCGTCGACAGCGGGCTGCTGCAAGGCGTCATCGATCGCGCTATGGAGTCGTCGCCGTACCTCCATAGGGACGAGATCGAGCGCGCCATGCTGCTGATCTCCGACCTTCCCGGCGCGGGCGTTCCGCGCATCGCGGTGTCTCCAGGCAAGGAGCCGGAAACCTCGAACTTGAACTTCATCGCGCCCGAAGCGCCTCGCTACGAAGGCTACGTGCTGGGGGACAATTACGGCTATGCATACACGGGCCGCCTCAGGATGAGCGGCGCCGTGTCCGTGAACTCGCCCCTGGGCTGGGGAGATCGCCTGTCGCTCTTCGGATTGCTTACGGAAAACACCGAGCTCTCCAACTGGCGGGCCGCTTACTCCTTTCCTGTCGGGCTCGACGGGCTGCGGGCCGAAATCAGCGCTTTTCAAACGAGCTATGCGCTAGGCGGAATCTACAAGTCGTCCGAGGCGGCGGGCCTCGCCAACGGGGCTTCCGGCACTCTCACCTACGACCTAAAGCGGCAGCGCGACGACAGCATTTATCTCTTCTCGAACTTCACGCACAAATATCTCGACGACCTGATCCTCAAGACCTCGACGGCGTCACGCACCATCGACCTCGGAACCGTGGGCGTCACGCGCAACACCGTCGGCTCATTGTTCGACATGCCGCTCGTGACGCAAACGACCCTCTCCGCGACGACCGGCCATGTGAACTTCCCCGATCCGACGGAACGGGCGGCCAATGTCGCGGGCGTGAACACGGCCGGATCCTACGCCAGGCTCAATCTCAACTTCAATTCGACTCTCGCGTTCAACCCCTGGCTTTCGCTCTCGACGACTCTGCGCGCGCAAAAGTCGCTGGGCCGAAATCTCGACGCCAGCGAGAAGATCGAGGTGACCGGCTTCTATGGCGTGAAATCTTATGACGAAGGCGTCGCAGGCGACAGCGGCTACGTCTTCACGCCGGAGCTCAACTTCGCGCTGCCCAGCGTTGAAAATTACCGGCACTCGTTCGGTCTCTTCACCGACATCGGCGCGGCCTGGCTGCAAAACGGATGGTACACCACAACCCAGTATGCCTATTCGCCGGTGAGCGACGCCGGCGCCGGCTACTACGGGACCTATCAATTCGCGCCGCGGCAGTCGATCTTCCTCAAGGCGCAAGTCGCGCACACCTATGGCTCGGAAAACATCGCGCCGAGTTACGACAAGCGCACGAAGGCGTTGGTGCAGATCGGCATGAGCACCGCGTCGGCGCCGACCAGCGGTGGTCTCTTCACGGAGACTCCGTCGCCTGATTTTGGCGAGAAGCTCGCCGCATGGCTCCCGGACGGTCCGGCGGAGGAGACGCCTTCTCCTTCAAAGCTTCCGCCGCCGTCATCTCCGCTCGGCGTTTTCGGCGCCGACATGCCGGGGCGCGGCGCCTCGGTTTTCTCCATCCTCCCCTCTTTCTCCAATTTCTCGCACAACCAGATCGGGCGGCAGTACCTCTCGCCGACGCAAATCGCCGCGCAAACGGGCTGGTACTACAACCCGTGGATCAACGTGCGCACCGTTCCGATCGACATGGCCGTGCAGCAGCAATCGCTGACGCTGGCCTATGGCCTCACCGACACGCTTTCGGTCGTCATGGGCACGGGCTTCATCGAGAAGCACAGCCACATGGAGACGTTCAACGGCGCCGCCGTTCCCTTCCAACAATTCTCCAATCTCGTGCCGCGGGGCATGAGCTTTCCCTACTCTGACAGCCTCACGGATTCGTCGCTCTCAGGAATTTGGCGGTTCTACGAGGACCCGATCAATAAGCTTCAACTCAATGTCGGCATGTCCTTCCCGACAGGCAGCACCAACGAGCCCGGCACCCTTCTGCAGCCGAATGGCACCTACTCCACCACTCGAGCCTTCTACGGCATGGAGACCGGCACGGGCACTTTCGACATCATGCCGGGCATCGCCTACAAGGGCGTTCTGGACGACTGGTCGTGGGGCTTGTCCTATCGCGCGCGGCTTCCTCTCTTCCTCAATCCCGAAGGCTACGCATGGGGCGACCTGCACGAGTTCAGCGCCTGGGGCGGATATAGCTGGATCCCCGGTCTGACCACGACGCTGCGTCTCGTCGGGAGCATGCAAGGGTCGATCATCGGTCACGATCCTCAGGTCGCCGGCAAGGTGCAGACCGCCAATCCCGGTTCTTACGGCGGTCAGCGCGCTGAAATTTTCGGCGGCGCCACGATCTACGGCGCGCTGCTCGGATTGCCGGCCTATGAGATCGGGATCGAAGCCGGAGTTCCCGTCTATCAAAACCTCAACGGCCCGCAACTGGGCCGGAACTGGCAAGCGCAAATGGCCCTGCGCTACAAGGTCGGCAAGGAGGACCGCACGCGCCTGCCTTTCGGTCTCAGCGCTCTTTTCCCACCGCCCCCCGCGGACTCTCCGAGGCCGCTCTGGACGGGATTCTATGCCGGCTTTACCGGCGGCGCGAATTTCGGCGGTAACGAGACGCTCAACACCGTCCCCGGAACGACAACCGCGTACGCCACCTCTGAAGCCTATCGCTACATCGGCTACATAGCCACGGTCTCGAATTCCTCGCTCACGCTCCCGAATAACGGTTTTCTTGGGGGCGCGCAGATCGGCTATGATTGGCAGCTCGGACGATCCGCGGTCCTCGGCTTCGAGGCGGACGTCGACGGCGTCGTTGGCTCCAAGGGCATGGCGAACGAAGTCGTCAGCACAAGCAACTGGCCCTGGGCCGCCACCGGAGTAACCAACGGGTACAAGGCGCTCGATTATGTCGGCACGGTGCGGGCGCGGCTCGGCTTCCTCGCCACGCCAAAGCTGCTGCTTTACGGGACCGGCGGTCTCGCCATGGCCAATGTCCATCTGAACACGAGCGTCTATGTGCAGCCGACGATCGGGTCGATCGCCTACCCGGTGTATGGAGGCTCGCTCTATCAGGACTTGCGGGTCGGCTGGACCGGGGGCGTGGGCGCGGAGTGGATGTTCGCGCCACATTGGAGCGCCAAGGCCGAATATCTCTACTACGACACCGGGACGGCCTATCCCATCGGCGGCGTGCTGCTCCAGCAGACCAGCATTCTCGCGTTGAAGTCGGCCACAGCCCCGCAGCCATCCTATCACTTCGACGGCAACATCGCCCGCTTGGGCCTCTCCTATCACTTCAACGGCCGCCAGCCGCCGGAAGGGCTCGTGGTGAAGTCGGCCTCGGCCGAGAGCGAGGCGCCCGCTCCCCGCAAGACCCTGCATACCGCCGATTCCTGGACAAGCTTCTATGCCGGGTTGAACTTCGGCGGCGCCAAGACCTGGGGGAGCGGAGAGAACGGGTTGCTGCCTTACGCCGATCCCAACGGCGCTATCGGAACCAATCCGGCAAACTGGCCGATTCCGCAGGAGGTAAGCCTCAACCCGCCCCTGACGGTGAGCCCCAACAGCACGATGAGCAACCTCTTCTTTTTGCCGAGCGGAGCCCAGCGCGGAAGCGTCGCAGGTCTGATCGGAGGCGCTCAGATTGGATATAACTACCGTTTTGCGGGCGACTTCGTGCTTGGCGCGGAAGCCGATTTACAAGGCACGAGCGTGACGAGTGGGCAGAAAGGCGGACCCAGCTACATCTATCCCAGCCCCTACGGCATAGTCCAATATCAAGACACTCTCGGAGACCAATATGCCACGGCCGGCATCGCCGCTCCCCTGGCCAGCAGCAGCGGCGGCATTGCCCTGCCCTGGCTCGGCACGGCGCGCGGCCGGGCCGGCTATCTGCCGCTCTCCTCGCTGCTGGTTTACGGCACGGCGGGCCTCTCCTACGCCCAGGTCACCACCTACAGTTCCAGCGAAATCCGTGCGGGATGGACTGGGGGCGGCGGCCTCGAGTGGATGTTCCTCCCCGGTTGGTCGGCGAAGGCGGAGTATCTTTACGTCGATCTTGGCAAGGGAGGGGCCGCCGATCCGTGGTTTTGGGCCTCGGGCGACCGCCGCCACCCGCAGGCGAGCATCGCCCGAGCGGGCCTGAACTACCACTTCAACTTCGGCTCACCCGAGACCGTGGAAGCGAGATAGCAATGCGGCCGTCCGGCTCGGAGCGCTAGCCAGTCTGGCCTCTCCGTCAACAGGCGGCGCGCGCTCGGCGTCGCTTGCGCCGACGTCGAGCAGATCGGCTCGAGGGCAGAGAAGAATAAAATGCGCACTCATAAGCATTGACGCCAGAATAGGCGGCCACGAAAACCGCGCATGTTCCCATTTTTTCTCTTCTATAAACGTTGCATCAAAGCAACACGCTAAGCAAATAATTTTTATATCGTTGACAATATCCTTGCTTGAGCGCAGCATCAACTTGGACCGCCAAGGCTCGCGGAAGCCCTGTCCTGGCGGAACGGTCTCCCGCAGCCTGCGGTTCGGGAAGGCTTGGATCGAGCTGGGAAGGATAAAGCGATGATGGGGATACGGGTGTTTGGCGCGGCGACGTTGGCGGCGCTTTTTCTAGGCGCTCCGTCGGCGGACGCTGCGATCGTCGGCGTGACCTACACGGGGACGGTTTCCGCCGGCTTCGACCAAATTGGCCTCTTTGGCTCGCCGAACAGGGACCTCGTAGGCGATAGCTACCAGGTTACCTATACGTTCAACACAGTGATGGGGTCCTATTTCACCACCCCGACCGAGAGTTCCGCTTCGGGTGGAACCTCCGTGGGGACCTCCAGCCCTTCCCTCGGCGTGACGGTGACGATTAATGGCGTCAGCGTTTCCTCGAATCTCAATGGCTACTTCGATCAGATATACGGCTACAACGACGGATCTTCTTCCTCAGAGCAATATCATAGCACGTCTTATTCCAATGTGACGCCTGATGGCAAGAACGCTTTGAATTATGCAACAAATTACGTTTACGCCGCGAGTTTGGCGCTGCCTGCAAGCATCACGACACCTTATAACTATGATGTGCAGGCCAATGATAACCAAGCCGGAACGATCGCCTTTTCCACAAGCGACAATAGTGGCGCTCAAACATTGGATGCATGGGCCAGCGCTAATATTACGAATGTGGCGGAGACGCTCATCTCTCCCGGACCCAATCCCGGCGCCGGCCTCGCCGGTCTTGCGGCTCTCATGGTCGCCGGCTTTTATGTGAGGACCCGCCGCGCCTGAGCTCAATACGGCGCGAAGGTCCTTAGCTCACGCTGCGTTCAGGTGGAACCGCCTGAACGCAGAAAACGTGATCGACTCTAAAAGTTTAGAGCGCGATTTGCGCAAAAAACCGGTTCCCACTTTTTCGCATCGCGCTCTAGCCGCCGCCCCCGCTTTTTTCAGGCGCCGTATTTTGTGACGCGCCCAGCACGGGTGTAGCGGATCTGTCTTGCACGGTTGAGGAAGCCTCGAGAGGCGGGGCGCGCGCAGGCGCCATTTTCTTGCGCTTTCAAATGAAGTCGGTCGCGAAAAAACCGCCCTGGATCACGTTGCGCTCGGGCGGATCGCCCGAGCGCAGCAATATGATCGACGGGCGCCAGCGAGAGCGCGCGCAGAGAAAAACTCGCTCTCGATTTTCGAACCGCGCTCTAGCTCAGCGAATAGCAGTAGGATTTGATAATCGCCTGCCCCGTGGCGCTCTGCAGGAAGGTGAGGAAGTCGGCCAGCTCCGTTCCCGCGGCGGATGAGGTGATGGTGATCGCCCATTGCTTGATCGGACCGTTAACATAAGGGCCCGCAGCCGGGTAAGTATAATGGTATCCGGTGAAGGTTTTCACGCCGGAGGTGTTCGCCTTACAGATGGAGGATTGAGCGACGAATCCCGACTGATAGGCGCCGCTCTTGATCGCCGAATAGGTCAGGCTGATGTTGCTTTGCGTGTAAAGCCCTTCGGTCGGCGCTTGCACCAAGCAATTGGGGTTGCTTGTCCCGCTATTCGGGTCGGGACAGGCGGCTTTCGGGTCTCCGGAGCGAGGAAGGGACCAAGGCGAGTAGGCCAGAACCTGTTGCGCCGCGTAACCGTAAGGAGCTTTGGTCGGATCCGCGATGACGATGGACGGGCTAAAAGGAACCGTGGTGGGAAGGCCGCTCGCGACGCTTGCGAGCGTGGGCGACCACAATTCCAATACGCCGACGGCGTAAAGAAACGGCGAGCCCGAGCCGCAGCCATGAGTGGATGAAGGAACGCATGTTCCGGCCGCTCCGAGAGACGTCAGATAGGAAGAAGTGGTGAGAGCGTTCGCGCGCGTTGCGTCCGCCGACAGAAACAGGTCGTAGGCCGTTGTCTTGTTTTGGATCGCCGTCAGCAAGGTCGCAGAACTGTCCGCGGTGAAGGTGACATTGTAGCCCTTGCTCGGATAGGCCAATTTGAACTGTGCGATTAAGGCCGTCATCGCCCCGGTGAAATTTGCGGCGACAGCGACATTGATCGTAGACCCCGCCATTGCCGGACCACTCATGAAGGTCGCGGTCGCAAGCAGCGATATAGCCAATTTCTTGCATGTTTTCGTGGACATGAGCTTTTCCCTTATATCGTCCTGAAGAGCGACGGTTCATGAGCGTCGCGTCATTCTTTGCGCGAGACCTGCCGCGCAGCTCGTGCGGCCAGCGCGCGGGTCTCCGATCAGTTCGTCTTGAGGCAGCTCTGCGCCAAGTCGGTCTTGCCGCCGTTCAGCGTCAACGTCGCGCTCGTCGTCTTGTCGGTCACCGTCACGCCCGCCTGGCTCAAAAAGCTGATGAAGGCGTTCACGGCATTTTCCGCTTGCGCTGTCCGCGCGACGACCGCCCCATTCGAGAGTCGGTTGAGCTTGAGGCCGGTCCAGGCGATGGGAGTGATATAGTCGCGGCCAAGAACATATTCGTGGTGATAGCTGCCGCTCTCATAAACTTCCGCGCCCGTCACATTCGTGCAGATCTGCGACTTGCCGGTGAAGCCGTAGGCGGGGGTTCCGAAGCCGTATTCGACGGCGGACCACGATGAGAGCGCGTCGTCGGTCGTAATCGGAAGGCTTTTGGCGAGCAGGCGCGGCCAAGCCGCCTTCAGCGTCTCTACGGTCGCGAGTCCGTAAGGATCCAAGGTGACCGGATTGGGAACCGAAAATGCGCCGGGAAACCAAGGCAGGCCAGCCGACACGTCGATGCTGGCCGAATAAAGCTCAAGCGTGTCCGTGGCGATCCAGAACGGCGAGCCGCCCACCAAGCTTGCGTGCAGCCCAGCGAGCTGCGCCGGAACAAGCGGCGATTCCGCGATAAATACATCATAGGAACTGCTGGCGTTTCCACCCGCCGCCCCCGCCGCGACGACGGCGCCTTCGATAGTCGCGGCCGGCGCGCTAACCAGCGTCACCGTATAACAGTCCGCTGGACTATTTGGAGTATAATTCGCTGAATATACCAGACTGAAGTCTGAGGTGATATTCGATAGCGTATTTGTTGCGACTGGCGTTGCCGCCACCGTAATATTAGAGGTTGTCGCACAGGTCGCCGCCTGCGCTGAAGCACAAGCTTGGGCCAGCGCCCAGCCGCTGACCGCGAGTTTCAATAATGTATGCTTTGCCATCCACTTACCCCCTGCCTTATTCGTGAGTTTTATTACACACAACTGGATCAGACGCGCATTCGTCAATTTAGTTATTGCCGATCAACCGCGCCCGCCTTCAACTCTACGCCTCCATCACAGCAGACTGCTGCGATATGGAAATCGACCAACAAGGCGCTTAACACAACAGCGACTTTTGACATCACAAACATATTATTATGTAGCAACAACTGATGACCCATATAACCCATACGACATGCCCTCACGTAACTATATACTTTATGCACGTGTTTACGCATACGTCAATGCTAGTCTATGAATTATGTTTCAACATATCGCTGTGATATATGGCGCCATTGCCGTATTTTTTAGCAACCCGTTTGATTTAGCCATATTATATAACGTTTATATATATCGCACAAGGCCAGGCCAGCGCTCGCGCGGGGCGCTTCTTGCGCATCCCCTCAATCCATTGCGCGAGCGTCCCCGCCCGAACAGCGACAGATCAGGCGGTCATTGCGGAGCTTGTTTCGAGAGTCGTCGGCCAAGCGAAGCATCACATGGCCTTTGTGGCCGCGGGCGAATCGAGCGGCTTGAAACAGCTCGGTCGCGACGATCAGGCCGTCGCGCCCTCATCGGCTCAGAAAGCGAAGAAAAACCGCGCAGTCTTAGGATCAAACACTCTGGCGCATCAGCGCCCTCCGCTGGCGCGGCAAGCGACGTTTTATGCTTCAGGAACGGCAAGGGCTCTCGCGCTCTGCGCCCCTTCCCTGTGCCCCTCTGCCTCTATGGCCACCGGCGGCGACCTTGACGCGATCGCCCGCACGAGCGCGCAGACGGAATCCGGATGGAACGTTTTGTCCGCTCAAGCGTTGTCCTAAAGTAGTCGTTTGTGCAGCGGGACGTTCCATGGCCAATTCGGATAATCAGGGCGTTCGGAGTGCGGCGCAGGAAGAAATCAACTCCTTTCACGCGTGGATGAGCGAACTAGAACAATGTTTGTTCGGCCAGCCATCCCCTTTGAAGGCCAGGGGTAAGGACGCAGAAAAGCAGCATCAACGCCGTCCTTGGTCGGAGGCCAAGCTATTGCTGGCTTCATCATTGTCTCGACCATCAGGCTATCCGCGATCATCGCGGAAACGAGCGCCGATCAGAGCCAGCGCGGCGGCCGAAATCTCTCGCGCGGCGCTATCCATTCAGCCATGAGAGTGTTGAGCTGACGGCAAGGAGCATGCCCATAGTCCAGACTGCTGCGCCGGAACCCTCGCCGACATGCAGCTCATCGCTTTCGTAGCATCATGCTAAAAAACACCGTTGTCCTCAGCGCCAGTTCCTAGCACCCTCTAGGTAGAATGGGGTCTCGGCGCGCCGCCTGAAGGGCAGACGCGATATCCGTTTCTAATTTGGGGACACAGGTTACTCGCAGCGGTCCAGAGCCAGTCTCAGGGCTGCGCCGGCCATAGCGGCGTCCGCCGTCTCGGGAATGACGACCGTTCGATCCGGCGGAAGATCCGTCCAATATTCTGGCTTGTCGCGCTTATGCGGGTAGATGGAAGTCCTCCCTTCGGATCTTTTGGCCCGACACCACTCCATGCTCTTGTATGCTTCACGCTTGGTCCTATAGCCATAGCGACTCATAATATCCTGCTGCCAATCCCGATAGCATCGCATGTATCTCTCGGCCTTGAAGAATTCTGGCTCGTCTGGAGGCCAAATGAAACGGCTCCTGCCTAGGGCGTCCAGCAGCGCCCGCCCTAGCTCGGCGTCGGAGGCGTCCGGCGCGAGATAGATTACATAGCCGTCGTCTTCGCGCGCGATAAGGCTGTATCCGGACAACGGCTCGACGGAAATGAATCGTTCCGTCCGATGGATGTCGGCGCACTGCCTGGACGGCAAGATTCCTGTCCGGCTCATTCTCTGATCCTCGTGATCACAATCGAAACACCACGATCTCTGCCGTAGCGTTTCGCCCGTTGGAGATACTGCCACTGTGTTGGCGATGTATATTCGGAGATCGCGAGCTGAATTGTCTTCGAGCGGATGTCCGACGGATCTAAGTCAGCGCCCACGCGAGGCTCATAGTCCGCTGCAGCATCGACGTACCCCTTCAGTTTCTGGTAGATCCTCTCGGGCTTCTTGATGTAGCTCACGCTCAGCGTGTTCAGCGTCTTGGCGCTTATGGCTTCTTGAGTTGTCAGGTTAAAATGATCAAATGCCTTGGCGTTCGGCGCCAAATTTACAGCGTCAGGATTCTCTTTGCCGACATAGAGCTCCCAGCCCTCGCCCTGTTCCTTGACGCCTTTCCCCCAGACGATCCCAGCTTCACGATTGTTGACGACGCCGCCGATTCCTTCGATCTCTCTCGGCGCTTCGACGCGCGCGCCCGGCGTGCTTTCGAAGTTCGGCTTTGTCGACGGGCGGATGCGCGGCGGAAGATTGTCGAAAGCCCAGACCGCCCCGCCCACGTCCACCATCGACCGGGGCAACTCGCCCGCCCGGGCGATTCCGCCATTTATCGCGCCCTGGTAGAGGGTGAGGGCGGCAGAAAGAAGGTTCGCGTGCGCCGTCGCAGGCTTGTAGTCATAGTCGAGCCAGAATGACAGGCGATCCTGAAGAAAGGCGTATTCTGCAAGGGCGCGCTCCCGCTCGGCGGGCGAGAAGCTGCGACCTTCCCGCCCCAACCGATCGCCAAATTGGATAACCTCCTTCGCAAAATCGACCGGCCCCAGCTCGTCGTATTTTCTCTCGAACGCCTGCTCACGGGTGTCCGCTGCATCCCCCGACACGCCAGAGACGGCAAGCTTGGGCGGCCCACGCCGGTCCGCAGCGCTCTCCGCGGTCGCCGCACTCGCCGGCCCGGCGACTCCGCCGCTGGTCCAACGGCCATGCCAGTCCCTCGGCTCGTCAGGATCATATTTGGCCAGCTTTTTCTCCGCATTCGCGAGCCGCGCGGCCGCCTCCCGGCTCAGCTCCGGCGCCCGCGCCAGGACCGCAGCAATGTTGGCATGCGCGAAATCTCCTCGATTGAGCGCTTGAGCGATCAGCCCAAACTCGACTGCAGCCGGGTCGGATCCGCGCCGTAAGCCGCCTCGATCAACGAGGCGACCTCGGCAGCCGGCCTCGGTGCAAATCCCGCTTCTGTCTTGTAAAGCAGGGGCACGCCAGCAAGCGCCAGGCCCGCGGAAGTGCAGCTCAACCCCAATCCGCCGGGCATTCGTCAATCGGAAGGTTCTGATCATGCGAAAGTCCCAGATCCGAAATTCCTAGGCCTATATGTTCTTCTTTTGTTCCAAAGTCAAGAACAAAAGAAGAACATGTGCTCGGGCGGCTGTAGCTGGGACTCGCCCTTAAGGCTCCCGGAGCATGTGAGACGGGTCGGTGATGATCGTCGGGCACCGGCCGGAGGGGTTGACGCACGCGATCGCGAGGCGCGCATCATGGGCCACAGGAGGAGCGCCCTGCTGCGCACACTGGCCGCCTCAGAAGACGGGAAACCGGGGGGATCAACGCGCCAGTCTTGTTCAGAACTGGCGCGCCCAAGGGGATTCGAACCCCTGTTTTCGCCGTGAAAGGGCGACGTCCTAGGCCTCTAGACGATGGGCGCGGGCCGGCCGCGTTGGCGGCGAAGCGCGGCGATCTATAGAGGCGGCGCGTTCCCCTGACAAGCGTCGGCGCGCGGTCTTCGAGCGGAAGGTTTGCGCCCTGGCGTCCAAATGGCCTAAAGCCTGCTTCTCCTCTCGGGCGCGACGCGAAACAAGCAAACCGCTTTTTCGCTTAGGGCGCGCTCTTCCTTTCGATCACATTGCCTGCGTTCGAGCGGTTCCGCCTGAACGCAGCGGGATCCAGGGCCGGATCGGCTCCGAGCGCCATGATCACCATCGAAGCTCTCACCTATCGCCTCGGCGAACGGATTCTCTTCGACAAGGCTTCCGTCGCCTTGCCGCAGCGCGCGCGGGCGGGCTTCGTCGGGCGCAACGGCGCCGGCAAGACCACCCTGTTCCGAATCATCGCCGGCGAGATCGCCGCGGAAAGCGGCGTCATCTCGCTGCCGCCGCGCGCGCGTCTCGGGCGCGTCGAGCAGGAGGCGCCCGGCGGCCCCGAGCTCCTCATCGACTTCGTGCTCGCGGCCGACCGCGAGCGCGCCCGCCTCCTGGCGCGTGCGGAAGAAGCGAGCGACCCTGATGAGATCGGCGAAATCCACGCGAGGCTCTCCGATATCGAGGCCCATGCGGCCCCGGCGCGCGCCGCCGCCATCCTCGACGGGCTGGGCTTCGACGCCGAGGCGCAGCGCCGCCCGCTCGCCGAATTTTCGGGCGGCTGGCGCATGCGCGTCGCGCTCGCCGCCGTGCTGTTCTCGCGCCCGGATCTGCTGCTGCTCGACGAGCCCACAAATTATCTGGATCTCGAAGGGACCCTCTGGCTCGTCGATTATTTGTCCCGCTACCCCTCGAGCGCCATCGTCATCAGCCATGACCGCGATCTGCTCGACGCGGTGGCGACCCATATCATCCATCTCGACCGGGCGGGCCTGAGCCTCTATCGAGGCAATTATTCCGCCTTCGAGAAGCAGCGGCGAGAGGCGCAGGCCCTCGCCGCCAAAGCCGGGAAGAAAGACGAGGCGCGACGCAAGAGCCTGCAAGCCTTCGTCGATCGCTTTCGAGCCAAGGCGACAAAGGCGCGCCAAGCGCAATCTCGGCTGAAGCTTCTCGCGAAGCTGGAGCCGGCGGAGCCGATCGTCGACGCCGAGGTCCTGCCCATAGAGCTCCCCTCCCCCGAGCGGCCGCTGTCGCCGCCGATCGTCGCGCTCGAGAACGCCAGCGTCGGCTACGGCGAGCGCGTCGTATTGTCGCGCCTTACGCTCTCGCTCTCCGAGGACGACCGGATCGGACTTCTCGGCGCGAATGGCAACGGCAAGACGACCTTCGCGAAGCTCCTCGCCGGCAGGCTCGAGCCCTCCGCCGGAAAGGCGGTGCGGGCAGCCAAGCTGACTGTCGGCTTCTTCGCCCAACATCAGCTCGACGACCTCGATCTGGACGCCACGCCCTACGAAGTTTTCGCCCGCCTCATGCCGAGCGCGTCGCAAGCCAAGGCGCGCGCCGCCGCGGCGCGCTGCGGCTTTTCCGGCGCGCGCGCCGACACGAGGATCGAGCGCCTCTCGGGCGGAGAAAAGGCGCGGTTGCTCTTGGGGCTGGCCTCTTTCGAAGCGCCGCATCTCCTGATTCTCGACGAGCCGACCAACCATCTCGACATCGACAGCCGCGCGGCGCTCATCGAAGCCATCAACCAATACGAAGGCGCGGTCGTGCTGGTTTCCCACGATCGCCACCTGCTCGAAGCCTGCGCCGATCGGCTTTGGGTCGTCGGGAATGGCGGCGTTCGCGTCTTCGACGGCGATCTCGACGATTATGCGCGTCAGGCGCTCGCGCGGACGGGCGCCGACGCGCGGGAGCCGTCGAGCGCTGCGCCGCGGCGCGCCCAGGGGCAGGAGCCGCGCGCCGACCTTGGCGCCCTTCGCCGCCGTCTCGCCGCCGCGGAGGAAAAAGTCCAAAAACTTTCCGCTCTCATCGCGCGCGTCGACGCAAAGCTCGCCCATCCGGAGACCTTCGCCAAGAACCCGAAAGAGGCGGCGCAGCTTGCGGCCCAACGCTCCGAATTGGCTGACGCCTTGGCGGCGGCCGAGGAGCAGTGGCTAGAGGCCGCCGAGCGGCACGAGATCCAGCAAAAAGGTCCGCTCATCACGGGCGCATGAAGCGTCGACCGCGACGCTGCGTCCAGACGGATCTTTGGGCGTTCCCGCGGTCCTGACGGGCCATCCCGGGACCCGCTATACATCTGCTCGCGACTAAATCGACGAACGCGGCGATGAACGAAAAAACCGATCAATTTCTGTCTACTGGCTTCTCCGCGTCATTTCTTTGTCATCGAGCAAGTCCAATGATACAACGATACCTGTCCTTGAAATCCAAGGACTTATTAAAGGATCGGAGTTAGGTGCATGCACAAGCCGGCTGACGAGTCTCACGCGAACGTCGAAGATTTCGACACCGTGCCGGAGCATGATGTGGAAGAGGAACTGAGCCGCGAGGAGACCGACCTGGTCGCGACAATCGCGACTGTCGGCGTGGTCGGCGTCGGCGTTGCGGTGTTGGAAGCTGCGCTCCTGCCTGGCGTCGCGCTCGGCGTCGCCGCGATGCTCGCACCGAGATTTGTGCCCAAGATCGGCGAAGCGATTGGGCCGATGTTCAAGGAGACGGTGCGCAACGCCTACAAGCTCGGCCAGAAGACGAAGGAATTCGTCGCTGAGGCCAATGAGCACGTCCAGGACATCGTCGCCGAGGTCGACGCCGAGGCGAAGAGCAAGGCCGAAGCGCCGGCCAAGGACGCGGCTCCGATCACCTGACGCCGATGCAGGACAGGTCGGCCCAAGCCTTCCAGGCGGCGCAAGCCGTGAATCCGACGCCACTCCCGGCGGCGTCGGAAGAAGCCAAGACGCCGTCGCTGGCGGCGTCTGAAGATGCCGAGACGCAGCCGCTGGCTGCGCCTGAAAATACTGACACGCCACCCTTGGCGGCGATGCTAGAAGCCGAGACCTCAGCCGACGCGCCCTTCTCCGGATCGGTCGACGCCGAGAATGAAGGCGCCCTCGGCAAAAAGAAAAAGAAAAAGAAACTGAAGCTCGGCATGAAAATCGAGCATCAGACGGCCGGCCGGGTGCGCATGAAGATTGCCGCCGGCAAGGGCAATCCGGAGCTGTTGCAGCAGATCGGCGAGACGTTCGCGGGCATTCCCGGCATCCAGCGCGTCACCGCCAATCCGGCGACTGGCAGTCTCGTTTTGCGCTACGATCCCAGACAATATGAGAGCTTTCAGCGCCATTTGCGGGGTCGTATGGGCGAACCGTCGTCCGCGCCGCCGCCGACGCAACTCGACGAGCTCGCGAACAAGATCCAGAGAGAGGCGGAATATCTGTCCGAGCATTCGCACACGGCTCGGGTGGTCGTTCATATTTGCAAGCGCTTTGATCGCGAGATCAAGCTGCGCACGCATAACCTCCTGGACTTCAAGATTGGTCTTGCCTGCGTCGTCATGGCTCTCCCGCTCATCGAGCTTGGCGCCTCGGCGGCGACGCCGATATGGCTCACGCTCGGCGTGTTCTCGCTCAACCATTTCGTGGAGCTGCAGCGGCATCACGAGCTGGAAGAGAGAGTGGAGAACCAAGCGCCCGTGGTTATCAAGACCGCGAAGGATAAGACTCAGCCGCCCCCCGCTTGAGCGAGGAAAACCGCTTCCCATGCAGTTCGCAATTCGCCATTTCATGCCGGGGCGCGTGCGCGTCGCCATCCCGTCGCTTTGCTATGAGCGCGGGCTCGCCGAGGAGCTGCTGATGTGGCTGCGCGCGCAGAGCGCGGTCTACTCGGCGCGCATCAATTACGCCTGCGCCAGTCTCGTCGTCGAGTATGACGTGAAGCACGAGCCGATGTTCCGCATGCTGCTCGGACAGCTGCGGCTGATGTCGCTCGACGATGTCCGGGAATTGACGAAGCTCACCGCGACACACCTCGATCACGGCCAGCATCTGGCCAAGGATTTGATTGCAAAAGTCGAGCCCGCCGAGGAGCCGAAGCACCATCCGATGCTTCTGCCGACGGTGTCCCTTGGCCTCGCCTTTTTCGTCAACCCCTTTGCGACGGCGATCAACATTCCCCTGATGCTCTGGAACGGCTACCCGATCGCCGCCCGGGCCTTTCGCGTCGTCCGCGAAGAGCGTCGGCTCAACGTCGACTTCCTCGACACGCTGGCGATCCTCGCTTCTCTCGGACAGGGCAATTACGTCGCCGGCGCGCTCATCACCTGGCTCATCAAGCTCGGCGACTGGATCCGTGATCTAACCGCCTCTGGCTCGAAGCGCGCTATTGGCGATCTCCTCGAGTTCCAGTCGAAGACGGCCTGGATCCTGCGCGACGGCAGCGTCGTCTCGATCCCGGCGCGCGACGTGCAAGTCGGCGATCACGTGATCGTCTATCCGGGCGAGATGATCCCCGTCGACGGCGAGATCGTCGAGGGTCTCGCCATGATTGATCAGAAGACGATCACCGGCGAAGGCCTGCCGGTTGCGCGCAGCGTCGGCGAAGCCGCCTTTGCGGCGACGGTGACGCGCGAGGGCCAGATCACCATCAAGGCGACGCGCGTCGGCTCCGACACGACGGCGGGTCAGATCGTGCGACTCATCGACTCGGCGCCGATCGGCGACACGCGCATGCAAAACCACGCCGAAAAGCTGGCCGATCGGCTGGTCGCGCCGACGCTCGGGGTTGCGGTCGGAACCGCGGCGCTCACCGCCGATTTCAATCGCTTCCTGTCGCTCGTCATCGTCGACTATGGGACCGGCATCCGCGTCGCGGCGCCGACCGCCATGCTCTCCTCGATGACGCTCGCGGCGCGACGCGGCATCATCGTCAAGAGTGGGCGCCATATGGAGCGCTTGGCCGAGGCCGACACGATCCTTTTCGACAAAACCGGGACGCTGACGCGCGGACAACCGGAGGTGGTGGAGATCGTCTCCTACCAGCGCCGTATCGACGACCGACGACTGATCGGCCTCGCCGCGGCGGCGGAGAGCCGGCTCACGCATCCGGTCGCCGACGCGGTGCGCGCAAAAGCGGCGGATTGTCTTGCCGACGTGCCCCTTTGCCAGGAGCCGCGCTATCGTCTGGGACTCGGCGTCGAGGGCGAGGTCGACGGCCATTTCATCCATGTGGGCAGCGAGCGCTTCCTGCGCGAGAACGGAATCGCGGTTAAGAAGGCCGTGGGTGACCGCGTTCGCTTCCAGGACAAGGGCTGCTCCTGCCTCTATGTCGCGCTGGACGGCAAGCTTGCGGCGCTTCTGCCTTACGCCGACCAGATCCGTCCCGAGGCGGCGACGATCGTCGAGCGGCTTTATGCGCTCGGAATCAAGGACGCCATCATGATGACGGGCGACAACGCCGTCGTCGCGAAGGCCGTCGGCGAGCAGCTCGGCCTCACGCGCCAATACGCCGACATGATGCCTTCCGACAAGGCCGATATCGTTCGGCAGCTACAGCGCGAGGGACGCGTCGTCGCGATGGTCGGCGATGGGATCAACGACTCGCCCGCGCTGAGCTTCGCCGACGTCGGCATTGCGATGAAGCACGGCGCCGAGGTGACGCAAGAATCCGCCGATGTCGTGCTGATGGAGGATTCGCTCTGGAAGATGGTCGAGGCGGTGGAGATATCGCGCGGCTCCGTGAAGCTCATCAAGCAGAACTACGGCATCGTCGTCGCGCTCAACACGATCGCTTTGGGCCTCGCTCTTCCGAGCGGGCTGGTCAGTCCCTCCTTCACGGCGGTGCTCAGCAATGGCTCGGCGATCCTCGCCAGCGTCAACGGCATGCGGCCGTTGTTGAAAGGTCGATGAGCGCGCGCCCGCGCGAGTTCGCCCAAGAACACCTCCAACAGCTTGCGCGGGCGCAAGAGCTCCTCGCATCCTCGAGCTTTGCAGCGCGTATGTCCGATTACGCGGGCGCCCCGTTGCAGGGCGCGCTGAAGCTGGCCTCGCCCACACTCAGGAAAGGCGTGGACCAGGCGATCGAACACGCAATCCTCGCTTGCCTCAAGCTCGCGATCCGCTCCTTGAAGAACATCCCGCGGCGGCGCCCGCAGACGCGGCTGGCGTCGACCTGGGCCGGCGTCGCGGGCGGCTTCGCTGGACTGTTCGGCGCGGTGGCGCTCCCGCTCGAGCTGCCGTTGACGACAATCCTAATGCTGCGCGCGATCGCTGACATCGCCAGGCATCACGGGGAAGACCTCGAGAAGATGGAGGCGCGGCTCGCCTGTGTCGAGGTCTTCGCCTATGGCGCCGAGAAACGCTCCGACTTCGGCTACTATGCCTCGCGCGCGATGCTGGGGCGCCTCACGTCGGAGGCGGCGACGCTCCTCGCCCATCGCGGCGCAACCAATGTCTCGACGCCGGTGGTCACGGCGCTCTCTAAGGAAGTCGCCTCGCGCTTCGGCATCGTCGTCTATGAGAAGATCGCCGTCAGCGCCGTGCCGCTCGCCAGCGCCGCCAGCGCCGCGGCGATCAACGTCGCCTTCATGAATCATTTTCAAAAGATCGCGCACGGGCATTTCATGCTGCGGCGCCTCGAGCGGATTTATGGGACTGAGCGGGTGCGGGAAGAATTTGCGCTGTTGGAGGGGATGGAGGGAGGCTGAGAGCGCCTTTCTGGCAAAGCCGCCTCCCCTCCCCTTGCGTCTTCGCCCCGCCCTTTGGTATCGCTTAGCGCCCATCGCCAAAGCCAAGGCCTCGCCATGTCGGTCTTCTCGCTCTATTGGCGCGTTCTCGGCGAGCTGCGCGGCCATGCCAAGCTCGCCTATGGTCTCGTCGTCGCCAATCTCGTGCTTGCCGCGGCGCAATTCGCCGAGCCGATGCTCTTTGGCAAGATCATAGACCTGATGACGCACGAGCAGCCGAACGGCGCGCCCGTTGGCTTGCGAGAGATCTGGCCGACCGTCGCGGCCTGGGCGGGTTTCGGGCTCTTTTCGATCGTCGCCGCGATGGCGGTGGGGCTCAACGCCGACCGTCTGGCGCACCGCTGCCGGCTCGTCGTGATGGCGCGCTATTTTGATCACGTGCTGAATCTTCCCTTGAGCTTTCACGCCAACGTCCATTCCGGACGGCTGCTGCAATCGATGCTCGAAGGCGCGAGCGCGATGTTCAGCCTGTGGCTCTCCTTCTTTCGCGAGAACTGCGCTTCCTTCATAGCGCTGTTCATCCTGCTGCCGGCGACGCTCTTCTACAATTGGCGTCTGGCCAGTCTGCTCATCGTCATGGTCGGCATTTTTTATCTCGTCACCGCGCTGGTGCTGCGTCGCACCGATGCGCTGCAAGCGCTGGTTGAGCGTCACAACGCCGCGCTCGCGTCTCACGCCGGCGACGCCTTCGGCAACGTTCCCGTCGTGCAGAGCTTCACGCGCGTGCATAATGAATCGCAGGCGCTAAGGCGCATCAGCGACGATCTGCTCGCCGCGCAATTGCCGGTGCTCTCCTGGTGGGCAGTCGTGGTCGTGGCGAGCCGAGCCTCGGCAACGATGACCGTGCTCGCGATCTTCCTTTATGGCGCCCGTCTTCATTCGGAGGGCTTGGTCACTGTCGGCGAGATCGTGACCTTCATCAATTTCGCAACCATGCTGATCGGGCGGCTCGAGCAGGCGGTCGGCTTCGTCAACTTCCTGTTTGCGCAATCGGCGCGGCTGCGCGAATTCTACACGACGCTCGACACGCGCCCCATGGTGGACGATCACCCTAACGCCATCGATCCCGGCAGGCTTTTGGGCGCCGTCGCCTTCGAGGGCGTGAGCTATTCCTACGACGCCAAGCGCATGGCCGTAAGAAACGTGAGCTTTTCGGCAGAGCCCGGCGAAACGATCGCGCTGGTCGGCTCCACGGGCTCGGGAAAATCGACGACGCTCGGGCTCTTGCATCGCATCTTCGACCCGGTCGAAGGCCGCGTGACCATCGACGGGCGCGACATCCGCGACATCCAGCTCGACGCGCTTCGCCGGAACATCGGTGTCGTTTTCCAGGAACCGATGCTCTTCGCGCGCTCGATCGAGGAGAATCTGCGCATCGGCAAGACCGACGCCAGCTCGGCGGAGATCGAGGCCGCGCTGGAGCTGGCGCAGGCCAAAGATTTCGTCTCGCGTCAGAGCAACGGGCTCGAAACGGTCATCGGCGAGAGGGGACGCAGCCTCTCGGGCGGCGAGCGTCAGCGTCTTTCCATCGCGCGCGCCCTGCTCAAGGACCCGCCTATCATGGTCTTCGACGAAGCGACGAGCGCGCTCGACGCGACGACGGAGAGGCAGATTCAGAAGGCGCTCGCCGCGGCGACCAAGGGGCGCACGACATTCGTGATCGCGCATCGCCTCGCCACAGTGCGCAACGCCGACCGCATTCTCGTCTTCGACCATGGCGAGATCGTCGAGAGCGGGTCCTTCGACGATCTCGTGAAAAAGGGCGGTCGCTTCGCGACGCTGGCCGCGGCGCAGCTGCTCACGCCGGAGTCGGATCGCGCCGACAGCGGCGAAGGCGGCCGGGCGATCGCCACTCTGGGAGAGAGCCTTTAGATCACGCTGCATTCAGGCGGAATCGCCTGAATGCAGCGCGATCGGTTCTTGTCGCATACGCCGGATTTAGAGCATGTCACGGAAAAGTGCGAAGCGGTTTTCCGGTCATGCCATGCTCCAACTTTTTGACTTGGCGCGATTCCTTATCGCTCGAACGATTCCGTTCGAGCGGGAAACGCGCTAGCGCTGCACGATCACGCGCGTGCCCACACGGACGCGGTTGTAAAGATCGACGACGTCGTCATTCGTCATGCGGATGCAGCCAGAAGAAACCGCGTGACCGATCGTCTCCGGCTCGTTCGAGCCGTGAATGCGGTACTGCGTTCCGCCAAGATACATGGCGCGCGCGCCGAGCGGGTTGTTGATGCCGCCGGCCATGTGCCGCGGCAGATCGGGACGGCGCCTCAGCATCTGCGCCGGCGGAGTCCAGTCCGGCCAGGCGCGCTTCGCCGAGACGCTGCGCACGCCCGACCATTCGAAGCCCGGACGCCCGACGCCGACGCCATAACGGATCGCTTGTCCTCCGCCCAGCACATAATAGAGACGCCGCTCCGACGTGCTGATCACGATCGTGCCCGGGGCCTGTCCGCCGCCATAGCTGACCACCTCGCGTGGGACGGCGCTCGCCTGCGGGCGCCACTCCCCCGCCCCCGAAGAGGACAGGTTGCCGAAGAGGAAAGAGAAGGGATTGGAGTCCGCGACCGGCGGAGGCGGTGGCGCTCCCCGGTGGGTGCGCGCCAAGGCGTCGCCCCCGATAGCCGTCGCGCTAATGATGCAAAGCAATCCAAAGCCGAGCCGACGCATGTCCGCCCCCGTTCTTTCGAGAATAGCGAAACGCCGCGCGACGCAACAGATTCGGCGCCAACCGCGACAGCTGAGATTAATCTCTCAGCCCGATCCCGCGTGCAATAGCGTTAAGACGCAAGACGATATTTCTTCAGAGACTGTTGCAATTCCGCCACAGTCCTTGAGCCAAGAGGAAGAACGCAAATTCTGCAAGCGGCGGAAACCGGCTTGAGGCGATCGAGACGGGAGAAGCGGCCTCTGCGTTTATTGCGCCGCCTTGGCGCGCAACGCCTCGCCGATCGCAGCCAGCGCCGCATCGATCGCCGAAGCGTCGGGACCGCCTGCCTGCGCGAGATCGGGCCGCCCGCCGCCGCCTTTGCCGCCGAGCTTCTCGGCCGCGAGGCGAACGAAGTCGACGGCGCTGAAGCGGCCGGTCAGATCGTCGGTCACCCCGACGACGACGCCGACCTTGCCGTCAGGCGCGCTGTTGGCGATCGCGACGACGCCCGAGCCGATCGATTTCTTCGCTTCGTCGACGAGTCCCTTCAAGTCTTTCGACTCGACCCCGGTGACCGCGCGCGAGAAGAGCTTGATCCCGGCGACTTCGGTAATCGGCTGACTCGCCTCCCCGTCGCCGCCGCCCATGGCGAGCTTGCGCTTGGCGTCGGCGAGCTCGCGCTCCAGGCGTTTGCGATCATCGAGAAGCGCCGCGAGCCGCGCAGGCGCTTCTTCGGTCGGCGCGCGCATCAGGCTCGCGATCTCGGCGAGAGCCTTCGACTGAGCCACGAGACCGACGCGCGCGCCTTCCGCGGTGCGCGCCTCGATCCGCCGCACGCCTGAAGCGACGGCGCCTTCCGAGACGATGCTGAGAAGGCCGATGTCCCCCGTGCGCCGCACATGGGTGCCGCCGCAAAGCTCGATGGAGAACGCATGGCCGGACGTCGCCTCTTTTCGGCCCATGGCGACGACACGAACCTCGTCGCCGTATTTTTCGCCGAAGAGCGCGCGGGCGCCGGAGGCGATCGCCTCTTCCTGCGCCATCAGGCGCGTGTCGACCGACGCATTGTCCTGCACGATCTCATTAGCGAGCCGCTCGACTTCGGCAATCTCCTCGGGGGCCATTGGCTTTGGATGCGTAAAATCGAACCGCAGCCGATCCGGCGCCACGAGAGAGCCCTTCTGCTGCACGTGATCGCCGAGCACGCGCCGCAGCGCCTCATGCAGGATATGCGTCGCAGAGTGATTGGCGCGCGTCGCGCGACGCCGCTCATGGTCGACCTCGAGGACGAGAGTGACGCCCTCGGCGAGGCCCGCTTCGCCGGCTTCCTCGAGCACGCCCTCGTGGACGATCAGATCGCCGAGCTTCTTGTGCGTCGCCTCGACGCGAAACAGCAGTCCCGGCCCTTTGAGCTCGCCGGTGTCGCCGACCTGGCCGCCCGACTCGCCGTAAAATGGCGTTTGGTTGAGGATGACGGCGCCCCGTTCTCCCTTTTTCAGCGAGAAGGTCTCGACACCGTTCTTCAAGAGGGCCGTCACCGCGCCCTCGCTCTTCTCCGCATCGTAACCGAGAAATTCCGTCGCGCCGACGCGCTCCTTGAGCGCGAACCACACGGCCTCTGTCGCCGTCTCGCCGCTGCCGGCCCAGGCCTTGCGCGCCTCAGCGCGCTGGCGCGCCATGGCCGTGTCGAAGCCTTCCTTCTCGACGCCGATGCCGCGAGGCCGCAGCGCGTCCTCCGTCAGATCGAGCGGAAAGCCGTAGGTGTCGTAAAGCTTGAACGCTGTCTCGCCGGGCAGCCGATCGCCGGAAGCGAGCGACGCCGTTTCTTCGTCCAGGATCGCCAATCCGCGAGCAAGCGTCGTGCGGAAGCGCGTCTCCTCGGTCAGCAGCGTGTCGCTGATGAGCGACTCCGCCCGCTGCAGTTCGGGATAGGCGTGGCCCATTTCCTCGACGAGCGCCGGCACGAGCCGCCACATCAGCGGCTCCGCCGCCCCGAGCATTTGGGCATGACGCATGGCGCGGCGCATGATGCGACGCAAAACGTAACCGCGTCCTTCGTTCGAAGGCGTCACGCCGTCGGCGACGAGAAAGGAGGAGGTGCGGAGATGGTCGGCAATCACGCGGTGGCTCGCGGCTTGCGGACCGGTCGGCGAAACATGCGTGAGCTCTGCGACGGCCTCGATGAGCGCCACGAAGAGATCCGTCTCGAATACGGAGCCGACGCCTTGCATGAGCGCCGCCATGCGCTCGAGCCCCATGCCCGTGTCGATCGACGGGCGCGGCAAGGCGATGCGCTGCTCCGGCGTGACCTGATCATATTGCATGAAGACCAGGTTCCAGAACTCGATGAACCGGTCACCGTCCTCGTCGGGACTCCCGGGCGGGCCGCCGGCGAATTTCTCACCCTGATCGTAAAAGATCTCCGAGCACGGGCCGCAGGGGCCGGTCTCGCCCATGCTCCAAAAATTGTCGTGCGTCGGGATGCGGATGATCCGGTCTTCGGAAAAGCCCGCGATCTTTTTCCACAAATCGAAAGCTGCATCGTCATCGTGATAGACGGTCACGAGCAGACGGCTTTTGTCGAGCGCAAGCTCCTTGGAGACCAAACCCCAGGCGAGCTCGATCGCGCCCTCCTTGAAATAGTCGCCGAAGGAGAAGTTGCCGAGCATCTCGAAGAAGGTCAGATGCCGCGCGGTATAGCCGACGTTGTCGAGGTCGTTGTGCTTGCCCCCGGCCCGCACGCACTTCTGCGCGGTCGCCGCGCGCGGCCGGGCGCGCCTCTCGACGCCGGTAAAGACGCTCTTGAACTGCACCATGCCGGCGTTGGTGAACATCAAGGTCGGGTCGTTATGCGGCACCAACGGCGAGGAAGGCGCGATCTCGTGGTCGAAACGCGCGAAATAATCCAGGAAGAGCTTCCTGATGTGATTAACCGTTATGTGATTGACCAAGCTCATCGTCATCCTGGCTCGCTCGGCGCCCGCGGGCAGGCGCGGGGCCTCTCAGCCCCCTTCGGCTTGTTTGACGCCGCGATATGCCAGCTAGATGCGATTCAAGCAATGGCGAGCGAGCGGGCAAGGGCGAGCGAGCGGGTTTGACGCCGCGCTTGCGCTGGGCCCCGACCGGCGGGTGCTCGCCCGCGGAAGGTCACGCCTCGAGCCGAAGGGGCCGGCAGGAAGCCAGAGCGGCCTGGCGTTCTACGAAATCGACGATAATTGCGCCCCTCTCCCCACGCTCGTCGCCGGGTCGGCCGACGGGCGCCTCCACGGCGCAGCGGCTCTGATGGGAGCGGCGGGTGCGACGCCGCGCGCCCCACGAGCGGCCACGCCGCCGTCCCAGCATCATGCGCAGGGCGACGAGGAGATCCGCGGCCGAACGCGGCTCGGCGGCCTTCAACGCGGCCCTGATCGCCGCGACCATCGCGCGGCGCATTCTCGCCTTGCCGATGGTCGAGCTGCGATAATAGCGCGCCGCCAGGAACTCATGCTCCGGGCGCGGGCTGGCGCCGACGATCAGTTCCTTCGGAGTGAGTCCGCAGATCTGCGCACAACGCGAAAGCGGCGAAAGAGATTGCATTGTCGTCCCCATCCGGTCGTGGAAGCGAGAGTTCAGGGCCTCTCGCGTTCATGTCCCGGTTCTAGAGGAGCACCGCCTTGGCCGCTGTGCGGCCGCACACGCGTCGGATATCGAGCGCATTCCGCGAAAATGGACAGACCTTACGGGTTCTCGATCGCTGCATTCAGGCGAATCCGCCCCGACAAAGAAAAACGTGATCCGCTCTTTAGGCAAAGAAGCGACTCCTCGCGTCACGCCTTAATCCGTTCCGTCCAGCACACTTTGCACGCGTGAGCGCAAGGTCTCGGGGCGGGGCAGCACCAAGCCTCCCTTGGTCTTTTCCGCCAGCCCCTCGTCGATCATCGCCGTGAGCTCGCGGCTCACCTGCTCGCGCCTGCAGCCGATGCGCGCGGCCAGGTCCTGCTGGCGTGGCGGCGGGGATACGATCGATTGTCCGGCGGCGCCATGCCTCGGCGCGGAGAGTCGGAGCAGCTCGGCGTAAAGCCGATGGCGCAGGTCGAGCATGCTGTGCTCGACGAGGCGCATGTCGAGCTCGCGGACCCGTAGGGTGAGCAGCCGCAGCAGGCGCTGGCAGATACGCGGCTCGCTGAGCACGATCTCCATAAAAGCCGACGCGGGCAAGACGCAAAGCTCGGTGTTGGTGAGCGCCGTCACATTGGCGGAGCGCGTCAGGCCATCGATTGCCGCCATCTCGCCAAAACAACGGCCCGGTCCCAATTCGCACAGAATCATCTCGCGGCCGGCGGCGGTGCGGATCAGCACGCGGACCTCGCCATGCACAACGAAATAAACGTCACTGGTATCGTCGTCGAAGTCGAGCACGAGCTCGCCTTCTCCATAGCGTCGACGGACGCTGCTTCGCCCATAGATTTCGGCTTTTCGAAGCGGCAAGTCGTCGAAGAAAGGAATTCCCGCGAACGCCACCGTCAGCTCCTCCTCGAGCGCATCTTCGCAAAAAGTGACTGACCCCCGCGATCGGAATTCGCTCGAATATTTTGAACTGGCGCGATTTTCTGTCGCTCGAACGATTCTCCGCGCACAGCGAAGCCGGGGGACCCTACCGAAAAGCGATTCGTGGGACAAGCGGCGAGGCGTCACGGCTCAGGCTGAAACTGGCCGCCGCTCCGCTAGCTTCTGGAGCCTATGGGGGCGCGGCGTGCGGCGGCGCACGGCTTTTGGTCGAAATGTGAGCTTTAATGAGCTGGCGTGAGGCGAAGGAGGCAATCGCTCACGAAACGGGGGAGGCGGAAGATCATGTCGGCGTTATTTTTCCCAAGATTGGCGTTACGTCAGTTCACGATCGCCGGGGCGGCGAGGCTCGGTCTCCTGCTCTTCGCCGCGCAGGCTACGCTGTTTGAGGGAGTGATCCTCCAGTCGGCGGGGGACGTCGCCCACGCCAAGGCGGCGGTCTCCGCATCCGCCACGAAACAGTCGCAGGACCAGTCAGGGACGCAATGCCGCGAAGAAACGATCACGCTCGACGAAGGCTACGGCCTGCGCGGACAAGAGACGCAAGAGATTTGCGAGCGTTGAGGCCAATTCGAGACACGGACGGAAAAAGCCAAAAGCCCGCCGAAGCGGGCTTTTTGCTTTTGAGGGACAATTACGCCAGGGCTCAGCGATGCGCCTGACGGCGCAGAAAAGCTGGAATATCCAGGTGATCCTCCTCGACGTTACGGGCCGCCGGGGCAGGCCTTCTCCCTTGTAGATCGGCGTTGGCGCGCAGCGCGGCCGCGTTGGCTTGCGCGCTTACGCGCTTGGCGTATTCCGCGTGCGCCGGCGAAGGCTGCTGCGCCGGAGGCTGCTGGCTGCGAGGCGGACGCGGCGCGGCCGGCTCCGTGAGGCTGGCCTCATAGGCCTCTTCCTGACGGCTCGCGCCGAAAGCCGCGATTCTGTCGAAGAGCGAACGGCGCCGCGCCTCGGCAGGATTGGCCTCGCCGCGCGCCTGGCGGAGCTGCTCTTGCCCCGGACGCGGGAAGTCCTCGATCGTCGGCATGCGCGCGGGCCTCGGCGCGGACTCGGCCGCATAGTGATCATAGGCCTCTTCTCGCGCGGCGCGGGGCGCGGCTTCGCGAGCCGGCGCGACGAAAGCCGGAGGAGCCACCACGGCCTCCCTCTGCACTTCATAGGAGTAGTCGTCTTCCTCCTCGACGCCCGAGACCGGCTGCTCCTCAGCGAACTCGCCATAGGAATCATTGTGTGCCGGCGCGGCGGCGTAAGTCTCGGAGACAACGGGCGCGGCCACGGGCGTCACCGCCGCGCGAACCAGCGGCGACCCGGCGCGCTCCTGGGCGACTTTCTGGCTCTGCTGGGCGAGCTGCGCCCGGAGCCTCTCCACCGCCATCTCCGCCGCCCGCGCTTCGATCTCGCCGCCCTGAGCGGCATAGAACGACTCGTTGTCGATACCCGTCGCCACGACCGAGACGCGAATCACGCCCTCGAGCGAGGAGTCGAAGGTGGCCCCGAGGATGATGTTGGCGTCCTCGTCGACCTCCTGGCGAATGCGGCTCGCCGCTTCGTCGACTTCATAGAGCGTGAGGTCATGGCCGCCGGTGATCGAAATCAGGAGGCCATGCGCGCCCTTCATCGAGACTTCGTCGAGCAGCGGATTGGCGATCGCCGCCTCGGCCGAGAGAATAGCGCGGCGTTCTCCGGAGGCTTCGCCCGTGCCCATCATCGCCTTGCCCATGTTGCGCATGATCGAGCGCACGTCGGCGAAGTCGAGATTGATGAGGCCCTCCTTGACCATCAGATCGGTGACGGAGGCAACGCCCGAGAACAAAACCTGGTCGGCCATGGCGAAGGCGTCGGCGAAGGTCGTCTTCTCCGTGGCGATCCTGAAAAGGTTCTGGTTGGGGATCACGATCAATGTGTCGACGCATTTGGAGAGCTCGGAGATCCCGGTGTCGGCGATCCGCTTCCGGCGCTGGCCCTCGAAATCGAACGGTTTGGTGACGACGCCGACAGTGAGTATGCCCATCTCGCGAGCAATCATCGCGATCACGGGAGCTGCGCCGGTGCCAGTGCCGCCGCCCATACCGGCCGTGACGAAGCACATGTGCGAGCCGGCAAGATGCTCGCGAATTTCCTCACGCGCCTCTTCTGCTGCCGCCCGTCCGATCTCAGGCTGCGCCCCGGCGCCGAGGCCCTCGGTCACTTGCAAGCCCATCTGCACCACGCGGTCGGCGCGCGATGAGGTGAGCGCCTGCGCGTCCGTGTTGGCGACCAGGAAGTCGACCCCGGACAGGCCGGAGGTGATCATATTGTTGACCGCGTTGCAGCCGCCGCCGCCCACGCCGCAGACGATGATGCGCGGCTTTAGTTCGCGCAGCTCGGGAGCTTTCAGAGTGATGGTCATAACCTAGCCTTTCGATGCGCGGGAGAATTTCTCCCCTTTTACCGTGCTCGCCTTGCTTTTCTGTTGCCAACGAAGGGTCGGCGCACCCTTCGCGAAATCCTGCCGCGCTTTAGAAGCTGTCCTTGAGCCAGCGTCCGACGCGCGTGAAATATCCGTCCGTTCCCGTCGACCGAACGTCCACGCGCGGCGAGTGGAAATGTTCCCTTGCCGCCACTTGCGGATAGACGAGCAGACCGGCGGCGACGGCGAAGGCGGGGCCCGCCGCGGCCTCGGGCAGGCCCTCGAGCGCCAGCGGGTGCGCGAGGCGAACCTGGCCGCCAAGGATGCGCCGGACGGCCTCGGGAGCGCCTGCGAGCTGGCTCGCTCCGCCCGAGAGCACGATGCGCTTGCCGGCCGTCGAGCCGCGCCCGGACCGAGCCAGTCGATCCCGGAGCATTTCAAGGGTTTCCTCGAAACGGGGACGGATCACGCGCACGAGATGCGACTTCGGCGCGTGCGACGGCGTCTCGCTGCTCTCCCCCGCCTGGTCGTAGCTCAGGATCTCACGCTCGTCCGACGGCGAGGCGATCGCCGCGCCGTGGTGGCTTTTCAGGCGCTCCGCGTCCGAGAGGCGCATGTTCAACACGCGCGCGATGTCCATCGTGACGTGCCCTCCCCCGAGCGAGATCGAGTCGAGATGGACGAGCGCGCCGCCGGCGAACATGGCAAGCGAGGTCGCGCCCGCTCCCATTTCGATGAGCACCGCGCCAAGCTCAGCCTCGTCCGGCTCGAGCACGCCGAGGCCGGCCGCGTAGGGCGCGGCGACAATCGCCTCGACGCTGAGATGTCCGCGCTCGACGGCCGTGACGAGATTGCGTCCGGCCGTCCTGTCCGCGGACACCACATGCAGCTCCGCCCCCAGCTCGTCGCCGATCATGTGGCGCGGCTCACGCACGCTTACAGCTCCGTCCAGCGAGAAGGCGACGGGCAAGGAATGAACGACGAACCGTCCTGACGCCGTAGGCTGCGCCGCCGCGGCGTCGAGCGCGCTGCGCACGTCCGCCGCCTCGACCTCGCGGCCGTTCATCGGCGTCGTCGCCCAGAAGCGCTGCGAATCCAGCCGGCCGCCGGCGGCGGTGACGAGGATGCGATCCACCTGAATGCCGGCCATCCGCTCCGCCGCGTCGACGCATTGGCGGATGGCGAGCTCCGCCTCCTTCATGTCGACGATGAGGCCGGCCTTGACGCCGCGCGACCGCTGATGGCCGATGCCGAGGACCCGCGCGCGATGCGTGCGCCAGCCCTTCCCATCCCCGCGTAGCGGGTCGAGGCGCGCAATCAGGCAGACGACCTTGGAGGTGCCGACATCGAGCGCCGCCACCACCGCGCCGCGGCGCGGGGAGAGCGGCTTCAAGCTTCTTGTGAGGTCGCGGTTCATGTGTGCGCTCCCGCCTTCGGGGCCTTCCGCTTCGCAACCGCGTTCTCGCGGGTCTCGGCGCCCTGCTCCGTCAGGCGCACGGCGACGCGATCGGCGAGCCGCAGGTCGATCGAGCGCACGTCTTTGTCGAGAATGCGCGACTCGCGTTGCAAGCGAACGAGGACGCCAACGGCGGCGCCGGGATCGACTTCGGGAAGCTTGACCTCGACGCCGTTGGTCATGATCAGAGACCAGCGGCGACCCGACACCAGCGCGCCCGCCCTGACGCGCGTGGCGAGCTCGCCGAGATCGCGCAGAAGGGCCGTATATTCGGGAAGCCGCTTCTCGGCCCCGGGGCCGACCACGAAGGGAAGCCCGAGAAACCGCGGGTCGTTGAGATCGGCGATCGTCGTGCCGTCGGTGGAGATGACCTTGACTCTGCCCTCTCGCTGCCAGAGCGCCGCGGGCTGTCGCTCCTCGATGGCGATGACGAGACGGTTTGGATAGAGCTTGAGCACGCGCGCCGACTGAACGAGGGGGATCTGCAAGAGCCTGCGCCTCGTCTCGGCCGCGTCCAGAAACAAGAGAGAGCTGTGGGCGTCGAGCCCCGTCGCCGCTAGAATTTCGTTTTCGTGCAGGCGCAGCTCGCCCGAGATCGTCACCGAGTCGATCGGGAAGCCGAGAAGACGCGCCAGCGTGTCATACGGAGCGCCGTTGCGCGCGACGAATTCCCGATAGTCGCCGCTCTGAACCAGGCCCAGCGCGAGGGTCGCGCCAAAAGCAAAAATCAGTGCGAAAGAGCCCACTCCCGTCCGCGCCAGCAGATGAGTGCGGCGCTCGGTCCAGGTCGGGGCCGCGCGAGGCGTTTCGGGCGCGCGGGAGAAATTGGCGTCGGGAAAGGGCGCGTCGAGCGGGAGAGCGGACGCGAAGGCGAAGGAGCGAGAGTCATGCGGGCGGGCAAGCGAAAGCGGCGCGAAGAATCGCGCCCTTAACGATCGCAGGAAGCGTCCTCCACCATCCATTTCACCAGCTCGCCAAACGAAAGCCCCAGATACGCTGCCATTTCAGGCACGAGCGAGGTCTCGGTCATCCCAGGCTGGGTGTTGACTTCCAACACGACGAGTTCGCCCGATCCGTTGGGCCTGTCGTCGTAGCGAAAATCCGCGCGACTGACGCCGCGGCAGCCGAGCGCCCGATGAGCCTCGAGCGCCAACTCTTGAACGTTTTGGTAAACATTCGGTTTAAGATCGGCTGGAAGAATGTGTTTTGAGCCGCCCGCGGCGTATTTCGCTTCATAGTCGTACCAGCCGCCGCCTGCCGCGACGATCTCGATAACGTCCGTGGCCCTGTCGCCCATCACGGCGCAGGTCAATTCGCGCCCCGGGATGAACCGCTCCGCCAGCATCGTCTCGCCGTGGCTCCAGTCGGCCCGGGAAAGCTCTTGGGGCGGATGCTCCTGGTCCTCGCGAATGATGAAGACGCCGAAGGACGAGCCTTCCGCAACCGGCTTCAGCACATAAGGACGTGGCAGCGCGTGCTCCCGCGCGGCCTCGAGTCGGGTGAGCACGCGCCCCGCCGGCACGGGAACGCCGGCCGCCGCGAGAATGGTCTTGGCGATCTGCTTGTGCATAGCGGCGGCCGAGGCGAGCACGCCGGAATGCGTGTAGGGGATGCGCAGGAACTCAAGCACGCCCTGCATGGCCCCGTCCTCGCCGAAGCGCCCGTGCAGCGCGTTGAAGGCCGCGTCCGGCTTCAGCTCCGCCAGCCGTTGCGGCGCGTCGAGGCCGACGTCGAGGCGCGTGACCCGAAACCCCTCGCCTTCCAGCGCCCGCGCGCAGGCTTCGCCGGAGCGCAGGGAGACCTCGCGTTCGGCGGAGAGACCGCCCATCAGCACGACGACATGTTTGGTCAAGGAAGGAGCCTTTCGAGAATGGTTTTCGGCTGAGTAGAGAAGGATCAGGGGCTTGGCAATCGTCGCTTTCCTGCCGAGGCGAGCTGCCGGGCTCCGTTTTCGCTGCGCCCCATCCTGTCGAGAACGCATGTCAGGACGGCGACCGGTCACTTCCCGTTGAACACGTACGCACATCTGGAGTCGTGGCAGGATTTGCGGGATTCTTGTCATTGCCGACGGGGCTAGGCAGGCGCAAATTGCGGGAATGACGAAGTTGCTGCCTTATGCCGATTCCGATCAGGTGGAGCGCCTTATCCACTCCCCTAAAAAGGAATTGCTGCGACGACGGGTGGTTTTCCTCCTCTTCGAGGATATCGAGATCGTCGACCTCGCCGGTCCCCTCGACGTTTTCGGTTACGCCGACCGCTGGCTGCAAATCAACGGGCGGCTCAACGAACCCGGGTATGAGATAGTCCTCGTCGGACTGCGCGCCGGTCCCATCAAAACCGCTGGCGGCATGGAGATCGTTGCGCCCCAGGGCTTCGGTGACGAATTAGGCGAAATCGACACGCTGGTCGTGCCCGGGAGCCCCTGGATCGAGCGCGCCTGCGCCGAGCCGCTCCTGATCGACTGGCTGCAGAAGACGGCGCCGAGGGTACGCCGGCTTGTCTCCGTCTGCACAGGCGCTTTCCTGCTCGCTCGCGCGGGACTTCTCGAGAACCGCTTCGTCACCACCCATTGGATGTATTGCGACCGGCTGGCGACGCTCCATCCCTCGCTACGGATCGATCGCGATCGCATCTTCGTCCGCGACGGACATGTCTATACCTCCGGCGGCATCACCGCCGGCATCGATCTCGCGCTTTCGCTCGTCGAAGAGGATCTTGGCCGGGAAGCGCCCCGTTTTATCGCCGGTTTGATGGTCGTGTTCTTGCGAAGGCCCGGCGGACAGAACCAGTTCAGCATCTTTCTTCAGTCCGAGGCGCCCAACCGTCCCGACATTCGTGAGCTTCAGGCCTATATTTTGGCGAATCCTGCGGAGGATCACTCCGTGGAGCGGCTCGCGGCGCGTCTCAATATGAGTCCGCGGAACTTCGCGCGGCATTTTCAAGCAGAAGCCGGGATGACACCCGCGAAATTCGTCGAGAAAGCGCGCGTCGAGACGGCTCGCTGCAAGCTCGAACAAACCCATCTGTTGCTCGAAGCCATTGCGGCGGAGACGGGCTTTGGCACGCCCGAGCGGATGCAGCGCGCCTTCCAGCGATTGCTCAACGTCGGTCCACAAGACTACCGGGCGCGGTTTCAGTCGACCGCAATTAGAGGGAGAACCCCGCCATGAGAATCCTGTTTCTCACATCGGCGCGTAACAGCCTGAGTGAAAGGCTGCAGGCGCCAATGCGGTAGCCTTCCAGGGATTTTCAATGGCCGAGGTCCCTGTACTGAAATGATGCCGGGGATATTCGTCGAGCCGGCGCCTCGAGGCGGCGCGTAGTGAGCTCGAAAAAATCCGGCTGATACTCGACGCCATCGCGACGGAAACGGGCTCGGAGAGCGTCTGCTCATCCCGCCCGCAAGCTAACTGCGCGCGTTTTCGTCCACCGCAATCAGAGAAAGGAGAACGCCCCATGAAGATTCTGTTTCTCACGACGGCGCACAATAGCCTGAGCCAAAGGCTTCTGATCGAACTGACGGAACGAGGACACGAGGTCGCCGTGACGCTGGCCTCGAGCGACGAGGCCATGCTGAAAGGCGCGGCCGAGAACGAACCGGAGCTGATCATCGCGCCGATGCTCAAGGCGGCGATCCCGAAAGTTATCACCGACCAGCATCTCTGCCTCATCGTCCACCCCGGGATCAAAGGCGACCGCGGGCCGTCCTCGCTCGACTGGGCGATCAAGAACGGCGAGAGGGTCTGGGGCGCGACAGTATTAGAGGCCAGTGATGAATGGGACGCGGGGCCGATCTGGGCGACGCGGGAATTCAAGATGCCCACGCCCGCCGTCTCCAAGAGCCAGCTTTATCGCCAGGAGGTTACCGAAGCGGCCGTCGCGGCCGTGCTCGAAGCCGTGGAGAAGTTTCGGGCGACCGGATTTACGCCGGAGGTTCTCGATTACACGCGCCCCGATGTGCGCGGAACCTGGCGTTCCCCCATGCGCCAAGCTGATCGGGCCATCGATTGGAGCCAGGACTCGACGGAAGCGATCGTTACAAAGATCAACGCCGCCGACAGCGCGCCGGGCGTGCTCGACCGCTCTTTCGGCGCTGAGTTCTATCTCTATGACGCACACGTCGAAGATCGCTTGAAGGGCGCGCCGGGCGCGTTCCTCGCGCAGCGTAATGGCGCCATTTGCGTCGGGACAAAGGACGGCGCCGTGTGGATCACGCATATGAAGCTCAAGGACCGCGTCGATCGGAACGAGGCGGGCTGCGGCGTCCCCGATCCCGGCCCCGGCTGCGTCAATTGCGCGCTCGACATTTGCCCGGCCGCGCAAATCAAGCTCCCCGCGACGATGGCGCTCGGGCGCCGCGCGGCGAATGCGCCAAAAGCGCCCCTGCCGATCGACGCCGCGCCGGACTATCGCACCTTCCAGGAGATCCGCTACGTCGAGGACGGGAGCGTCGGCAGACTCCACTTCGAGTTTAGCAACGGCGCGATGAGCACGCGCCAGTGCTTCCGACTACGCGACGCCTTCCTCTATGCCCGCAGCCGACCGACGAAGATCATCGAGCTTGTCGGCGGCGCCGATTTCTTTTCCAATGGCATTCATCTCAACGTGATCGAGGCCTCGGATGATCCGGCGCTTGAATCCTGGCGAAACATCATTGCGATCGACGACGTCGTGCTCGAGATCCTCAATACGATGTCGCATCTCGTCGTCGCGGGCTTCTGCGGAAACGCCGGCGCGGGCGGGGCGATCCTGCCGCTTGCGGCGGATTACGTCTATGCGCGCGAAGGCGTCGTGTTCAACCCGCACTACAAAGGCATGGGCGGACTCTACGGTTCGGAATATTTGACCTATCTGCTGCCACGGCGGGTCGGCGCGGAACGCGCGCTGGAGCTCACCGAATGCCTGAAGCCGATGGGAACGCGCGACGCCAAACGCATCGGCTTCATCGACGACGCCTTTGGCGCAAGCGTCGCCGAGTTTCAAAAGCGCCTTGCCGAGAGATCGGCGGCGCTCGCGACGCGTCAGGACTTTTGGCTGATGCTGCGCGACAAGCACGAACGACGCCTCGCCGATGAGCGCGTGAAGCCGCTCGCCGCCTATCGCGCCGAGGAATTGGCCCAGATGCGCGAGAACTTCTGGGGACCCGATCCAGCCTATCATGCGGCGCGGCGGCGCTTCGTCTACAAAGGCGAGCCCCGGCGTATCGCGGTCAAGCCGTTGCAGAGCGCCGTCTCGCCCTCGCCAGGACTATTCGGCGAGTTGCGCCGGCGCGTCCGGGCCTTCGCCGGCAGGGGCGCGCTGTGAAGCGAATGCCGCAAAATTTGACAGACATTCGCGATCGGATTCGCTCCGAGCTTTTGATAAGGCGCGATTCCTTATCGCTCGAACGACGCCGCTCGAGCGGGAGGCGCACTAACCGCGTGATGCGAAAAAGCGGCAGCCCTTTGTCGCCGAGCACGCAGTCGGATGTCTTGAAAACGATCACGTTTTCCGCTTTCGCGGTCCCGCCAAACGCAACCCGGTCGCCGCGACGCGAACAGAGACCGATTGAGCGACGAACAGCGCTTTGAAGGCGACAAGAGGAGGGCCGAATCTTTACCGAGGATAAGGCTTCGGCTATAATGCGCTGAGGGAATAACCGCTGAGCTGTTTGCAATGCGTGAGATCCTTTGCATTGAGTGAGTTCGATTGAACGTTGCACAAGCGGCGCTTTTTTTCGCGCCCACAAAACAAAGCATTCTCGCCTGATTGGCTCGACCCCGTCAGAATTTTCGTCGATCAGGGGAAGCCTCTTGCAGGCCAAGCGCTCCGCGAACGGGGCGATTCTCAACAATGGGAGGCGCGAGCTTAGAAACCGCAGTAAGGAGCGTCGACATGCTCATCCGGCAGTCCCGAATCCCCTCGCCTTCGCTCGGTCTCGGAGAGAGCGCCTTTCAACTCCTCGAAGGGCGCGACGGAGTCTCGGTTAGGCTCGGTCCCTACGCGCATTTCTTCGACCGGCCCGGCCGGTCGGTCAGCAAATGGACGGGCGCGAAGACCACGCCCCGCCAAAGTCCGCATCCGCAGCCGCAGCGTTCGCGCATCATGCGCGAGCTCGCGCTTCTTGCGCGCCTGCTGTTTGGCGGAGGCGATGTCAGAATCAACATGATCGCGGCGCAAAATCAGCCGATTGAGGTCTTGCTCACGGCGGGCGACGGAAATGTTGTCGAATGCATCGACTTGCCGAGGCTCGCGCGGGAGGGCGCGCCGCCGCTGCTTTTTCTCCAGACGACCTATCTCTGCTCGTCGAGCAACGCTTTTTTTCGCTCAGTGCTGAGCGACGCTTCCACGGCGAGCTGGGCGCGCGCGCCCTATGTGTACAAGACCTATCGGCAGCAGAGCCTCGTGAAGCCCGCGATCCTCTGCCTCTCAGGCCGCACCAAAATCTTGCGCGAGCATCTTGAACCGGGTGAAAGGCGCGACTTCGCTCTCGGCAACATCATCGCCTTGACGAGCAACGTCGTTTCCGTGCTCAAGCCAAGCAATCGCTATTGGGTGGAGGAGTTCCGCTTCCCGGTCTATCGCGTCTTCGACGCAGCCGAGGAAGACTCGCGACAAATCTCATTTTCTTCCTTTTCGAGGCAGGACCGGCGACGCATGTTTAAGGAAGCGCGCGCCGCCGCGAAAACCCTGCTCGAGTCGATCCGGGCCCGCGAGGGCTTCTTCGTTTGCGAGGTCATGAACGCATCCGATAAGCCCGCCTATGTCTATGTGCAGCTCAATAGGAGCGATTTTTATGGCGGCTCGGGCCTGTTGGGCTACGCCGTCAGAATCGCTGCGATGTTCTTGCGCTCGTCGAGCTTCCTCACGGGCCGCTAGCGCGTGATCTAATTAAAGCGCGGTGCGCCGTTCGAGCGCCGCGGCGAGCGTGCCTTCATCGAGATAGTCGAGCTCGCCGCCGACCGGGACGCCATGGGCGAGACGCGTCGTCTTGACGCCCGTAGGGACTAACAGATCGGCGATGTAATGGGCGGTCGTCTGGCCGTCGACGGTCGCATTCACGGCGAGGATCACCTCGCGGATGTCGCCGCTCTGGGCCCGCTCGATCAGCTTGGGAAGATTGAGATCGTCGGGGCCGACGCCATCGAGCGGGGACAGCACGCCGCCGAGCACGTGATAAAGCGCGCGGAAAGGCTGCGCCCGCTCGAGCGCCCAGAGATCGGCCACGGTCTCGACGACAATGAGCGTCGAGGCGTCGCGTCGCGTATCGACACAAATCGCGCAAGGATCGCTCGTATCGATATTGCCGCAGCGCGAGCAGGTCACGATGCGCTCATAGGCGACGCGCATGGCCTCGCTCAGGGGACCGAGCAACTCCTCGCGTTTTCGCATGAGATGCAGCGCCACGCGGCGCGCGGAACGCGGACCCAATCCCGGCAGGCGCGCCAAAAGCTGGATCAGCCTTTCGATCTCGGGACCCGCGATGCGCTCAGCCATGGGTTCAGAACGGCAGCTTCATGCCGGGCGGCAACTGCAGACCACCGGTAATGGCCTTCATCTTCTCGGTCATCGCGGCTTCCGCCTTGGCCCGCGCCTGCGCATGCGCCGAGACGATCAGATCCTCGAGGATCTCGCCTTCCTCAGGCTTCAAGAGGCCTTTATCGATCGAGACCTTCTGCAACGCGCCCTTGGCCGTTAGCGTCACCTTCACGACGCCGCCGCCAGCCTCGCCTTCGACGAATGTCGTCTCGAGCTCAGCCTGCGCTTCCTGCATCTTCGCCTGCATGGCCTGCGCTTGCTTGATCATTCCCATGAAATCCATCGTCTTCTCCCCGTTATGCGCGTGCTCCCCAAACGGATCGTCCGGAAAGTCTCGCCTGAATGCGGTGCGATCTAGTCCTCGTCCGGCTCTGCCCCGTCTGCGTAAACGACCTCGGCTTCGGGCGCCGCCGGCATCGCCTCGTCAGCCCTGCCGCGCACGGCGACGATCTGCGCGCCGGGAAAGCAGGCGAGCGCCGCGGCGACGACCGGGTCCCGCTCGACGTCGCTGCGCCGCTCGTTCTCGCGCGCCTCGCGCTCTTCGTCGAGCGTGGGCTTTCCGCCTGACGCGACCGTCGAAACGACCCAGCGCTCGCCCGTCCAGGCCTGCAGCCGCTGCGTGAGGGTCTGCGGCAACTGCGGCGGCGCGCCAGGCGCGAGCGCGAATTCGAGCCGCAGCGGCTCGAAGCGGACGAGACGCACATATTGCTCGAGCTGCAATTTGAGCAGCATATCCCGCTTCTCGCCGGCGAGCGCGACAAGCGCGGGAAAGTCGCGCAAGACCGGCCCTCCGCTTGGCGCCGGCGCGGATTGCGGGACCGCGGCCACGCCCGCTCGTCTCGGCGGATTCGGCGCGATGGAGGGCGCGCCGCTCGCCGCAAAAGAAACGGGCGCGCCCCGTGACCCGGCGGGCGGTTGCGAGGCCTGCGGGGGCGGGCTGCCGCCTTGACCAAAGCCGAGCTTGCGCAAGGCTTCGTCCGGCGTCGGCAATTCCGCCGCATGGGCGAGCCGCACCAGAACCATGTCGGCCGCAGCATAGGGCGTCTGCGAAACGCGCAGCTCCTCGATCCCCTTGGCGAGGATCTGCCAGGCGCGCGAGAGCGCTGGCAAGGACAGCTCGCCCGCAAGCGCCGTCCCGCGGCGGCTCTCCTCCGGCGTCAGCGCGCTCGATTGCGCGGTCTGCGGCGCGACCTTGATGCGCGTTACGAGATGCGTGAACTCGGCGAGTTCGGTGAGCATTTGCGCGGGATCGGCGCCCGCGTTGTACTGATCCTCGAAGAGCTTCAGCGCGTCGGCGATGCTGCCGGCCATGACCGCCTCGAAAAGCTCGATCACGCAGGCGCGGTCAGCGACGCCCAGCATGGCGCGCAAATCGTCAGCCAGGATTTCGGCGCCCTCGCCCGCTGCGCCATGCGCCATCGCTTGATCGAGCAGCGAGAGCGCGTCGCGCACCGAGCCCTCGGCGGCGCGCGCGATGACCGCGAGCGCCGCCGGCTCGATCGTAACCTTTTCGAGCGCGCAGATCTTGCGCAGATGCTCGGCGAGAAGGGCCGCGTCGACGCGGCGCAGATCAAATCGCTGGCAGCGCGAGCGCACCGTCACCGGAACTTTCTCGATCTCGGTCGTCGCAAAGACGAATTTCACATGCTCGGGCGGCTCCTCCAGCGTCTTCAGCAGCCCGTTGAAGGCGGACTTCGAGAGCATGTGCACTTCGTCGATGATATAGACCTTCATGCGCGCCATGACGGGGCGATAGCGCGCATTGTCGATGATCTCGCGCACATCGTCGATGCTCGTGTGCGAGGCCGCGTCCATCTCGAGCACGTCCGGGTGGCGCGACTCTATGATCGCCTGACAATGGACGCCGATCTCGTCCATTTCGATCGTCGGACGGCTGACGGCGGGCCGGCCGTCTCGGGCTGGGAGCTCGTAGTTGAAGGCGCGCGCCAGGATGCGCGCGGTCGTCGTCTTGCCGACGCCGCGCACCCCGGTGAGGAGATAAGCCTGATGGATGCGCTCGAGCCTGAAGGCGTTCTCGAGCGTGCGCACCATCGGCTCCTGGCCGATGAGATCGGCGAAGCTCGACGGCCGATATTTGCGCGCGAGCACGCGATAGGCCGACGGCGCGGAAGGGGTTGGGAAGAGCCCGTCGTCCATCCGCTGCGCTTGAAGCCCGCTGGAGAAATGGCGCGCGCGGAGGCTGCTCAAGCCGGGAGATCGCGCGAAACGTGGGAGGTTGGACGAAGACCCGCCCGTTCTCGTTAGGGCTGCTTCCTTCCGGACCTGACCCGGTTGGCGAGTGGAACGTCCACCGCCAACCTCCCGAGGGCTATTTGGCAAATGCCGGCGGGCGGCGCAAGAGGCGAGAGGCCTGCCGAGCTGCGGCTTCGCCTCGCGGGTCTCCCTTCGCCAAGCGGGCGCCGTCCATGCGCCGCCAGCGCCGTCGCCATTCTCCTCGACAATTCGCCCTTGTCAGAGACGGCAAAGTGCGGGAAAGGTGCACCCGCACGGGAGGCCATTGCGACGAAGCCGCTTGCGCGGACCGTTCGACGCTCAAAAGCCCTTGCGCCTGTAGGAGGAATCTCCCGCTCGTCACCTTCGCGGCGCCGCCGCGAGCCATCGAGGCTCAACGCCAATTTTCTGATTTGGCTCAGGGATCGAGATGAAACTGCTTCTCTTCGCGAATACGGATTGGTATCTCTTCAATTTTCGCCGCTCGCTTGCGTCTAAGCTTCGCGAGGCGGGACATGAGGTGTTGCTGCTTTCGCCGCCCGGTCCTTATGTCGAGCAGCTTCGCGCGCTCGGCTTCGATTGGCGCGAAGCGCCCATGGAGCGGCGCAGCCTGAACCCGATGCGTGAAGCCGCGCTGCTGTTTTGGCTTTATCGTCTGCTCCGGGCAGAACGCCCCGATGTGATCCATTCCTTCACGATTAAATGCGTCGTTTACGGCGCGCTGGCCGGGCGGCTAGCGGGCGTCTCCCGCGTCAACGCGGTCGCCGGCATGGGCCATGTCTTCACCACCGACTCGCTCAAGACGCGTCTACTGCGCCCGCTCGTGCGCTCTTTGATGCGCGCGGCCCTAGGCGGCGATCGCGCCCGGCTGATCCTGCAAAATCCCGACGACATCAATCTCTTTCTCGGCGCCGGATTGGCCTCGCAAGAGCGCATACGGTTGATTCCGGGCTCCGGCGTGGATACCGAGCGCTTCAAGCCCCCGACGCAGCCACGCGCTCCTGACGAGCCGCCCTACGTATTGCTCGCATCGCGCATGCTCTGGGACAAAGGCATCAGGGAATTCGTCGAAGCGGCGCGCGCGCTCAAGGCTGAGGGTCGCAATATCCGCTTTGCTCTTGCGGGCACGCCGGACCCGGGCAATCCGACGGCGGTTCCCGAAGAGACCCTGATCGCATGGCGAGAGTCGGGCGTCGTGGAGTGGCTCGGGCATGTAAGCGACATGCCCGCCTTGTTCGCGAGGATCGACATCCTGGTTCTGCCGAGCTACCGCGAAGGCTTGCCCAAGGGCCTGATCGAGGCCGCCGCCTGCGCCCGAGCGCTCGTCGCGACCGATGTTCCCGGCTGCCGCGAAGTGATTAGTCACGGCGTCGACGGGTTGTTGGTGCCGGCCGGAGAATCGGAGCCACTGGCCCAGGCCATTGCGCAACTTCTTGACGATCCCGCGCTCGCCCGGCGCCTTGCCGAAGCGGCCAGAGCGAAAGCGCTCGCCGAGTTCGACGAGCGGAAGATCATCAACGCGACCGTTGCGGTCTACCACGAGGTTGCGACGCCGGCGCGGCTATAGAGGTCGACGCGAGATTCCGTTTCGAGCGCGATGCCCAACGCAACGCGATCTCGACACGGGTGGCGGCGCGTTCCGCTATAGGCCCAAAAAACAGGCTGAGGCGACCATCCGCCGCCTAACTTCCACCACAAGGAGCCGGCAAACGATCTTTCGTTGAGGTCATGCTGGCCGCAGGTTGGATTAGCACCGGCATATTCCGGGAAAAACCCGAGTTTTTCGGGGGATCATAGCTTAACATCGTTCGTCAAGGAGAAAGCGGCTATGCAGGTCGGCGTCGTCGGCTGCGGGAACTGGGGCGCCAAGCATGTTCGCGTGCTGAGCTCACTCCCCCAGGTCCGCCAAGTCGTGGCGATTGAACCGAACCCCCGGCGATTAGACGGCGTCATCTCCAGCTTTCCGCACGCGCAGGCGTTTCAGGACCTCGAGTCCGCTCTGCCGCACGTCAGCGCCCTCGTCATAGCAACGCCGCCGCCAACGCATTACGAGCTCGCGTCGACCGCGCTTCGACACGGCAAACATGTTCTTGTCGAAAAACCCATGACACAGTCGACGCACGAAGCCGTGCGGCTTCTCAACGAGGCGCGTCGGTTCAATTGCGTCTTGATGACGGGACACACGCTTCTCTTCAATCCAGCCGTCGATAAGCTCAGAAGCCACTTGTCAGACGGCAATCTCGGACAGATACGCAGCGTGCATGCGGCACAGTTCAGTCTGGAGCGGTTCTCAGCGCATGGCGCCGATGCGGTCTGGGATTTTGCGCCACACAGCATCTCCGTATTTAATCACCTGATCGGCTGTCTTCCGACGTCCGTTAGCGCATCGAACGCACACAGCAGCGAGCAGACCGAATCCGTTCAGGTAGAGCTTCGCTATGGAGAGATTGGGGCCTCCGGCTTCATTCACATTTCTCGCGGAGGGACTAAGAAAATTAGAACATTTACCGTGATCGGAAGCGAGAAATCGGTAGTTTATGATGACCTCGCCGCAAATCCTCTACAGATGTATCGTCAGGCCTCTATTCATGATCTTGAAATGGGAATTAAGCACGAACCCGAATTTGCTTTTTCAAAATTAGAATACGCAGAACCGCTTGTCGAAGAATTACGACACTTTCTCGCCACGATCAAGGATCGATCTGCGCCAAGGAGCTCAGGACGAGATGGTATGATTACCGTGGCGATTATTGAAGCCATAGATCGATCCCGGAAGGACAAAAGAGAGAGAGATATTTTCTATCCATTAGACCTTCATTCTGAAATATTTCCTATTGTCGATATCAAAGATTGCACCGTTCCCAGGAAGCAACAGTAATGCAAATTCCCTTTATAGACCTGAATAAGATTTACTCAGAATTGTCCGGAGAGCTTAACGAAGTCTGGAAATCGATATGCGCGTCCTCGAGCTTCATCGGGGGAAAGCATGTAGAAGACTTCGAAGCGGAATGGGCGGCGTTTTGTGGCGTGGATTATTGCGTGGGCGTGGATAGTGGAACGTCCGCTTTGGAACTCGCCCTGCGAGGCTTAGGAGTAGGCCGCGGCGACGAGGTCATTGTGCCGGCGTTCACTTTTGTCGGCACAGCCGAAGCGGTGGCTGCCGTCGGCGCCAAAGTCGTCTTCGCAGACGTGAATGCCGCGACGTTATTGATGGGCGCCGACGAAATCAGACAAGTCTTGTCCGAACGGACTGCGGCAGTGATTGTGGTTCATCTTTATGGCCAGCCAGCGGATATGGATGCGATCTCGGGCCTCGCGCAAGCGGCCGGCATCGCCGTCATTGAGGACGCGGCGCAGGCGCATGGGGCAAAATGGCGGGACAAGCCGGTGGGCAGTTGCTCCCACGCGGCTTGCTTCAGCTTCTACCCGACCAAGAATCTCGGAGCCTTCGGCGACGCCGGCGCCGTCGTGACAAGCGATTCTGCCTTGGCCGAAAGGATTCGCCTGTTCAGCAACCATGGCCGCCCCCGACAAAGCAATGATCTCCATGAGGTCATCGGCGGCACCCACCGGCTCGACGCCCTCCAAGCGGCGGTGCTATCTGTCAAGTTGAAGCGGTTGGACGCCTGGAATGCGGCGCGCGCGCAGGCCGCGGATCAATATAGGGAGCTGCTGTCCGGCCTACCCCTTCGCCCGGTTGGACTCGCTGACGGCGCTTGCAGCAGTCATCATTGCTTCGTAATCGAGAGCAGCTGCCGAGACGCCATACATCAGCATCTGGGTAGGGCGGGCATCGCCTCCAAGGTTTATTACCCAGTTCCTTGCCACCGACAAAAGGCGTTCCTTACAGAAGACGCTCCATCCCTGCCCTTTTCCGAGAACGCCGCGAAAAGAGTTCTTGCCTTGCCGCTTTTCCCGCATATTACGCAAAAGCAAGTCGAGAAGGTTGTGGGCGAAATCCACAGCGCGCTGGCCCACTCAGCGTCTATCTAACTAATGGATAAGATATAAATTTCGATAGGAGAGAAGGTTATGCCGGCAGAAGACACAAAATATCGAGAATTTGAGCCACAAACACCCGCAATAGCGTTTGAGGATAAACTATTTGGAATGGCGGCTGCGGTAAAGCGCCTCATGGATCTGACAATCGGATTAGCGTTATGCGTCATCGCTCTTCCAATTGTTGCTTTGATTGCGGCCGCGATCAAACTGGACTCGCCTGGCCCCGTATTCTTTCGTCAGGCGAGAATAGGTCTGCATTTTGAACCATTCATCATGGTCAAGTTTCGTTCATTGCATCACAATATGCCGGACCCGCATACTCACTACGAGATGCAGGAAGACGATCCAAGGATCACTCGGGTCGGCGCGCTCCTGCGGAACTCCAGTCTGGATGAGCTGCCCCAGCTTTGCAATGTGATCGCAGGCTCGATGAGCCTCGTGGGCCCTCGGCCGCTCGTCGAGTGGGAAAGCCGGGAGACGCTTCGCAGGCACGCGGCTCGATTCGAGGTCAAGCCCGGGATAACCGGTCTCTCTCAGATCACCGTGCGAAATTCAGTCGACCTCGATGCCCGATCGGACGTCGACGTTGAATATGTTCGCCGTTGGAGCCCCTTGCTCGACCTGGAGGTGCTTCTCAGAACGCCCGCCTATGTGTTTTCCCGAAAGGCGATCTATCCCGACGCATAACCAGGCGGCGTCCTCCCCCTACTTCACCTGCACGGAACCGAGATAAGCGACGATCGCCTCGACCTGCGAGGGGGTGAACTGGAAGGACGGCATCTGCTCGTTCTCATGGCCGACGATGATGCCTTCGGCCAGCGCCTCCTCGAGATTTTGCACGGGATATTTTTTGGAGAGCGTCCGAAACGGCGGCGATTTCGGATTGGGGCTCTCGCCTGTCGGACCGATCGCATGGCAGCGGCTGCAATTCGCCTTGACGATGGCCTCCCCTTCATCGAGGAGCGCATCCGCCGCGACGGCGGGGCCGGCGATGAGCAGCGGAAGAAGAAAGAAAAGTTGTGAAGCGCGCATCAGACGACCCTCGTCGGCTCAGCCCACCTGGCGGCCCGGAGCACGGGCTGAGCGAATCGAATGGAGGACTTTCGACGCGTCACCCTGCCCCAGCCTCGCGCCTTCGGCAATCCCCGCGCGCGGCGGCGGCTCACGCCAAAGCTGCCGCGTCCTTGATCGCCCGTCCGGAATCGGGCAGAACCTTTGCGGCCCGGCGCTCAGAGCGTATTCCGCAAAAGTTGATGGACTTTTGCGATCAGAATTCGCTCCAACGTTTGATCTGGCGCGATTTCTCATCGCTCGAACGATTCCGTTCGAGCGGAAAGCGCGCTAGCGGCCGTCCTGTTTTGACCTGCGAAAGAACGACATGAGCGAAATCCTGCGCGTCGGCGTCGCGGGCGTCGGCACAGTCGGCGCCGCCGTGGCGCGGTTGTTGAAGCGGCAAGCCAAGGCGCTCGCCTCGCGCACCGGACGCAAGATCGTCGTCACCGCCATTTCCGCCCGCGATGCGGGCAAGAAGCGCGACGCCGATCTTTCCGACGTCGAGTTCTTCGCGGACCCGGTCGCGCTCGCTTCCTCGAATAAGATCGACCTCTTCGTCGAGCTGATCGGCGGCGCGGAAGGCGCCGCGCGAAAAAGCGTCGAAGTGGCGCTTGCCGCCGGCAAGCCGGTCGTGACCGCGAACAAGGCGCTGCTCGCCGCACATGGGCTCGAGCTCGCCGCGCTCGCCGAAAAGAAACATGTCGCGCTCGCTTTCGAAGCCTCGGTCGCCGGCGGGATTCCCATCGTGAAGACGCTGCGCGAAGGACTGGCGGGCAATTCGATCGATCGCGTCTATGGCGTGTTGAACGGCACCTGCAACTATATCCTCTCGCGCATGGAGCTCGAGCGGCTCTCCTTCGAGGAATGTCTCAAGGAAGCGCAGCGCCTCGGTTATGCCGAGGCCGATCCCACTTTCGACATCGGCGGCTTCGACACCGCCCATAAGCTCGCGATCCTGACCTCGCTGGCGTTCGGCGTGACCATCGCCTCGGAAGCCATCGACATAGAGGGGATCGAGCGCGTGACGCTCGCCGACATCGAGGCGGCCGAGGAGCTCGGCTTTCGCATCAAGCTGCTGGGAGTGGCCCAACGCACCGCCGACGGCGTCGAGCAGCGCGTGCACCCGACGATGGTGCGCAAGACCACGTCGATCGCCCAGGCCATGGGCGTGCTGAACGCGGTGACGATCGACGCCGACGCGGTGCGCGAGCTGACGCTGGTCGGTCCCGGCGCCGGCGGCGAAGCCACGGCCTCGGCCGTCGTCGCCGACATCGCCGACATCGCGAAGGGCGTGCGCTCTGCGCCCTTCGGCCTGCCGACCGCGACGCTGGAAAAGCTCAAGCGCGCCCCGCTGCGGCAGCATGAGGGCGGCTATTACATCCGCCTCTCCGTCCCCGACGTCCCGGGCGCCTTCGCGAAAATCGCAACGCGCATGGCCGAGCGCGGCATTTCGCTCGAGAGCATCATGCAGCATAGCCCCCCCGACCAGGACGGGCCTCCTCTCGGCCGCCCAAAGGCCGCGCGCCGCGTCGAGAAGAAGGCGAAGCCGGGAGCTGCGGCAGTGGGCGTGATCCTCATCACCCATGCGACGAGCGAACATCTCGTGCGGGAGGCGCTCGACGACATCCTCGCAGACGGCACGATCGACGCGCCCGCGCAGGTCATCCGCATCGAGAGGGAGTGAGCGGCGCGAGATCAGGCTGCGTTTGAGCGGATCGCTCAGATAAGGTGATCTCGTGGCGACTTCCTTCGATCACCCCGCACAGGAAATGCAACGGGTCGCGGTGGGCAGCGCCTTCAGGCGCTTGGGGTCGATGGGTTCGCCGCACTTGACGCAGACGCCGTAGCTACCTTGCGAGATGCGCCGCAAGGCCTCGCGAATCTGCCCGACTTCCTGCAGCTTGGACTTTTCGATGCCCTCGAGGGCGTCCTGACCTTCTAGCTGGGTCGCCTGGTCCTCCCAGTCGGCCGGCAACAGGCCGTGCAGCTCGTTGTCGATTTCCGCAATCTGCCCGGTCAGCTCGATGAGTCGGCGTTCGAGCGTTTTCGCAATGTCGTCTTGAGTCGCCATTTGAGGTCGCATCCAGTGCCTGAGGCCTTGGGCGCCCGCCGCGCAGCGCGCCAGGCCTCCCGCTGATGCGGCGCGTCGCGCCGTTGCAGAGATATCACAATAAGGCCCTTGGAGGCGCATGCAAGTCGGCTTTGCTCGGCGCCCCCTGGACGGCGGCGCGACTTCCGCGTTCGGATCACGCTGCCTCGCCTGAAGGCGGCCGCTTCAAAAGCCGAGGTCGCGCATGCCGCGATTTCTCGCTTCGCGCTCTACCCCTTCTTATCCTCAAATCCGGGCGGCGCATGGCGCCAGGAATATCCCTTGGAAGCCTTGGCAAAGGCGTAGTCATACAGCGCCCGCATATAGGCCGTGTCGAACTCATAGGGGTGCGGGGCACGGAAATCCTCGCCGATATAGGCGAGGTTGAACGCTGCCTTGGAGCGCTGCGTCTGGAGATAAATCCGATAGAGGTCGCCGACGCCGTTATAGTTGATCATCGTCGAGACGGCCTTTTCGGCGATGGACAGCGTCAGCTTTTCAACGTCCGTCCATTCGGTGACGAGCCGCCCATTGCGAATGACATAGGCTACGACGTTGCGACGGTAGCCTTCCTTCCTGAGGACCGTGATCGTATTCAAGGACGGCGGCACGAGGAACGCCTGGCTCACCGCGCCGCCGTCGACGTGCATTTCCTGATAGGGCTTCCCCGCCGCCTCGACGTCGAACATGACGGGAGGGAACGCAGCGGGAATGGAGGCTGAGGCGAGAAGAATGTGGCGAACGAGGTCGATCGCCTCGGGCCGCCCGCTGGCTGCGATCGCGCCGATGTTCCAAATCACGGGCCGTCCGGCGTCCAAGTCCGTCGTCTGGATCAGCAGCAGGCGACCTTTCTCATATTCCGCGGCGATTCTCGCGAGCAACGGCTCATCGACGTAATGCGAGATGAGCTCATAGAGCGGGTGCGTGCTGGAGAGCGCGTCCTGCGCGAGCGCCGCCACGGGCAAGAAGCGCTTCTCGAAGACCTTTTCTGGGTCGATCGTCGTGTAGACCTCCGTGAGGGGGCCGTCATATTCGGGTCCGAGGAAGGCGAAGGGCGCGATCAGCGCGCCCGTGCTGACCCCCGTCACGAGCTTGAACTTCGGCCGGTCGCCGTGCGCCGTCCATCCGACGAGGAGACCCGCGCCGAAAGCGCCATTGTCGCCGCCGCCGGACAAGGACAGCAGATAGGCGGTTGGCAGCTCTCCGCCTTTTCGGGCGCCGGCTTGTCGCGCTTCGCGAAGCAGCGCGCGCTGCTGCTCCGCAGCCATGGCCTTGGGCTCGTCCATAAAAAATCGAGCGTTCGGCAGACCGAGAACGAGCGCTTCCGCGCGCTCGGCCGGCGGCACTGCATTGCGCCCATCGAGGCTCGAGCAGGCGATCAAAAGCGACGCCACAGCCAGGACCAAACCCCAGCCAAGGGACCTGCGCAGCGGCCGCGCCAACGCTATCGAACCCAACCCCATAACGCGCCCTTCACTCTACTCTTGCAATCCACTGTCGGCGCCGCGAATTTTGTCGCGCCGAAGCCTCAGAGCGACCGTCGACACATTTACCGCATCAGGGGCTTGAGCGCGAGCGCGGTCGACGCATGAGGCTGCGGCGCGATCCGCGCTGCGCAGGCTCAAACTACAAATAATCCCGGCCTTTCTGTGTTCCGCCGAGCTGCCCGGATGGCGGGCCGAATTCGACCCGAATTTTCGTTATTGTGAACAGAAGTTGAATTAAAGTTTCCCGGCTTCGGGCGATCCGGCCCTCCGGACAGTCAGACGCCGGGGAAAGCCGGCGCGGCGCAGCGCCGAGAATACCTGCGGCTCACTTCAGCCAACAGCCAGTGTCCCAAAGCGATGATTCAAACTCTATCGCCGCCCCTACGCGCGACGCTCTACGCGCTTCGCGGCGGATTCCTCGTCCGCCCCCTGGCGATCGTGCTGACGCTTGGCCTGGCCGGCGCCATGGTCTCGGACGTCGAAGAACGCCTCCCCGCCATCCGCACGCTCGTTCCCGGGATACTGTTTCCCTCGCGGGCGGACCCTCAGGTCGCGCAGGCCATTTTGACGGTCATCGCCACCTCCACCATGACCGTCGTGTCGATCGTCTTCGCCATCCTCTTGATGACGCTGACCTTGGCGTCGACGCAATTTTCCCCGCGCATTCTTGTGAGCTTCGTGCGGGACCGCGTGACGCAATGGACGCTGGGCGTCTTCCTCGGAACCTTTTCCTACTGTATCGCCGCCCTTCCCGCCGCAAGGAGCCTACCTACGCCGTTCGCGCCGGTCCTGACGGTGCTCGGCGCAATGCTGCTTGCCCCGGTTTGCGTGGGCATGCTGGTGTTTTTCATCTTCCACATCTCCAACGCCATCAGCGTCAATAACATCGTCGACCGACTCCGCCGTGAGACGGAGCTTGTCATCGACGAATTGATGCCAGAACGACGCCGGCCAGGGCAGCCTCGTGAATCGATTGGCATGTTTTCGGGAGAGCTCCACGAGGCGATCGCCAGTCGGGAATCGGGCTATATTCGTTTTGTCGACATCCCTAGGTTACGCACGCTCGCCAAAGAATACCGCATTTGTTTGCGCCTGGAGCGCCGTGTCGGACATTTTATTCCCGAAGGCGTCGCACTGATCCGCTTCACTCGCGGCGACCGGATCACCGATGAGCGCGCCCTCCAGCTTCTTTCCGCAATCGAGATCGGACCGACCCGCACGATGCAGCAGGACGTTGAGTTCGGCGTCGTGCAGATCGTCGACATTGCATTGCGCGCGATCTCACCTGCCGTGAATGATCCGACCACAGCGATCAGCTGCGTCGATCAGCTGAGCTCCATCCTAATCCGCTGGATCGAGCGAGAGCCGCCCCGCGGCTATTATTACGACCCGCCGCACATCTTGCGCATTGCCGTGCCCTGGATCGATGTGAACGGCCTGCTCGATCTCGCCTTCGAACAAATCCGTCACTACGCCGTCGCGGACGCGGGCGTCAGCTTGCGGCTCATGCGCGCGCTGGGCGATATCGCCGGCACAGTCATCGACCCCGCAATAAGAAGAATTCTTATCGAACGCGGGCGCCAATTGCTTTCCGGCTGCACGGGCAAGCTGCATGCAGGCGATCTAGAGCGATTGAGCCGGCGCCTTTCGCTGCTCGAATCCGGCCATGCGGTCGCGAATGAGCCAGGGGATTGAGGAACGCCTGCTTCGCGCGGGAAGCGAGGAATTCAAGGCGCTGCGAGATTGTTGTTAGAAAGGGCGCTTACTCTCGGGGAGTCCCACGAGATTGCGTCTCCAAGCGCCTCGGGCGCCGCCGATCAATCGCCGGATAGCAAGCTCGTTTTGCGCGTCGCCGATGAAAAGGAAGACGATGAGCCGAAGGAGGCCGACCAGCGTCATCGAGATGACCAGCAATTTTATCACGGCCACGGCGAGCATTTGCATTTCTCCGTCTTTCCCAACCGCTCTGCGCAGTCGCGCCGCTTTTGCGCTCGATGCGCGTAAAGATTCAATTCGGAACTTCGCCGCGAGCGAAGGCGTGACCATTCTGGAATGCGCGCAGCTCGATCACGCGGAGCCGCGTTCGCGAGGCCGAGAGCATGTCACGGAAAAGTGCGAAGCGGTTTTCCGGTCAGGACATGCTCTAAAGTTTTTGAGTGGGAGCGAGTCCTTTTCGATCGCGCGATTCCGCGCGATCGGGACGCGCTCTAGGCGCGCTTTTGATCTGGCTTGCGTGCGGCAGGCTCCCCTGGCGTGTTCTCGCGTTTCGATCGAACTCTCTGGGCTCCGCTCTGGATCGGGGCTCGAAGTCCGAAAAATCTGCGTCGCGCGAGGGTCTTTCTTCATTCCAGGTGGAGTCTTTGAAAATCGACCACGCGAACACGCAATATCCGGCGCTGAACATAAGGCAAGCGAAAGCTGCGACGGACGCGTGGCGCCCAAACAACCACAGCGCCACGCCAAGGATCACGAGTCCCCAAAGAACCGATATGAGCGAAAGGATCACTCTCGCCAGCCTATGGCCGTGCGTCTCGGAAGGGCTTTTCATCCCGGAAAACTCCTCTTCATCGCGCTCGGCCGCGCGCGCCGCGCAGCGCTCGCCCACGCTCGAGCTCACGCACGCAGTCCCAGATCGATCCGCTCCAAGACAGGCATCGACAATTGAGCGTGCGTTACGGGAATTCGACGCCGGGTCGTTCATCGGTCTTCTGTCGCTTGAACGGGAAGCCGCTAAAGCATCTAGCCAAACCGCGTAAGGATTCCATTCGTAACTGCGCTGCGGCGACGCGCGCGGCAAAATGCGTTCCGATATGAACGACGCTTCGGTCTTCCTCCTTGCCCGCCTTGTAAGAAGGCGCTTGCAATGTCTCGGACGCTCCGACTTTTGGCGCATGCCGCGGTTGCGGCGGCCTCGTCGCTCATTTACATTCATTGGTGGCTCCGCCCCCGCTGGCGGGTCGGAAGCCCTTCCTGCGCGAGCCTGTTGCGACAATGCCGATCTTGCCAATTCCCGTCGCGCTCGCGGCGTCCCTGCTTCTGGGCTATCTCTGCGGCTCCATTCCTTTCGGCCTGCTGCTGACGCGCGCGGCCGGAACCTCCGACCTGCGGACGATCGGCTCGGGCAATATCGGCGCGACCAATGTGTTGCGCACCGGCCGCAAGGACCTGGCGGCGGCGACTCTTCTGCTCGACGCCGCGAAGGGCGCGGCGGCCGTTCTGATCGGCGCCGCCCTCGCCCCAGGGGGCGGAGTCATTGCGGCGGCCGGCGCTTTCCTGGGCCACATCTTTCCGGTGTGGCTCAAGTTCAAAGGCGGCAAGGGCGTCGCGACCTTTCTCGGAGCGCTCTTCGCGCTGCACTGGCCGACCGGCCTCATCTTCTGCGCGATCTGGCTGACGGTCGCGGGGATTTGGCGCTATTCCTCGCTTTCGGCGCTGATTGCCTCGCTCCTTTCGCCGCTCGTGCTGTTCGGCTTCGGCCATGGCCAGGATGCGCTCATCCTCGCGCTGATGACGGCGCTCCTGTGGTGGAAGCATCGCGAGAACATCTCGCGTCTTCTCGCCGGCGCCGAGACGCGCATCGGGCAGAAAACGTGAGCGGACATCGAAGCCAAACGAGCCGCTTAACCGAGGCGCAGCTCGTCGACTGGCTTCGCCTCATTCGCAGCGAGAATATAGGGCCTCGCACGTTTCGCGAGCTCGTCAGCCGCTACGGCGGCGCGAGCGCGGCCTTAGAAGCGCTCCCCGAGCTCCTCGCGAGAAAGCTCAGAGGCCGGGAGATCAAGATCGCCTCGCGCGACGACGCGCTTCGCGAGATCGAGGCTTCGCGGGCGCAAGGCGTGCGCTTCATCGCCATATCCGATCTCGATTATCCCGCAACTCTTCGCGAGATCGACAGCGCGCCGCCGCTTCTCGCGCTGCGCGGCGACGCCACCGCATTGAGCCGACCGCTCGTCGCGATCGTCGGCGCGCGCAACGCCTCGGCTTCGGGTCTCTCCTTCGCCGAGCAGCTGGCGCGCGATCTCACGCGTGAGGATTACGGGATCGTGTCGGGCCTCGCGCGCGGCATCGACACGGCCGCGCATCGCGCAAGCCTGAAAGGCGGGGCCGTCACCGTTCTGGCCGGCGGCCACGCCCGGCCCTACCCGACCGAAAACCTCGGTCTTCTCGACGAAATCGTCGGGGCCGGCGGCGCCGCGGTCTCGGAAATGCCGCTTCAATGGGAGCCGCGCGGGCGGGATTTTCCTCGTCGCAACAGAATTGTCTCCGGCCTCGCGCAAGGCGTCGTCGTCGTCGAGGCGGCGCGCCGCTCGGGCTCGTTGATCACGGCGCGCTTCGCGGCCGAGCAGGGTCGCGAGGTATTCGCTGTGCCGGGCTCGCCGCAGGATCCGCGCGCCGAGGGGACGAACGATCTCTTGCGAGAAGGCGCGACATTGTGCGCTGAGGTTGAGGATGTGACGCGCGTGCTTGCCGCGCGAGTCGCCCGGTCGCCAGCGCACGCCGATCTCTTCAGCGAGAGCGCGCCGAGCGACGAGGCGGAGCCGCTGATCGACGAGCTGGATCTCTTTCCCTTTTCTATCCGGGATGCTTCGCCTGAGCCCGAGCCTTCCGCGCCCGCGCCGCAACCGGCCCGGGTCGAGCCCACGTTCATCGCGCCGGCGCCGAAAGCGCCAAAGGCGGAGGCTATCGATATCGAGGACGCCAAGGCGCGCGTGCTGGCGCTGCTCTCACCGGCGCCAGTGTCCCTCGATCAGCTCATCCGCGCTGTGGGCCTGCCTGCGCGCGACGTGCAAGGAGCGCTCGTCGATCTCGACCTCGAAGGCCGCATCGAGCGTCATGGCGCTGCGCTCGTGTCGCTGATCGCTCGGAAATGAGGCGCCGATCCGTTTGACCGGGCGCTCGTCGAAACCGTCGCCTTGCCCACGATATGCGCAGCAACTATCCGGCAAAGGCGAAAGCAGGATGATTCGCCGCCCACTGAAGCCCGCCCGGTTCGAAAGTCCACGCGCCAGCATCAGATGCTCAAGCTCCACAGTTAGTGACTGGCTCGCAACCGCGGCGTGGTTGATCGCCTGCAGCAGATCGATGCGTTCCTTTCGCAGCTCGATCATTCCGCGGCCGATAGAGAAAGTCTATAAAACCATCCGTCAACAGACTCGAATGATCCGTTCAACCCGTCGTAATACATGGCGCATCACCTATCGGCGCCGCCGGATAAAAGTAAGGTCCGATGAGGCTTTATGCGTCCGAGCTATTGCTTAACTCGAGCGATCTCGCTATGCGTAATTATACTTAACCCTGCACGGTCCTGAATGGACGCGCGCGACTGAAGCGGGGCAACTGTGACTGCGCCGTATTTCGATATCTTCCTTGAAAACGCGCCTGTGGCGGCGGCAATGTTCGACCGCGAAATGCGCTATATCGCGGCAAGCCGTCGCTGGCTGAACAGCTATGGCCTTCCAGGCGACGTTATTGGCAAGAGCCATTCTGAAGTCACGCCAGAGAACCCCGCGCGATGGAAAAAAGTCCACGAGCGCGTCCTCCGTGGCGAGACTGTAAGCGCGAAAGAAGATCGTTTCGATCGCAGTGATGGTTCCGTCATATGGGTGCGATGGGAAGCGAGGCCGTGGCGTTCCTCCGGAGATGATATCGGCGGCGTAATTGTTTTTGCGGAAGATATAACGAAATACGTGCAAGTGCGCGCTGACTTGATTGTGACGCAGCAGCGCCTCGTCGCGATCATGGAAGCAGCGCCGATCGGCATCGCCTTCTCGACGGACATCGGTTGTCAGCAGGTGACAAGAAACGCGGCGCTGCTTTCACAACTCGCAACGGCGCCGCGAGACAACGGGTCCGCTCCGACTCCGAGGGCCGCAGCCAGGCAATTGCGCTTCTTTCAAAATGGGAAGGAATTGAGCGCCAAGGAGCTTCCTCTTCAACGCGCCGTTTCCGAAAGAGCTCACATCGCGCCGATGGAGCTGGATGTTTTGCTCCCCACTGGCGGACGCAGCGTGCTGGAAGCGTCCGGCGCGCCGATCTTGGGAGAGGATGGCGAAGTCATCGGCGGCGTCGAGATCACCGTCGATGTTACCGATCGAAAGCGCGCGGAGACGGCCCTGCAAGACGTCGACCGCAGGAGAGACGAATTCCTTGCCACTCTGGCCCATGAGCTGCGCAATCCGCTCGCGCCGATCTGCAATGGCCTCGCCGCGATGAAGCGAGGGACAAAGACCGAGGAGGACGCAGTGCGCGTGATCGCCATGATGGAGCGTCAGAGCGAGCATCTCTTGCGCTTCGTCGACGACCTGCTCGAGGTTTCTCGAATCAAGCGCGGCAAGATCAAGCTGGTGAAGGACCGCGTGGACCTGGCGGGCGTCATCGGCGACGCTTATGACATGAACCGCGACCTGATCGGCGCAGCGGAACTGGAGCTTCGAATCGTCCTGCCCGACGAACCATTGTTGCTCGACGCCGATGCGGTCCGCCTCACTCAAGTTTTCGCCAATCTGCTCAATAACGCAGCCAGACATACCGACCGGGGAGGACGCATCGAAATCGTGGCGACGCGCGTGGACGAACATGCGGTGGTGAATGTCACCGACACCGGCGTCGGCATCGCCAAGGAGATGTTGCCCCACCTCTTTAGTCTTTACTCGCAGGCCAGCGACCTGCAAGGGCGGCCGGAGTTTGGCCTGGGAATCGGCTTGGCGCTCGCGCGCGGTCTCGTCGAGCTGCATCGAGGAAGTCTCGAGGCGCACAGCGAAGGCGAAGGGCGAGGCGCTCGCTTCATCGTGCGCTTACCCTGCCTGGCGAGAGTCAAGCCAAGCATTGCGCCGTTAAATGCCGCAGCTATCGGGGCGCAGACGTCGCGCCGCGTGCTCATCGTGGACGACGAGCCGGACGTGGCCGACAGTCTCGCCCTCCTGCTCTCGACATTCGGCGCAGATGTTCGTGTGGCTCGCGGAGGCGCTGAAGCGCTCATAACATGCGCCGAGTTTGCGCCTGAGCTCGTGTTCCTCGACATCGGCATGCCCGGCATGGACGGCTTCGAAACCGCGCGGCGCATGCGCGAGTCGCCGACGGGAATCCACGCGATGCTCGTCGCCTTGACCGGATGGGACGGAGAGGAAACACGCCGACGCGCGGTCGAAGTGGGCTTCGACCGGCATTTGAGGAAGCCCGCAGGCTCGCAGGAGCTCGAGGCTTTGCTTCACTGCGCTGCTCAGCCGCAGCAATAGTCAGTTCGTCGACCGATCGTCGCCGGCCGAAAAGCGCAGGCCGGCGACCTGGTTTCGATCGCCGAACAGCTTTCTCACTGACGACAAGCCGCACGCCCTCCCCCTCGCGGCGCACGGCGTGTAGACTGCGCCCAACGATTCGCGCAAGGAGCGAGCCCCGATGCGTCAGAAGCTTCTCATCAGCGCCTTATTGGTCTCTCTTCCAGGACTTGCGACGAGCGGCGCGGCATTCGCCGGGAATTACGAATTTCTGGCCGCTCCCCAGACGGATCTCAACCGTGTCTTCCGCCTCGACAAGACGACGGGAGAGGTCGGCGCCTGTCAATATGGCTTGAAAGAAGGATCGCCGATCGGCGTGACGCTCTGCTATCCCCCCGGGGATGGCGCCAAGGCCGGATCACCCGGGGAATTTGCCCTGGTCTCCTCGCACCATACGCAGGAAGGCGGCGTCTTCCGGGTCGATCTCAGGACCGGTCAGATGTCGATCTGTTACGTTTACAACGAGAGTTCGGTCGCCTGCACGGCGCCCGCCAAATAAGGCGAAGCTCAGGCGCTCGCGCCCACGGCCCGTTTGGCGTCCAGCGCCGTCAAGCCCGCAACCGCCATGGCGCCGAGGTCGGCAGCGAGTTGATCAACGAAAAGCGCGTCGACCTCGAGGCGTAGCGGCTGCTTCGACAAGGATTCGCAGTGCCGGATGAAAGGCGCAGCCTGTTGCGAGAGCCAGATCGCGGCGATCAGAATTTCCGCACGCGAGGCGTCAGCGGAGCGGAAGCGCCGAACGATGCGCTCGGCCTGAGCGAGGATCGGCAGCTTTTCCTCTGCGAGAAAGGTCGAGTAGATGCTCGTCGGCGACAGCGCCTCCCTCGCAAAAATGCGTAGGTAACGGCTCAGCTCGGCGTATCGCAGGAGCGGCGCCACTTGGTGGCGGATGAACAAACGAACGGCCTCCTCGCGCGGCGCGCGATCGATGACCTCGTCGTCGAGAAGCGAGGCTTCGCTCAAGGCCGCCAGCGCGAGAGACAACACCTCTCGATAGAGAGCCTCCTTGCCGCCGAAATGGTAGTGGATCGCGGCGAGATTGGCGCCGGCGCGACTCGTGATGTCGCGCACGCTCGCGAGTTCATAGCCGTTCTCGGCGAAGACGTCCGTCGCGTGGTGCAGCAACGCTTGGCGCGTGACGTTCGCCTGCGTCACGAAGGCTCTCTCTTGACGAAGGAGGTGATCCTGCTCGTCACTGCGGAGAAGCCGTTGGTCACGCCTTTGGAAACGCCGCTCACGACCGAAGCGCCGGGATTCCAGACATAGTCCTTGAACCTGTCAACGATGTGCGACGTGTAGGACGGCGAATGACCGGCCTCAGCCTGCTCAGGCGACGTTTCGCGATTCGGCAGGGCCGGCGAGGTCGCATGGACAGCAGCCGAAGCGGTCGCATCGACTGGTGGAGACGCTGGCTTCGCGGGCGCGGCGGCGGTCGCGTCGACCGGCGGCGATACTGGCTTCGCAGCGACAGGCTTGGCGGCGCCCCCAGAAGCCGGCCGCCCAGCGCCGCTGCCCGGCTGGCGCGGCCAAACGGGATCAGAATCTGTGGAAGGCTGAGCCGCAGCCCGCGCCTCCACGATGGGCGAGCGGGGCGAGGATTTGCCGACATGCCCCGAGGCGACGCGCTGCATGAATTGCGCGAGGTCCTCAGGAGGTTGATCGTTCTCAGCGAGCGGAGGCGGCGCGGCGGCGGGCGGCGCGCTTATCCCTGCGAGGTCGGAGCCATGCGAATAGACAACTGTCACCAACGCCGTCGCGAGCGACGAAACGACGATTTCCCGCAAAAACTTTACCGCCATGGATCAGCCCCTTGCCAGGAGAGCAACCGCTTCTGAGCGCGCTTCCGCAGGCGTTCGGAATCGCTTCAGCTTACCTTCGGATCGGCGCGATGTCCTATCGCCCCAATGATGCCGCTCGAGCGAAGGCGCGCGTGCACCGAGGCAGTCAAACGGTCGTTTGAACTTCCACGGATGTTGGGGCGAATTTATGGCTGCCGGCTTGCGTGCGGCTTTTCTTCCGGATCGCGTCGTTCCGGAGCCTGTGCGGTCTTCAGGCGGATTATCAGCGCGCCATGCACGAGAGCCAGGTCGAAGGCCGAAAAACGCGTCGGCTGGGGCCTAAAATTGCAGTCGCAGAGGGCCCACCGGCTGAGCGCGCGTTCGAGCCGATCGACCCGTTCTCTTTCCCCGTCGAGCAGACGGATGCGCTGACCGACGTCGGAGACTCGGGCAAGATGCGCATCGAGGCGCCGAAGATAGCTTCGGACGACGTAGCTCATGGACCTCGCGCCGGCCGGAAGAGAAGAGAGGCGATTCGATCCATGGCGGCCCGTGAGTGAGGGCGCGAAGTCTACGATGTTTTTTTACTACGTCAAGAAAAAAGATGTTTTAAAACATCATTCGGCCGATAATGCAGTTTACAAACACCCCAGGCAGCTGATTCTACCGCGGTTGCGGCGGCGAGCAACCCTTACGAGCCGCGCAGCGAGAAAGCCCCAATCGCTCGCCACGCGCGCGACGACGACGACCTCTCTCCCGCAGAAGCTAGCGACGCTGCGGTCCAGGCGCCCGCTCTAAAGATCAAGCATCACTTTTCGCACGCGGCCGATCACTGTCGGCGGTCCTTCAAGAAAGATCGTCTCATAGGCGGGATTGGTGGAGTAAGGCTCCAAGCGGTCGGGCCGCGTCATCCAGCGCTTGAATGTCGCCTCGTCCTCGTTGGGCGTCGTGAACACATAGAAGGCCCTGGGATGAAGGATCTTATCCGCGCGATCGACGATGATGATCGATCTGTCCGGCGCGATCATGTTCATCGAATCGCCGACGACTTCGAGCGCGATATAATCCCCGCGCGGCAAACCCGGCGCCAAGACCCGCCGCATCTCGGAGAAATTCTCGACGGCGCCCGCCTCCGCAAAACCCGTCGCCGCGACCGACGAGACGAGTGGAACATGCCAAGACACCATCGGCACGTTAGCGACGTCGGCGGCGAAGTCCTTTTCCTCGATGAGCCGCGGCCCAAGCCCCGTCGTGACCCAATACATGCGCAGGCCCAGCGCGTCACAGACGCGCTGTAAATTATCGACGCGCGGCCAGCGATGCGGGTTGCGCCGCAGTTGGCTCAAGAAGGTGCGCTCGAGCCCGGCCCGCCCGGACGCCTCGTTCTCGGTGATGTTCAACTCGGCAAGCCGTTCGGCAAGCCGGCGGACGATTTGATCGCGAGAAATATCCATGGCGCGATTTTAAAATTTTTCTCGCCGCATCAACAGTGGTTATAAAACCATTGACACGATGTTTATAAACATCATAATGGCCTCGCTCGTCTCCTCTTGGGGGCTTGCCCGCGCGAGCCCCCTCCTCGCTCGCGCGGCGACTGCGGCCGGTCGCGACTCCTCCACGACCGGCCGCTCTTTAGCTCTCGGGCAGCCGCGTCGGCTTGTCTTGCTTTGCAAAAACGAAAGGTCCGATATGGCGTTGACCTCGAAAGCCGCGCTCGGCCGTTATTCTCCCGCTCAAGGCCTCTCCGGTCCCGAGCTGCCCCGCGAGGGTCGACGCGCCGGCGGCAAGATCGAAATCGTCCACGGTCAGGAGATCGACCCCTTTTTCGCGGAAGGTCTGGATCTACCCTCTCGCGGACGAATGTCAGGCCCCCGTCGGCAGCGCGTCGCAATCAACACGCGCACCGACACTCTCGAATATGAGCACGGTCGCGGACGACTGACGCCTGCGGCCTACGCCACGGGTCGTTATATCGACGCCGTGCTCGAGGCCGCCAATGGCCGGCGCAGCTCAAGGGACTTTGGCGAACGCCATGACCAACAGCTTTCTCCGCTCGCGCTCCAGCACGCCATGGCTGCGCGCATCGACGCCGGCCGCGCCGCGGGAACGCTCAAGGAAGCCATGACGCGCGAGCTCGGCGCCGAGACAGCGCGCCTCGTCGTGCTGATCATCGGCGAGAGCTTGAGTTTCCGCGAGATCGCGCGAATGGACGCGCGCGTCGAGGGGAAGAACCGGGAAGCCGCTCCGAACGGCAAAGGCCGCGACTGTGAGCGCGCGGCGCGAAGGATCGGCGGCCTCTTTCGAACGGGGCTCGAGGATCTGGCCGTAGCCTGGGAGAAGAAAGGCTCGCCGGTTTGAAGGGCGGGGGCTCAACTGCAGGATTCCGCGACGCCAGAGGCTCGCATGAGAAGCATGGCGCTTCCCGAGAGAGACTCTCACTCCCGATGGTAGGGATGCCCCGCCAACATCGTCATCGCGCGATAGATTTGCTCTGCGGCAAGAATGCGCACGAGCTGATGCGGCAGCGTCATCTTTCCGAAGCTGTAGGCGACCGTCGCCCTCTCGCGCAGCGCCGCATCCAGCCCCTCGGAACCGCCGACCGCAAACCACAAATTCGTGCGGCCACGATCGCGCTCTCTCTGTATGAAGCCTGCAAAGCCCGCGCTGCTCGCGGCCTCGCCCCTTTCGTCGAAAACGGCGAAGGTGGCCCCTTCCGGCAGCGCCGTCAGCAGCGCCGCTCCCTCCTCGGCGATCCGCTGGGCTGCGGCGCGAGCGCGGCTTTCGGAAATCTCCTTTACCTCGAGCCCCTGTAGGCCGAGATTTCGAAGGTCCGCGATCCTCTGGGCGTAACGCTGGAAGAGCTCGCGCTCGGGGCCCGCTTTCAGCCGGCCGACGCAGAGGAGGCCGAGGCGCATCTAAAGAATTAAACCGAGCGCATTTCGCGCGGCCGGTCCCCGCCCCACATTTTCTCGAGATTGTAGAACTGGCGCACTTCCGGCCGGAAAATATGAACGATGAGGTCACCCGCATCGACCAGCACCCAATCGCATTGCGGCAGGCCCTCGACGCGCGGCGCCGAGTGACCCACAGCTTTGCAAGCTTTGATCACACGATCGGCAATCGCGCCGACATGAACGGTTGAGCGGCCAGTCGCGACAATCATCGCATCGGCGAGCGCAGTCTTGCCTTTGAGATCTATGAAGGCGCTGTCTTCGGCCTTGGAGTCCTCAAGACTGCGATGAATCGCGGCAAGCAATTCGTTGAAGGACGGCGTCGCCGACGCGCCTCGCGCTTCGGCTTCGCTCAAGGTCGAAACGGCAGGTTTGGTCAGCGTCGCAGCTCCCTCCGCAGGGCCCGCCCATGGCCAAGAAGATGGGGCGATTCTCTCACGATTGCAACTCCTGCGCCTTTTGCGCCGTAAAAGCGAAGCGGGGCAGCGAGGCGCTCAAGAAACGCCGCGCCGTGCCGGTGTGCGCCTCGGTCACGCGCGAGAAGCTGTATGAGGCGACAAGAACGATCGCCAACACAGCGAAGAGAATAACCCAGTTGGCGGGCGTTGCGGGCTGTAGCGCATAGGCCGGCCCCAGCGTCGAGTCGACGAGGGCTCGGCAGAGCACGAGGATCGGCATGTGAATGCTGTAAATTGAGAAGGAGAAATTCGCGAAAGCGTGATGGAACGGGCGCCGCAGCCAGTTCCACCCTTCCACCGGGCTGTGACGCGTGGTGAGCAAGAGATTCGAGAGCAGCAGAGTGGCGATGAGATCCGCGATATCCTGAAGCCAGGGATGCGCCTCGAGCACGGGCCCGCGCACGAGAAAGCGGAAAACGACGAGCGCCGCGACGTAGAGCGCAAGCGACGCCCAGCGCGAGGCGATCAACGGGCGGGCGGGCAAGCTCGCCAGCGCCCCGATGACCCAAAGCAGAAAGCCGAAGCGGAACCAGGGGGAGGCCATGGCGAGGTAAAGAAAGATCGCCAAGCCCAGCGCGAAACCGCCGTAACGCAAAGGCTTCGAATAGTTTACCGCCAGCGGCAGAGCCAAGAGCGGAAAGCAGATATAGTACCAGAACTCGCAGGCGAGCGACCACAAGGGGGAGTTCGTGCCGAACGCCGGCACCAAGATCTCTTGAAAATTCAATATATTGCCGAGGAAAATTGCCTCCGTCCAATGGCCCTGAAATACCGGAAGCTCGTAGAAGCGCGCGTCGGGAAGGTTGCGGCCGACGCCGTCGAGGACGAGCGTCAAGAAGAGCGTCGGAACAGTGACGATATAGATGCGCGCGAATCGGTGGATGAAATATTCGCGCAGGAAATCCTTGCGCTTGCGCATGCTCGCGAGCACCGCGCCGCCGACGAGATAGCCGGAGAGCACGAAGAAACCGAGCACCATCTCATGTCCGAGCGCGAAATTGGCGACGAACCACCATGCGTAGACCTGCGGCGCGTGCGGCGCCGTCATGATGTCGCCGAGGTTCAGGAAGGTGTTGGTCGCATGGACGGAAATAACGATCAGCGCGCCGATCCAACGGTAGGCTTCGATCAGCTGCGACAAGAGAAAGGGCATGCGGTCTCCGCTGGTCCTATAGCGAATGGACGGAAGATCTGACAGAACTTTGCGGCCAGAATTCGCCCGCTTTCCCGGCGTGGCAACGATTTCTTCTCGCTCTTTCGCATTCGAGCGGAACCATGCAGGGCGCTTCGGCCTTATAACCTCGAGGTCTCGTCCGGCCAATCGCACAATAGCCGCTGCTATGCCGCTTCCCGGCCTTTTGGCGTGGACAGACGCGTAAGACTCTGTTATTCCCGACGCCACGGATGAGGCGCTCCGTCAGCGCCCGATTCGCTGTTCCCTAAACCCGCCCATCCCGCGCGACTGGAGGGCTCAAAGCAAGGACCGCTACGTGCAAGTTCTCGTTCGCGACAACAACGTCGACCAAGCTCTTAAAGCGCTGAAAAAGAAGATGCAGCGCGAAGGCATTTTTCGTGAAATGAAATTGCGCGGGCACTATGAGAAGCCCTCCGAGAAGCGCGCAAGAGAAAAGGCCGAGGCGGTTCGCCGGGCTCGCAAGCTCGCCCGCAAGAAATTGCAGCGCGAGGGTCTGCTTCCGGTCAAGCCGAGGACTGCCCCGGGCGGGCGTTAAGCTTGCGTTAATGCTGGCGCAGCCAATATCGCCACAACGATCCCTTTTGAGCGAGTTCTCGCGAGGCTGACGGGCTTGGCGATTAGGATTCGCTCCAACTATCTGATCCCGCGCGATTTTTAATCCTCGAGCAGGCATCGAGGGAGAAGCGCGCTAGCCGATGGTTTCGGCTCCGTCGGTGGCGGAGCGCCGAGACCGCCTTTGGGAGGATCCGGGCGAATGCGCGAGAGTCGGGCGACAGCGCCACGCCGCGGATTGGCTGCGCCGGTCGCAGCGGCGATCGTGCTGACGACGCTCGGAGGCTGCGCGACCAGCGACGGCGTCATTCGTCCAGCCGGACGCGGCATCGCCGAGACGGCCGAGACCGACTCCCGCGCCGCGGACACGAACATCGCGTCGCTCACCGACGTGATCAAGCGCAATCCGTCGAGCGGAGACGCGTACAACACGCGCGGCGTCGCCTATGCGCGCATCGGCCGCTTCCAGGAGGCGATCGAGGACTTCACCGCGGCGATCCGCCTCGATCCCGGTAATTTCGCGGCCTACACCAATCGCGCGCTGGCCTATCGCCAGGCGAATCGCAATGACTTGGCGCAGATCGACTTCGATCGGGCGCTGTCCGCCAATCCCAATCACGCGCCGGCGCTCATCGGCCGCGCCAATCTCCTGCGCGCGCAAGGCAATCTCGAGCAGGCCAAGGCCGATCTCGACAACGCCATCCGGCTCAACCCTGAAAATGCGCAAGCGTTTCACGCACGCGGCCTCATTCACCAGAAGCTCGGCGACAATCAACGCGCGGTCAGCGATTTCGACAATGCGATCGACCGCGATCCTTTCGCGGCGGCGCCCTATCAGGCGCGCGGCGAGAGCCTCGTCAACCTCGGCAAATATGACAAGGCGATCGAGGACTTCAACGCGGCGCTGAACGTCGACTCCAAGAACGCCGCGTCCTGGGCCTGGCTCGGCCTCGCCTATGAGCGCTCCGGCAATCGCGCCAAGGCGCGTGAAGCTTTCCAGCGCGCGCTCGTTCTCGACCCTGACCAGCCGATCGCCAAGCAAGGCATGCGCGGTTAGAGCCTAGCCCAGACATGCGCGAAGCGGTTTTCCGATCAGAACATGCTCTAAGTTTTTGATTGCTCGCCCTACGCCCTTGAACGCGATGCGCGCCCTCATCCCAAAAGCGCGATGAGCGGATCAATCAGCGGCGCATCGGCCGGCGGCATGGGATATTTGCGCAATTCTCGCGCAAAGGCCCAGGCGAGCGTCTGGCCCTCGCGCGGTGTCACGATCCCGTCCCAGCGCCGGCAAACGAACAGCGGCATCAACAAGTGGAAGTCCTCGTAAGCGTGGCTCGCGAAAGCAAGCGGCTGCATGCAGCTGACACAGGCGTCGATGCCGAGTTCCTCCGCGAGTTCGCGCGCAAGGCCCTGCTCGGGGCGCTCGCCCGGATGGAGCTTGCCCCCGGGAAATTCCCATAAGCCAGCAAGCGCCTTTCCTTCGGGACGGCGGGCCAGCAGGATGCGCCGATCGGCGTCGACGAGCGCCGCCGCGACGACGAGCAGCAAGCGGGACCCCTGCCCTGTCCGAGGCTGGCTCGAGTCCATCAGCGCGCCTCCCCGCCCGCTGCGCCCCGCGCCGCATGAAGAAAGGCCGCGATGCGGCTTGGGTCCTTCTGCCCCGGGGCGCTCTCGACGCCCGAGGAAACGTCGACGCCCGGCGCGCCGGTGATACGGACCGCCTCAGCGACGGTCTCGGGCGAGAGGCCCCCCGAGAGCAGCCACGGCTTCTCCCGCGGCGCCTCGTTCAACAGCCCCCAATCGAAGGCGCGGCCCATGCCTCCCGGCCGCGCGGCGCCGGGCGAGGGCTTGGCGTCATAAAGGATCATGTCCGCCTCGGCATAGGCCTTCGCCGCGACGAGATCCTCCCTGCCGCCGACGCCGATCGCCTTGATCACGGGAAGCTTAAAGCGCGCCTTCGCTTCGCGCACCCGCTCAGGGGCCTCATGCCCATGGAATTGCAGGAAATCGGGTTGGATCGCCGCGATGATCGCCGCAAGCCGCTCATCATCCGCGTCCACCGTGAGCGCGACCATCCCTATGCGCCCTGCCGCCCGCGCAACGAGCGCTCTCGCTGCGTCGAGCGTTAGGTGGCGCGGGCTCTTTTCGAAGAAGACGAAGCCCGCGAGATCGGCGCCCGCCTCGATCGACGCCTCCAGAGCGTCGATCGTCCTCAACCCGCAGATCTTGACGATTGTCCCACGCGCCGGTCGTCTTCCCCAAATCTCGCCCAGCACGCGTCAGCCCAACCGACCCGACGCGTGAGCCAGCATGGTGTAGACCTTCCCCGCCTCTCCCGTCAGAAGATCGAGCGACTGCTCGCCGTCACGATCGTTACGGCCGGTCTCGGCGAGCAGCTCCTCGAAGTTGCGGACATAGGTGTCGATCGTCGCGCGGAACTCCGGCTCGCCGCGATAACGACGCCGCATCTCCTCAAACGCCGGGCGGCCCGCCGGCGTGTAGAGCTGGCGTGTGAAGAGTCCGTCGCGTTCTCCACGCTGGAATCGCCGCCAGCTCTCCGCCAGCGCGATGTTGTCGACCATTCGCGCGATTTCGACCGAGAGATTGCCGAGAGCGCCGCCTGTCGGCGCCGAACGTCGCGCGCCGCGCTCGACGGCCGCGGGCGCCGCCCCGTCTTCGTCTTGAGAGGCGCGCGCCAACACGCCGGAGAGCCAGCCCTGACCGCCGTTGGCCTGCGCCGTCGCCGCAGGCCCGCGTGGAAGCGGCGGAGGCGGCGGGGTTTGCCTCGCGCGCGGCGCCGGCTCGGCGGCGGCTGCCTCGAGCTCAGGAGCTTGCGGGCGCGGAGGGATTTCCCCGACGCGCTGCGGGGGGCTCTTCTCGGCGATGTCGTAGCTGCGGCCCGAACGCGCGACGATGTCGGTCAATTCGTTCAGCGCCTTGACCTGGTCGCCGATGACGCGGCGCAGGGCCGACGCTTGCTCGGCCGTTTCGCGCGGAAGCTCCTCGGCGCCGCGGCGCAGCTCCGCCCGGGTCGCTTCGAGATCGCGCGAGACTTCCTGGGAGAGACCGCGAATCTCGGCCGCCGCCGCGTTGAAACGCTCGGTCGCCTGGTTCAACACCTCGGAAAGCTCCTGCGTCGCCTGCTCATAGGCGGCCTGCATCGTCGCGGCCGTATGATCGCGCTCCCTTTCGGTCGCAGCGCGGATCGCGGCGAAGCGCTCGTCGACGACGCTCGCCGTATCCTGCGTTGCTTGCGTCAGCAGTTGGCCGACGTCCTGCGCGCGAGACTCCACGTGACGGAAGCTTTCCTCCATCGTCCCCGAGAAGGACTCCAACGTGCCCAGGAAGTCGCGGCGCTTCTCCTCGACCAGCGAGACGAGAGAAGTGAGCGAGTCGCGACGCGCTTCAACCGTTGCGTCGAGGTCGTGCTGGCTTCTGGAGAGCTCGGCGACGCTGCGAACGAGGGCCGACTGCGTTTCCTGGATGCGCTTGGCGACGGACTCGGCGCCGCCGAGCGCGCCGCCGGCCAGGTTCTCGAGCGAGGAGAGCTGATCGAAAACGCTCGTCATGGCGCCCTGGAATTCTTGCAGCCTCGCGCCCAGTCTCTCGTCGACCGCCGAAAGATCGGCGCCCGCCTGCTCGATGACGCTCTGAAGAGCGCTGTTGGTGTGGCCAAGATGGTCGACGACTTGTGGAAGCTCGGCTCTAAGCTTGTCGCTTGTCGCGACGAGCGTCGCAATCGAGCTGTTGCCCGCCGAATCGAGCGCCTGCGAGAGCGCCTGCGTCGATTGATCGATCGCCCCCAGGAGCTGTTCGCGCTGCTCGCCGAGACGCTGCAAAATCGAGCGCCCGCGATCCTCGATAGCTTGAGCGACGAGCTCGCCGACATTCGTCAGCTCGCGCGTCACCCCGCCGCCGCGTTCGACGATCTCCGCATTGACTCGATCCAGCTTGTCGACATTGGCCGACAATTCTTCGATCCGCTCGCTCAGCGCGCCTGTGAGGTCGCCGGCCTTCGCAGCGACGACGGCGTCGAACTCCCTGAGCTTCTCGTCGAGCGCGATCGTCGCCTGCTCCGAGCCGGAGGCGAAGGCGCGCAACACTTCCAGCCCGTGTCGGGTGAGGATCTGCTGCAGCTTCTCGCCGCCAAGCGAGAGTCCCGCGTCGATGCGCGCCGCGAGATCGTCGAGGCGATCGCCGGTTGCCTTGCTGCGGCTGAACGCCGTCTCCGCAATGGTCTCGATCTTCTGGTCGAGCGCGGTCGCCATCGACTCGGCGCGTTCGTCGAGCTTGTCGAGAAGCTGCCGATTGCGTCCTTCGAGAAAGCCGTCGAGCTCCTCGAAGCGTTGATGAACTTCTGTCGACAGCTTGTCGACCGCCGTGTCGAGCCGCTCGGTCAGCGCGCCGCCGCGCGTTGAGAGCACGCCGTCCACGGCTTCGAGGCTTTGACCGAGTTCGGCGACAAGAGCCTGAGAAGATTCGGAGAGGCGCTGCGACTCCGCCGTGATCTGCTCGAGGAGCGCGCCGCCTTCGTCGCGCAGAGTCGAGCCGATCGCGCCGAAACGCTCCCGGAAAGCCTCTGTGACGATTTGGGTCTGCTCTGCGAGCGACGCCGTCGCAAGCTGAACGTGTTCGTCGAGCGCTTGCGCATGCGCTTCGAGCGCCTGCGAATGCTCGACAATGCGATCGGCGACACGGTCGCCGCCCAAGGAAAGCGACTGCTCCAGAAATTCGAGATGCGACCCGAGATTCTTGGCGATGGCGTCGCCGCGCTGCGTCAGCGCGTTAGAGATCTCCTTGCTGTGGGCCTCGACGGTCGTCTCGAACAGCGTGAGCCGCTCGAGCAGGTTCTCGGTAACGCGCTCGCCCTGGACGGCGATCGCCACGACGGCTTCTCCCGCCGTCGTCGCGAAGCGATCCTGCAGCGCCGCGGAATGAGCCGAAAGCGCAGACGCCGTATCCTCGATCGCGCCCTGGAGGGATGCGCGCAGCGCTTCCGCTTGGCCTGCAATCTCGGCTTCCGTTTGTCCGCGTTGCGCATCGAGAAGCGAGACGAGGCGTTCATGGGCGGCGCCGAGAGCGCCTCCATGTGTCGACAAAGTCTGCTCCAGGGTGGAGGCGATCGCCGAATGACGCGACTCGAACTCCTCGATCAGCGCCGAGCCCGCCTCTCGCAGCTTGCCGTCGACATCGGCTGCGCCGCTCGCAAGACGTTCGCCCAGCTCGCGGGTCGTCCCATCGATCGTATGCGCCAGACGCGTCCCGATCTGGTCGATCTGCTCGACGATGCCCTCATGCCGCGAGCCGAAAGTCTCGATCAGCGCCGAGCCCGCAACTTCCAATTTGCTGTCGACGTCCGCGACGCCGGTCGCGAAGCGTTCGCTCGCCTCGTCGATCGTTTGCGCCAGACGCGTCCCGATCTGGTTGATCTGCTCGACGATGCCCTCGTGCCGCGAGCCGAAAGTCTCGATCAGCGCCGAGCCCGCAGACTCCAATTTGCTGTCGACATCCGCGACGCCGGTCGCGAAGCGCTCGCTCGCCTCGTCGATCGTCTGCGCCAGGCGCGCGCCGATTTGGTCGATCTGCTCGACGATGCCCTCGTGCCGCGAGCCGAAAGTCTCGATCAGCGCCGAGCCCGCAGACTCCAATTTGCTGTCGACGTCTGCGATGCTCGTCGCGAAGCGCCCGCTCGCCTCGTCGATCGTCTGCGCCACACGCGTCCCGATCTGGTCGATCTGCTCGACGATGCCCTCATGCCGCGAGCCGAAAGTCTCGATCAGCGCCGAGCCCGCAGCCTCCAATTTGCTGTCGACATCCGCGATGCTCGTCGCGAAGCGCCCGCTCGCCTCGTCGATCGTCTGCGCCACACGCGTCCCGATCTGGTCGATCTGCTCGACGATGCCCTCGTGCCGCGAGCCGAATGTCTCGATCAGCGCCGAGCCCGCAGCCTCCAATTTGCCGTCGGCGTCCGCGATGGTCGTCGCGAAGCGCCCGCTCGCCTCGTCGATCGTCTGCGTGAGGCGCACGCCGATCTGGTCGATTTCCTCGATGAGTCCGCCATGGCGAGAACCGAGCTCCTCGATCAAGGCCGAGCCCGTCGCCTGAAGCTTTTCATCAACGTCGGCTATGCCGCTTGCAAAGCGCTCGCCCACCTCGCGGGCCGCCTCGTCCAAAGATTGCGTCAGGCGCGCGCCGATCTGATCGATCTGCCCGACAAGGCCCTCATGACGCGAGCCGAACTCTTCGATCAAGGCCGAACCCGTCGCCTGAAGCTTCTCGTCGACGTCGGCTATGCCGCTTGCAAAACGTTCGCCCACCCCGCGGGTCGCCTCGTCCAAGGATTGCGTCAGGCGCGCGCCGATCTGGTCGATCTGTTCGACGAGGCCTCCGTGATGCGAGCCGAACTCTTCGATCAAGGCCGAGCCCGTCGCCTGCAGACGGCTGTCGACGTCGGCTATGCCGGTCGCGAAGCGCTCCGCCACGTCGCGGCTCGCTTCGTCCAGGGACTGCGTCAGTCGCGCGCCGACCTGGTCGATCTGCTCGATGAGCCCCTCGTGACGCGCGCCGAAATTCTCGATGAGCGCGGAACCGGTCGCCTGCAGCCTGCTGTCGACGTCCGTCACGCCATTCGCGAAGCGCTCGCTCGCCTCATCGATAGACTGCGTCAGGCGCGCCCCGACCTGGTCGATCTGTTCGGCGAAGCTCTCGTGACCCGAGCCGAATTTGTCGATCAACGCCGCGCCCGTCGCCTGCAGCCTGCTGTCGGCGTCAACCACGCCGCTCGTGAAGCGCTCGCTCGCCTCGTCGATAGACTGCGTCAGGCGCGCGCCGATCTGATCGATCTGCTCGACGAGGCCCTCGTGACGCGATCCGAAGCTCTCGATCAGCGCCGAGCCCGTGGCCTGCAGCCTGCTGTCGACGTTGGCGATTCCCGTCTCGAAGCGTTCGCTGACCTCGCGGGTCGCCTCGTCCAGGGACTGCGTCAGGCGCGTCCCGACGTGGTCGATCTGCTCGATGAGCCCCTCGTGGCGTGACCCGAAATCCTGGATCAGCCCCGCGCCCGTCGCCTGCAGCCTGCCATCCACATCGGCCACGCCGCTGGCGAAGCGCTCACCCGCCTCGTCCAAAGACTGCGCCAGACGGGCGCCGATCTGGTCAATCCGCTCGACGATCCCGCCGTGACGCGATTCGAAATCCTCAATCAGCGCCGAGCCCGTCGCCTGCAGCCTGCCGTCGACGTCGGCCACGCCGCTTTCGAAGCGTTCGCCCACTCGGCGCGTCGCCTGGTCGAGGGATTGATCCAAGCGCACGCTCAGCTGATCGATCTGCTCGACGAGGCTGGCGTGGCGACTGCCGAAGCTCTCGACTATAGAGGCCCCTGCCGAGCTCAGACGATCGTCGACGTCAGCCAGGCCAGTGGAGAAGCGCTCGGCGACGATGCGCGCAGCCTCGTCGAGGCTATTGCGCAAATTCTCGTTTATGCTAGCGATCTGCTCGACGATTACCGCGTTGCGCGCACCGAAGTCGTCGATCAAAGCCACGCCCTGCGAGCCGAGCCTCTCGTCTATTTCGTTGACGCCGCTCGACAATTGCGTGGCGACGAGATCGGTCGTGGAGCTGATGTGGCGCACCGCGTCATCGCCAGCGCGAGCCATAGAAATCTTCAGCTCCTCGCCCTTCGCGCCGAGCGCCGCGACCACGCGGTTCCCAGCCTCGCTGACTTGCTCGGCAAGCGTGGCCGAGGCCGAGGAAAACTCCTGAGCGAGTTGATCGCGAGCGCCGTAGAGCGCGGTTCGGGCGCTATCGGCGTTGACGACGATCGCCTCGCGCTCGCGCGCCAGCTCGTCGATGAGCGCCCGAATGCGCCGCTCGTTTTCGGAATAGGACCGTTCGAGATTGGTGATTTCCGTGCGCACGATCACCTCGAGCTCGCCCGCGCGTGCGAGCGCGCGCTCGATCCCGTCGCTCATCGAGGCGGATTCGCGGCGGATCGCTTGCGACAAGGTGGTGACTTGCTCAGCTGCGACCGATTCCGGCTCGATGAGCCGGATCGCGACTTCGGTCATCGACTTGGCGATCTGGCGCATCTCATAGGCGCGGCGGGCCAAGAGGCCGGTGACGAAAAAGAACAGAATCGGCGCAAAGAGACTAATCAGCGCGAGCACCGGCTTCGGCGCGATGAGGCTGCCGGACTCCTCCACAATCGAGTCGCGGTTGAAATAAACGAAGGCGACCCACAGCACCGCCCAGGCCATGATCGAGAGCGAGGTCACGAGCGGGATCGTGCGGTTCGGCTGTATGTTCAAGGATTGGCGCAATTCGCCGATCGTGCGCCTGTCATCGTTGGCGGGCGGCGATTTCGGCGCCGGAACGCTCCGCCCGCCCTGCTGCTGAGCGGCAGGCGAGGGAACGGCCGCGCGCGCCTTGTCCGACTCGGGCTTTTCCGAACCCTTGACCCGCGAAGGCATCGGCAGGTTGAACTTGGGCGGCGCGGCCGGCTTATCCGACGTGTCGCCCGCGGAAGCGGCGCTCGCCGCGCCTTCGGTCTTGACGGCGTTATCCGCAGGCGGAGCCGCGTCTTTCGGCGCGGCGTCCAATATGGCGGAGACGCTCGTCGCTTCTTCGGTCGCGGAGCGAGCCGCGGTCGCCGATTCCTGGGCTTTCCCCGTCATTGTCACTCCACTCCCTACGCCACTCCACCTCCGGCGGCGCTCGCCGCCGCCGCCACGACGCGCTGCTCAACTCCAGGGCGCAAGGGCGCGCTTGATTAACCAAATGTTACATCCCTTTCATCTGCAAGGAAACCTGGGGACTAGCGCGAATGACAAACGTCGTTAACGCGACCTTAACCATCCCCGGCGAGGCTCTACAGGCGGGAAACGTCGCCCGCGACTGTGCGGCGCCACATAGCGGCCAGGATTGCGCGCAACGATCGCTCTTCCCATTTGAATGGCAGGAGAAAACGGATGCTCATGGACTCCGCAGCCTACTTGGAGGAGGAGATCGGCCCCATTGCGGAAGCAGCGGATCCGATCATCGATCTCGTGCATCTTTCGCGTCAGACGCTCGGCGACGGCGCGCTGGAAAACGAGCTTTTGCGCCTCTTCGTCGTACAGGCGCAACAATATGCGGCGTGGCTCGAGGAGCCCTTCGCACCGGGCGACGCCCTGAAGCGGGCGGACCTGATCCATCGGCTCAAGGGCTCCGCGCGAGCAATCGGCGCCTTCCCGCTCGCCCAGGCAGCAGAAGCCTTCGAGAAAGCGCTGCGCGTCGGTGCGAAGGACACGACGTCGGAGGCGCGCCGTCTCATCGCGGCGCTCCACGAGGCGAAGCGCGCCGCCGCGCAATTGCTTTAGGCCATGTCACGGATGACCGCGAAGCGGTTTTGCGGCGACGACCTGCTCTAAGTTTTCGCTTTCGAGCGAATTCCGCAAAAGTTGACAGACTTCTGCGATAAGGAAGCGCGCGGGGCGCGCGCCGCCCTTCTATCAAAACGGCCCGATCGGGAACCACTTGAGATAGAGCTCGCTATAGACGCCCTTTTTGGCGAGGCGGGCGAGAGCATAATCCAGGGCTCGACGCAGCGGATCCGCGCCTTTCTTGACGGCGACGCCGACGCCCTCGCCGAAGAAACGCGAGTCCAGATAGGGGCCGCTTTTGAAAACGCAGCAGCCGTCTGCGTCCGCCCCGTTGAGCCAAAAAGCCAGGGAAATCGCGTCTCCAAAGAGCGCGTTGACGCGACCGGTCTTTAGCGCCGCCCGCGCAGCCTCGACAGTCTCGAAAGGGACGATCTGCGCCTTCGGAAAGAAGGTCTTCAAATAGGCCTCATGGGTCGAGCCGGCCACGACCGCGACTTTTCGATCGTCCAGCCCCTCCGGCGTCGCCTCGGGCAGGACCGCGCTCTTGAGCGCCACAAAGCGGCCCGGCGTGAGGTAATAGGGCTCGGTAAAGTCGACCTGCTCGCGGTTCTCAGGGGTGGAGGCCATAGAGGCGACGACCGCGTCGGCGGCATTTTCATTGAGAGCCGGGATCAACAGCTCCCATTTCCGGCGCTGGATCGTGCAGGCGAGCTCGAGCTCCTCGCAGATCGCCCGCGCAAGCTCGACATTGAAGCCGGTCAGCTCTCCGTCGGGAAGAACGAAATTGAAGGGTGGATAGTCGTCCTCGGTCACGAAGCGCAGCTGCTTCAAGCCCCCGAGATCCGGCCTCGGCAGGCTTCGCCCAGGGTCCGAGAAGGAAGGAGGAACGCTCGCTTCCGTGTGGACAGGCTCCGCGGCGGCGACGGCTTCGAGCCGCCCAATCGCGAGGAGCGCGAGGCTCGAGAAGAGCGCGAGGAGTCGAAGCTTGCGTCGCATGCCGGCTACTCTGGCGACCCCTCGGACTTTGTCAAGGCGACGCACTTTTCCGGGACATGCGCTAAGCGCGCGGCGAAGAGCGTCGCGACGGTCAGATCGGCGCTTGTCCCGGGGTTCAGGCCACGTACTTTCAGCGTCGCGTCGAAGGCGAGCGCTTCGGCCCGAACCCTCTCAGGGTCCCGCCAGTCTCCCTGTTTCAAGACGAAGTCGCAAGCCTCCCCGCGGGCCCGCAAAGCCGCCTCCGCGCCGTGCTTGCGCAAAATATGGCTGTCCGGGAAGGCGGAGAAAAAGCGGAGATAGACGCGTAGCGTCGCGAGCCAAGCCTCCGCGCCAGCCGCGCGCGCCGCGGCGAGCTCCGAGAGCCCCTGGCCAAAAATATCGCAAAAGCCGTTGGCGTATTGAAACGCGATCCGATCGCGCGACGCTGCGGCCCGCATCGCCTCCAGAAGCGTGACGCGCGCGGGGGCGTTCACGTCGTGCTCGGCGGCGGAGCCGAGCCCCGCGGGACTGGCGAGCGCGATCGCGCGAAAGGCGAGCCGCGCGTCCTCCAGCGTCAGGCCAGAGAGCGTCCGCTCCAGCGCCTCGCGCAGCGGCAGCCCTGAAAAGCGTAGCGCCGCATGAGCCAACGGCGCGCAGAGCAGGAGGATGCCGAGATTGGTGTTCTGGCCGACGCGCGCCTGCGTCGCCTCGACCGCGCCGAGGATGCGCGCGCCGACGCCCGCGTCCTCGGCGGCGATGGCCGGCGCCGCCGCCTCGGCGCTGTCGAGGAAATCCTGCGCCTCCATGCGGTGCCCAGGCGCGAAGAGATGCACATTTCCGGGCTTGGGAGATTCGAGCTCGTCCCGGCAGGCCGCGCGAAAGGCCGCCGCGACGCTTTCCGCGCCGCTCACGATAGGACGCTCCCCGCGGGTGTGATCGCGGCCAGCGCGTCGCGCGCGAGGCGCTCGGCGATCGAGAAATTCGTGACGCGTTGCAAACCGCTCCAACCGGCCATGCTATTGACCTCGAGCACCAGCGGCGCGCCCGTCTCGTTCAAGATCAGATCGACGCCGGCGCAGTCCGCGCCGAGCGCCCGCGCCGCGGCGAGCGCGATCCGCTTCTCCTCCAGCGAGGGCGTCGCCGCAACGGGCTTCGCGCCTTGCCGCACATTGGTGATCCAGCTCGTGGCGCGTCGTCGCATCGCGCCGACGACCTGGCCGCGAGAGACGAGCACGCGCATGTCCTCGAACCCCGACGCCCCCGCAGGCGGCGCGACGAAACGCTGCAGATAATAGACGAAGCGCGCTTCGTAAGGCTCGGGCAGCTCGGACGCATCGCGAATGAGCCGAAGCCCCCAGCCCTGCGCGCCAAAAAGGGGTTTCAACACCAGCGGCCCTTTGGCGCATTCGCGCGCCGCGATGGCGCGCGCCTCGCGCAAGCTCTGCACGACGAAGGTGGCGGGGGTTTCGAGTCCTGCGCGCGCGAGAAGAAAGCTCGCCATGGACTTGTCTGTACAGCGCTCGATCGCGCGCGCGTCATTAACGACCGGAAGGCCCGAGGCTTGCAGCGCATGCAGCACGCCGAGCCGCATGGTGATCTCTTCCAGCGAGCCGTCGCCGATCGCGCGCACGACCGCAAGATCCGGCAGGCTTTTGTGAAAGCCGGGGATCGCCAGGCCCTGCGGGCGCGTCGTGTCGATCTTGCAAGACGAGAGCCGCACCGGAACGGCCGTCGCTCCAAACCGCCGCAGCGCGCGCGCGAAGGCTTCGACATGCCAGTCGATCTTGTCGGTGAAGAGCGCGACGCGGGGCGACGGCGCGCGCTCCGTCGCCTCTCTTTGCGCGGCGCCCGCGTTCAAGCTTGCGCTCTCGTCTTGCAGTCTGTGCAGCTCTTCTGTCACGCCTGCTCGAGTTCGATCAGCGCGCCGCAAAAATCCTTGGGATGCAGAAACAGCACCGGCTTGCCATGGGCGCCGATCTTCGGCTCGCCGTCTCCGAGCACGCGCGCGCCTTCCGCTTTCAGCCTGTCGCGCGCCGCGAAGATGTCCTCGACCTCGTAGCAAAGATGGTGAATGCCGCCCGCGGGATTCTTCTCGACGAAGCCCGCGATGGGGGAGCTGTCGCCATAAGGCTCGAGCAGCTCGATCTTGGTGTTCGGCAATTCGACGAAGACGACCGTGACCCCATGCTCCGCAACGATATGCGGTTTCGAGACCTTGGCGCCGAGCGTCCCGGCGTATGTCTGCGTCGCTTTGCCGAGATCGGCGACGGCGATGGCGACGTGATTGAGACGTCCGATCATTGTTTCAGGAGCTCCGTGAAAGATTGTTGAGGCGGGTATTTAGGGGAAGCCGGCGGGTTGCGAAAGAGCGGAAGGCCCCCTCCCTGTCCTCCCCCGCTATCGCGGGAGAGGGGACCCTAACGATCGGCATTACGCGGAACTTGGGTCATGACCCATGTCTGCTCCCTCTCCCGCGGAAGCGGGGGAGGGATGGGGAGGGGGCGCAGTATCCTGCCCTTACCGCCCTCTCCCATTGGTCTCCCGCATCGCTTTCATCAGCGCGTCGCCAAGCGCGCCTCCTGACGGCTGCGCGGCGCGCGCGGGTCCGTCGCGGCGCTGCAGCGGCGCGCTCTTCTGCTCGCGCTGAGAACGCGGCGCCGCCTCATCGTCGAGGCGCATCGACAGGGAAATGCGCTTCCTCGGCGCGTCGACCTCCAGCACCTTCACGCGCACGACGTCGCCGGGCTTGGCGACGCTCCTCGGGTCCTTCACGAAGCTCTTCGACATTGCCGAAATATGCACGAGCCCGTCCTGATGAACGCCGATGTCGACGAAGGCGCCGAAGGCCGCGACATTGGTCACGACGCCCTCGAGCACCATGCCGGGCTGAAGGTCGGTGATCTTTTCCACCCCCTCCGCGAAGCTCGCGGTCTTGAAGGCGGGACGCGGATCGCGCCCCGGCTTCTCGAGCTCGCCGATAACGTCGATGACGGTCGGGAGGCCATGCGCGTCGTCGACGAAGCCCTGCGGTTTGAGGCCCCGCAGCGTCGTCGCGTCGCCGATCAGCGTCCGGATGTCCTTGCCCGTCGTAGCGAGAATCTTGCGCACCAGCGGATAGGATTCCGGGTGCACGCCCGAGCGGTCGAGCGGATCGTCGCCGTCGACGATGCGCAAGAAGCCCGCGCTCTGCTCGAAGGCCTTCGGCCCGAGTCTTGGCACAGCCTTCAGCGCCGCGCGCGTCTTGAACGGGCCGTTCGCGTCGCGATGCGCCACGATGTTTTGGGCGAGCAGATCGCCGACGCCGGAGACGCGCGCGAGCAGCGGCGCCGAGGCCGTGTTCACATCGACGCCGACCGCATTGACGCAATCCTCGACGACCGTGTCGAGCGAGCGCGAGAGCTTCGTTTCGGAGACGTCGTGCTGATACTGGCCGACCCCGATCGACTTCGGATCAATCTTCACGAGCTCGGCGAGCGGGTCCTGCAATCGCCGCGCGATCGAGACCGCGCCGCGCAGCGACACGTCGAGATCGGGCAGCTCCTTCGAGGCATATTCGGAAGCCGAGTAGACCGAAGCGCCGGCCTCCGAGACGACGATCTTCGTGAGCTTCAGCTCCGGATTCTTGGCGATCAATTCGCCCGCGAGCTTGTCGGTCTCGCGCGAGGCCGTGCCATTGCCAATCGCGATCAGCTCGACCTTATGCACACGCGCGAGCTTTGCGAGCGTATCCAGCGCATCGTCCCAGCGCCGCTGCGGCTCATGCGGATAGATCGTCGCCGTCGCGGTGATCTTGCCGGTCGCGTCGATCACCGCGACCTTCACGCCGGTGCGAAAGCCAGGATCGAGCCCCAGCGTCGCGCGCGCGCCGGCGGGCGCGGCGAGCAGCAAATCGCGCAGATTGCCGGCGAAGACCTTGATCGCCTCCTCCTCGGCCTGCCGAAAAAGACGCGCGCGCGCATCGACCGAAAGATGCAGTTCGATCTTGGTGCGCCAGGCCCAGCGCACAAGGTCGAGAAGCCAGCGGTCGCCGGGTCTCCCCTTGTCCTCGATCATGAAGCGGCGCGCGATGCGGCTTTCAAAGCCCGCGATCCCTGGCTCTTTTTCCGCGACGAGCTCGAGGTCGAGCGCCTCCTCCTTCTCGCCGCGAAACATCGCGAGGATGCGATGCGACGGGAGCTTCGTCAGCGGCTCGGAAAAATCGAAATAGTCGGAGAATTTCGCGCCCGCCGTCTCCTTGCCCTCGCGCAGCTTCGACTTCAGCGCGCCCTGCGCCCAATAGATCTCGCGAAGCCCGCCGATGAGATCGGCGTCCTCAGCGAAGCGCTCGGTGAGAATGGCGCGCGCGCCTTCGAGCGCGGCGTCGATCGTCGCAACGCCCTTCTCTGCGTTGACGAAGGGCTCAGCGGCCTTTTTGGGGTCGTTGCGCGGGTCCGCCAGCAACATGTCGGCCAGCGGCAGCAGCCCGGCTTCGATGGCGATCTGCGCCTTGGTGCGGCGCTTCGGCTTATAGGGAAGATAAATGTCCTCGAGCCGCGCCTTATTGTCGGCGGAAACAATCGAGGTGCGCAAGGCGTCGGTGAGCTTGCCTTGGGATGCGATCGACTCGAGGATGGCCTTCTTGCGCTCTTCCAGCTCGCGCAGATAGGCGAGCCGCTCCTCGAGCTTGCGCAATTGTATGTCGTCGAGCTGGCCGGTCGCCTCCTTGCGGTAGCGTGCGATGAAGGGCACGGTCGAGCCGCCGTCGAGCAATCCCACCGCCGCCTCGACCTGCCAGGGCTTTGCGGAAAGCTCTGCGGCGATTGTGTCGATGATGGCGGTCATGGCGGATTCCGATTCTGTGACTTGAGGGGCGGGCGTTTTAGCGGATGGTCGTTTTCAGGGGAAGGGAGACGAAAAAATGACGATTTGCTGGAGGCCGGAGCCCTTTCCGCGCTTCGCGCCGAGCGGAGAAGGTGGCGGCGAAAAGACGGGACGAGGCGAAGGCCGCGAGCGTTTCGCGACCCTCGCTATCCCCTCCCCTGCATTTGCAGCGTCACGAGCCGGCCGATCAAGATCGCCGGGTAGAGCTGCCCGAAGAACGCCTCAAGATTGGCGAGGCTGCGCGCGAAGGGATTTAGCGGCACGATATCGCCATAGCCGAGCGTCGTGAGCGTCGAGCAGCTGTAATAGATGAGCGTGCTCGTGAGCTCCGGCGCATCCTCAAACACCACGTTTTTGAACGCGTCGGGCCAGATTAGGCCCACGATCAAATAAAGGGCGACGAAAGCCAACGCGACGAGGATGTAGAGCAAAATCGCGCCCACGATGCGGTGATAGGAGACGTCTCCGCTGGCGAAGACCGCGCGCGCCACGACGGCCCCGAGCGTCATCGACAGCACGAGCCAGCCCGCCGCCATAATGTGGAGATCAAAGGCGCCGTGCCCGGTGTGAATCCTGTTGATCACCACGAAGAGGTTCAGCGCGAAGGCCGTCGCCATCAGCGCCATGACGACCATGCTGCCGGAAAGGATCAGCGCGCCGGCGATCATCAGCAGCGCCACTCCCGCCGCAAAATAGGAGAAGCCTCCGTCGAACACGGCCTGCGCCGGCGCGATCACGAACAGCATGATGAGGAGCAGTATCGTCAGCACGGTCAGGAGCGAGTCGCCCCAGCGGTCCCGCAATCCGTGAATAGTCCGACGCGCCGCCCTCCTGCGGTTGGAGCGCCGTTCTACCGCCGTCAGGCCGCCGACGCGCATCTTAACGCCCCTCCTTTGCGACAATCGCTATGACCCGCGCCGGGCCGCCCGATCCCATTGTGATCTTCATCGGCAGCGCGATGACGATCGCGCCGGTCGCCGGCAGTTGATCGAGATGGGTCAGGTTTTCGATCCCGCTCACATTGGCCGCGGCGACGATGCGATGCACGAAGAAATCCTTCGAGGTCCCGCCGTCGACGCTGGCGGTATCGACGCCGATGAGCCGCACGCGCCGTTCGTTGACCAGCAATGCGGCGGCTTCTGGGCCGAAGGATGGAAAATGCAGATGCGACGCGTCGTTCGGCGTATCGTCCCCGAGATAGGCTTTCTTATTGGGCCAGCGCGCGCTCCAGCCGGTGCGCAACAGCACGATCGTCCCCTCCTTGATCTGTCCATGCGCGGCCTCGAAGGCCAGAATGTCGGCGGGGCTGAGCAGATAGTCGGGATTGGCCTCGGCCTTTGCGGCGATGTCGATCACGACGGCCGGGCCGACGAAGCGATCGGCGGGAATATCGGCGCTCGTCCATTTCCCTTCCCCAAAATGCAAGGGCGCGTCGAGATGTGTGCCGCCGTGCTCGGGCGAGCAGAAGGCGTTCGCGGCGTAAAAGAAGCCGCGCTCGTTCAGGCCCCGATGCAAGGGCTTCAGCTCGAAGCCCGAGGGCGAGGTCGGCCAGTAGATCGTGTCGGCGTCGAAGGCGTGGGTGAGATCGATGACGTTCGAGGAGGCGAGGTCGAGGGTCTGCGCGGGCGCGGCGGCGGCGCAGGCTGTGGCGAAAACTGTGATGAAGGCGAAGCGAAGCAAGCAAAGCATGGCGCCATCCTCTCGGGTCGACGGGCGCATGTGAAAGCCGCGCGGGCGACCTCGTCAAGCGCCAAAACGACCAAAAAATCCGTCATCAAGCCCCAAGCAGGACTTTGGGGGGGAACGAATAAGCTCTAGGTGGATTGGCGAAGGCCACTCCTGTCTCCTCCCGGAAACGAGCTCCTCCCGATGATTGGGCCCATTCACTCCCGCCTCATATCCACCATAGTGGCGATCGCCTTCTTGGGCTTCGCTTCGGCGCCGTTCGCGGCCCAAAGCGGAGCGTCAAAGGGCGATGCGTCCAAAAGCAATGCGCAGCAGAACGACGCGCCAAAGAGCGAGACGCCGCGAAGCGACACGCAGAACGACACGCAGCCGCCCCGGGCGCCGGAGCAGGAGGACGCCAGCGCGCCCGACTTCGGGCCGCAGACGGCGCAGGCCACCGCCGAGGCGGCTCGTCGCTACGCCGAGATCGCGGCTTCTGGCGGATGGCCGCGCATCGCCAGGCCCGTCGGCCCAAAAGCCAAAGGAAAGCCGGTCATCGACCTACGCCAGAGACTGGCCGCCGAGAATTATCTCGCGCGCGAGGATGCGAGTGGGCCGGTCTGGGACGAGAAGCTCACCGACGCCTTGAAACGGTTCCAGTCACACATGGGACTGAAGGAGACGGGAACCGTGTCTCCTGCGACACTGCGTGAATTGAACGTTTCAGCGGCCGAACGCGCGCACGCGCTCGCGGCTACTGCGGCGCGGCTCTCGAAGATGAAGTTCAACTTTGGCGAGCGCTATGTCGACGTGAATCTCCCGGCGGCCGAAGTGGAGACGGTGGAGGATGGCCGAAGGCGCGAAAGCTTCACCGCCATTGTCGGCGACCCGAAGAACGCCTCGCCGCAAATCACGGCAAATATCCAATCCGTCCTCGTCAACCCGGCCTGGACGGTTCCAGCCTCGATCGTCAAGCGGGAGCTGGCGCCGGCGCTCCGCCGCAATCCGAGCTATCTGGCCAGCCGGCAGATCCGCGTCTTCGACGGCCGCGGGCGCGAGGTCGACCTGCGACGCCTGCGCGGGCTCTCCTCCGAGCGCGCCGCCATGTTCACCTTCCGCCAGGACCCTGGCCCCAAGAATTCCCTCGGCTCCCTTCATCTGGACATGCCCAATGGAGACGCGGTTTACATGCATGATACGCCCAACAAAGAGCTCTTCGAGCGAGATTACCGCTTTCTTTCCCATGGCTGCGTGCGCGTCGAAGGCATTTACGACCTCGCGACCTGGCTGTTGCAGGAGCCGGGGCAACCTGGGGAATGGGATCGGGCCGCGCTGCGGGGCAAGGTCGACGAGGGAAAGACCGAGACGATCAAGCTGCGCCGCCCGACGCCCGTCGCCTGGGTCTATATGACCGGCTGGGCCTCGCCGGACGGGGCCACGCATTTCCGCCACGACATCTATAACCTCGACAAGGGCGCCGCCGCGGCTCCCCCTGCGGGAACGGCGCCGCGCGCGCGTCGGCGCCGATGAATTGGGCGCAGCTAGATCAAAAGGTTGGAGTGAATTCGGATCGCAAACTCTGTCAGCTTTTGCGGAGCAACCGAACGGAATGGCTTTCGAGCCGCTTTTCGGTCGTTAACTAGAATTTTCGACGCCGTTTTAACGGGTCGGTGGGAATGCTCGCGCCATGGCGCGTCGCGTAACCCCCTTCGTGACCTTTTGCCTGCTCGCCCTTGGGGTCTTCGGGCTCTCGGGCTGCGGGGGGCCGGAGCGTCCGGCCTGGCGCACGCAGCGCGAGCACGCCTGCCTTGCGCAGCAGCGCGTCCACGCCTCCGCTTATGTGCAGATGGCGAATGAGATGGACGGACCCGGCATTTGCGGCATGACGCGGCCGTTCAAGGTCGCGGCGCTGCAAGACGGGACCGTCGCCTTCAACTCGACCGCGACGCTCGATTGCTCCATGGTCGCCGAGCTCGAGGACTGGCTCGCCGACGTCGTCCAGCCCGCCGCACAAATGCGGTTCGGCCAGGCGGTCGCGCAGATCAACTCGATGGGATCCTACAGCTGCCGCGGCATGAACGGAGCGTGGGGCGCGCCGCTCTCCGAGCACGCCTTCGGCAATGCGATCGACATCGGCGGCTTCGTGCTCGCCGACGGTCGCGAGATCGCCATTGTGCGCGACTGGACGCGCGGCGACGAGCAGACGCGCGCCTTTCTGCGAGATGTGCACGCAGGCTCCTGCCGCCACTTCTCCACCGTGCTCTCGCCGGGCTCGAACCCCTTCCATTACAACCACATTCACGTCGACCTGGCGATGCATGGGCGCAGTGGCGGGATCATCTGCAAGCCGACGCCGGTGGAGACCGTCGCGCCCGCCTTCCCCGCGGCGGTCGCCGGCGCCGGGAAGGCGTCGCCGCCGCCGAACTTCCAGACCGGCTCGATCGCGAGCGCCGGCCGCTCGCAGGTGGAGGATGAAGACCAGGATTCGGGCGGCGCCCCGCCGAGCGCCGCCTTTGAGAGCGACCGTCGAGGCCCGGACCTCAGCGCCTATGACGCCCCACTGCCGCCGCGACGGCCTTTCTGACGAAGCCGCCGCATTCCGCGCGAATGACGCGCGCTAATTCAGCGCGGGGCGGCGCTTCCTTGCGGCTCGTCGTTTAGCCACTCTTTCCAGATGGTGAGGAGGATCGCGAGAATGAGCGGTCCCAAGAATAGCCCTATCAGGCCGAAAGCAAGCAAGCCGCCCATCACGCCGACCAGGACGACCGCCAAGGGAACGTCCGTGGCGCCGCTGATCAAGAGCGGCTTCAGGATGTTGTCCGTGGGGTTGACGATGAAGGTCCCCCAAGCCAGCAAGGCTAAGCCCGTGCTGACCTTGCCGGCGACGAGCAGGCCTATGCCGATGGGCGCCCAAACGACCACCGTGCCGAGAAAGGGCACTAACGCCGTCACGGCCGTCAGCGAGCCGAGGAGGATCGGGGTTCCGACGCCGATGATCTGATAACCGACGCCAGCGATGAACCCCTGAGCGAGGGCGCTGACGATCAAGCCGAACACGACGGCGCGGGTGGTCTCGCCGACAGCCTGAAAATATTTGTCGGCCTTCTCGCCCACGATCTTATGAAGCGCCTCGCGAAGCTGCCGCACCGCTGCGTCTCCGTCGCGGTAGAGGAAGAACAGCACGATGATGGCGACGGCGAGCTGCGCGAAGCTGCGGCCGAGTCGGCCGGCCATGGAGGCGAGCTCTCGGCTCCACGGCTCCAACCAATCCTTTACATGCTGTTTCCGTATCTCGGGATCGTTCCAGAAGTTGGTGAGCGTCTCATCGAGAATGGGACCTAGAACGGGAATTCGCGTTAGCGCCTGGGGCAAGACAAGCGGTTCGTCGAAAGCTCGCGACAGCTCCTCATAGCTATCCGCGAGCTCCCGAGGCAAACGTGACAGCAGGAACGAAGCGGGCGCCAGCAGGACGATGATCATGAACGTGGTCATGACGCCCGCCGCCAGCGACCGCCGGCCATTCAGCAGCTGCAAAATTCGCCGATAGATCGGCGTCGTCACATAGGCGAGAATCGCAGCCCAGGCGATCGGCGCCCAAAAGGGCGCGACGACCTGAATTCCAAGGCCAATCATGACCGCGAGGAGGATCAAGCCGAGAAGGGGGCGATCTTGCATCGACTCATTCTCCCTATGCGCTCCCTATGCGCGAGATGTTGAGAGGCTTCCACGCGATTGTCATCTTCGTCAACGGCCGTCTTCGAGGATGAGACTCTCCTCCGCCTTCAGATCGCCGCCAAGAATCTCGGTGCGCTTGCCGTCGCTTGAACCCAGCTCGACGGGGACCACGACCGGATTGCCTTCCCGTAAAACCCAAAGCTGCGAAACACAGTGGCGCTCATGCGTTCGCTTGCATTTCTCTTGAGCATAGCGCACGGCCTCATTGGGCGCGAAAAGCCGCTCCTTGCCTGGCTCGACCTCAATTCGAACAGCCGTCAATCCCGGCGATAAGCGGGCCTCGGCGCCGCTGTCCAAACCAATCACCGCACGTTTTTGCGCCTCGTCGACGGACTTCACATGCGCGGGCAACATTTCGTCCGCCACCACGACGAAAACGCGATCGCCGACTTTTATCCCCTCGATGTCGCGAGTGGCGATCGCAAACGTGTTCCCGAGGCGGTCGTCGGCGTTCACGACAAAAAGCAAATCGTCTTTCCTGACAATCGCTCCTTGGGCGGCTCTTTCCGACACGACTCCCGCTGCAGGCGCTCTGACTTCCCTGCGAGCGCCCTCTCGCTCGACTCTGGCGAACGCCGCCTCATAGCGTACCGCCAGGGTGTTGAGCTGAAGCAACGCTCTCCTGATCTCCTCGTAGCGCCTCTGCGCCGCGAGGATGCGCCTGCGCGCTTTTGCAGCGCGGGCCTGTGCGAGAGCCTTTCGCGCGCCCAAAAGGCGGATCTCTTGCTTCGCCGCGACCGCGCGCGTCTTTGCAGCCGCCGCCTGCAGCCGCGCCGTCTCGGCGCGAGAGGCCCCGTCCTCGATGGCGGCGCACAGCTGATTTTCGACGACCAGGCTTCCGACCTCGCAATCGTGGAAGCGGACGACGCCAGGCATGGGGGAAAGAACCTGCGTCTTTCTGGGCTCGATCGTTGCGTCGATCGTGCGGCGCACGGGCCTGCGCTCGACACCGCCCGTTACGTATGATGCTGACGTCCCTTCTCTTGCCGGCCATTGCAGCCACGCGCCCGCGGCCCCCGCCAGGATGACGCCTGCTGTGATCCAGTTCATCCACGGCCTGCGAGGCTCCGCGGCTCCAGCTTCCTGGGAAGCGACGAAATGCGACGCCGATTTGACGAGCTCCAAGAGCAGCATCGGCGTGGCTGAAGCGGCGAGAAGCAAAATTTCCTCATGAAGAGAGAGCTCCGCCACTTGGAGGAGATGCGCGAAAGAAGCGCTCTGGTGGCTGCTCAATTGGATGAAGATCAACGCGCCTGTCACGACAATCAAATAAGGGTTCGACAGCGGGTTGCGGCGCCAAAAGGGCGTCATGCCGTTGCGCGCGCTGAGCGCCACGAACAATTGAGAGAAGACCATCGATGTGAAGGCGTAGGAGCGCCCGAGAGTCAGTCCCCCGGTTTGCAATCCATAGAGAAAGACCAGAAAGGTAAGGGCGGCGACAGGCGCTGCGGTGAGCAGCATCGTTTCGAGAAAGCTCCTGTCCGTCAGCGGCTGGTCGCGATCACGCGGGAGATGGCTCATAACTTCGGGATTGGCGCGATCCGCGGCGAGGCAAAGGGCCGGCGGGCCGTCCGTCACGAGATTGATCCACAGCAGGTGAATGGGAAGCAGCGGCGACGGAAAGCCACTCACGATGCAGACCGTCATCAGCAGCAGCTCGGCGGCGTTGCAGGAAAGCAGATATTGCAGCGTGTTCTTGATGTTTTCGAATATGCCCCGTCCTTCTTCAACGGCGTCGACGATGGTCGCGAAATTGTCGTCCGTGATGATCATGTCCGAAGCTTGCTTTGTGACCTCGCTGCCGCTCAAACCCATGGCCACGCCGATGTCGGCGCCCTTGATAGCCGGCGCGTCGTTGACGCCGTCTCCGGTCATGGACACGACGGCGCCGTTCGCCTGCCAGGCGCGGACGATGCGCAATTTGTGCGCCGCGCTCACGCGCGCATAGACCGAGATGCGAGGGACCCGCGCCGCCAGCGCATTGTCGTCGAGCGCGTCCAACATGACGCCCGTGACCGTTTCGCCATCCCCCTCGAAACCAAGGTCCAGAGCGATGGCCTTGGCGGTGCGCGGATGATCGCCAGTGATCATCACAACCCGTATGCCTGCGCTCCGGCATTTCGCGATGGCCTCTCTCGCCTCCCGCCTCGGGGGGTCGCGGAGTCCGCAGAGACCCAGGAAAATGAGGTCGCGTTCGACCTCTACAGGATCGACCGGGGAAGGCGCCGCGTCGAAATCGCGAAAGGCGCAGCCAAGGACGCGGAACCCTTGGCTCGCTAGAGAGGCGTTGTGATGGAGCAGCGCTGCACGCTCTTCCTCCGTGACGGCGTGAACGCCCTCTCGCCCCAGAACCTGAGAGGCCCGCGCGAGCAAGGCTTCGGGCGCGCCATTCGTGAGCAGGCGGACGCGCCCCTCGGCGAGCCATCGAAGCGTCGAGTGCAGCTTGCGATCGGAGTCGAAAGGGATCTCGTAGAGCTGGGGACAGGCTCGCTCTAACGCGACGGGATCGCCGCCAGATTTGAGTCCTGCGCAGAGCAAGGCGCCCTCCGTCGGATCTCCGATGACTGTCCAGGAATCTCCCACGCTTTCGAGACGCGCGTTGTTGCAGCCGACGAGGTTGTCCGCCATCTTCCTCAAGGGGCTGTCCCCCTCCGGACTGATCGTGACGCCGCCTGAGCGGATCGCCCCGCGGGGCTCGTAGCCTTCTCCCTCGATCTCGTATCTTCGCTCCGCCACGAACATCGTCTGCGCCGACATCCTCCCTTCAGTCAGCGTCCCAGTCTTGTCCGAGCAGATCACATTGGTGGAGCCGAGCGTTTCCACCGAGGCCAGCCGGCGGACGAGCGCGCGCCGCCTCGACATGCGCATCACCCCGAGCGAGAGCGCCGCGGTTGCGACGGCCGGCAGGCTTTCCGGCAAGGCCGCCACGGCGAGACTGACTGACGTCATGAAGAGATCGACGATCGGCTCCTTGCGCAGCAGTCCCAGTCCGAAGAGCAGCGCCACAATACCGAGCGTGGCCCAAAGAAGTGTCCGGCCGAATCGATCCAGCTTCTGTTGGAGCGGCGTCTCCCGGCCTTCGCCAGCTTCCCGGATCAATGCGGCGATGCGGCCGATTTCCGTCTGCATCCCCGTGGCGACGACGACGCCCCGGCCCACGCCCGCCGCGACGCTCGTGCCCAAGAAGACCATATTGACCCGGTCGCCGACCGGAAGATTGCGCTCCTGCAAAGCTCCCGGCTGCTTGACGACGGCTTCCGGCTCGCCCGTCAGAGCGGACTCCACGCAGGAAAGCGCTGACGCCGAGATCAACCTTGCGTCGGCCGCGATCAGATCGCCCGCTTCGAATTCGATGATGTCGCCCGGCACAATCCGGGAGGCCGGGATGGTCCGAGCTTCCCCGTCTCGTATGACTCTGGCCCTGGGCGCGGCCATCTGTTTGAGCGCTGCGATGGATTTTTCGGCGCTATATTCCTGATAAAAGCCGACCAACGCGTTCAAGACCACGATAGCGAGAATGGCGATTGAATCTTCAGATTCGCCAAGCGCGCCTGACACGATGCTGGCGGCGACGAGGATCCAGATCAGAGCGCTCTTGAATTGAGACAGGAAAATCGTCCAAGGGCTGAACGCCTCGGAAACCGTAATCGTGTTTGGCCCGTGTCGCGCGAGCGCTTCGTCAGCCTGCGACCGCGTAAGACCGTGCGAGGACGAAGCAAGTCGCTGCAGACTTTCAGTCGTCGACAAGCAGTGCCACGGGGCGTCGTTCGATCCTTCCGAGACGCCTGGGTCCATCACTGCTCCTTGGCTCCCCCGAACCGGGACGCCCGCGTCAGCCTTCATGCGCCGCTTGGATCACGCCGCCACCGCTTCGCACATTTCCGTGACATGCTTGAGGGTGCTTGAGGCGTCTCCCAAATGGCCGTTCAGTAGGACATGAACACAGGGATTGGTGGCTCGAGGATCATGGAGCGCGTCACGCCCCCGAGTAGGAGCTCGCTGATCTTTGCACGCCCGTAGGCGCCCATGACCATGAGATCAGCGCCTGTCAGCCTCGCATGGGCCGCAAGCGAGGCGGGGATGTCGCCGCCCTCGCTCGAGGAGAGCGGGGTGACCGTCACAGAGCGGCAATGACGCGCAAGATGGGGGGCGATCTCTGCTCCGTCCAGGCGCTTCGTCGGATTGACGTCTCCAGAGACAGAAACAATCTCGACTTCCTGCGCCGCCTCCAAGAGCGAAAGGGCGTCACCGATCGCCCGCGCCGATTTCGCGCCGCCGTCCCAGGCGACAAGGATCCGCCGGGCGCCCGCTCTCCTGCTCCAGTTTTTTGGAACGAGGATCACAGGACGGCCGGATTCGCAGAGAACCTCTTCCAAGAGCCCCTCGCGAAGCGAGAAGGCCTGATTGTTCGGCTCCAATATCGCGACATCTGCGAGCCGCGCCAATTGAACGAAGCGCGGCGCGACGCTCGCGTACGGCCCCAGCGCCACCTCAATGTCGCTGACGACCCCTGAAGCGTTGAGACGAGACGTCAGCTGGTCGGCGAAGGATTGCGCTTTCTCGCGCTGCTCCCGATTGAAGCTTTCGACGAGCTGCTGCAAGCCGGCGGTAAACGCCGAACGGACAACAATATCGAGAACGCCCAGGGCCACGGAAAGATGCGCTTCCTGCGAGGCGGCCAGTCCCGCGGCGTAATCGATGAGCGATTCCGGAGGGCCCTCACCCTCCAATCCCGAGCCGAAGCAAGCGCCAACGAAGACTGTTCTCAGTGACATGACCACAGCCCCGGCGGATTGTGGCATCGGGCGGCCTAGGATCTTTCGGCCTGCCCCGCCTAAAAACTTAACCTCGCAATTCTATTCCCGCGGCGCTTCCGCCGCGAGCGAAATTAGCGACTGCGCGGCGCGCGCGCTTCTCAAGCCAGCCGCACCTTGGCCGGTTCTCCACGTCCAAGCGCCTGTGTCGAGAGCGCCTGCGTTGCGAGCGCTGCGATCGAAGCTGCGTCGAGCTTCGCCTTCGCGATCATCTTATCGTAGCCGTCATGGTCGATGTAGCTGTCGGGCAGCGTCATCTGGCGGAAGCGGAAAGCGCCGCGCGTCCCGTCGAGCAGGCCTTCGTCCGAGAGGAACTGCGCCACCTGCGCGCCGAAGCCGCCGACCGAGCCTTCCTCGATCGTGATCAGCGCCTTGTGGCTCAAGGCGAGCGCGCGCACGAGGTCGCGGTCGATGGGCTTGGCGAAGCGTGCGTCTGCGACAGTCGCGGAAATGCCCTGCCGCTCGAGCTCCTCGGCCGCCTTCAGGGCTTCGGAGAGCCGTGTGCCAAGCGAGAGCAATGCGACATCGCGCCCCTGCCGGACGATGCGGCCCTTACCGACCTCCAGGATTTCGCCGCGCTCCGGCATCTCGACGCCGACGCCCTCGCCGCGCGGATAGCGGAAGGCGATAGGGCCGGAATCATGCGCGACGGCGGTTGCGACCATATGAACGAGCTCCGCCTCGTCGGAAGGCGCCATCACGACCATTCCGGGTAGACAGCAGAGATAGGAGAGATCGAAAGCGCCGGCGTGGGTCGGCCCGTCCGCGCCCACGAGCCCGGCCCGGTCGATCGCGAAGCGCACCGGCAGATGCTGCACGGCCACGTCATGCACGACCTGATCGTAGCCGCGCTGCAGGAAGGTCGAATAGAGCGCGCAGAAAGGCTTGTAGCCTTCGGCGGCGAGGCCCGCCGCGAAGGTGACAGCGTGCTGCTCGGCGATCGCCACATCGAAGGTGCGCTCGGGAAAAGCCTTGCCGAAAATGTCGAGCCCCGTGCCTCCGGGCATGGCCGCGGTGATCGCGACGATCTTCTCGTCGCGCTCGGCCTCGGCGACGAGCGAACGCGCAAAGACGCCCGTGTAGGAGGGCGCATTGGCCTTGGGCTTCACCTGCGCGCCGGTGGCGACGTCGAACTTGTTGACGCCGTGATAGCGGTCGTCGGAATCCTCGGCGGGCTTGTAGCCCTTGCCTTTCTTCGTGATGACATGGACGAGGACCGGCCCTTCGTCCTTGTCGCGCAGGTTGATGAGCACGGGCAGCAGGTGGTCGAGATTATGCCCGTCGATCGGCCCGACATAATAGAAGCCGAGCTCCTCGAACATGGTGCCGCCGGTGAGGAAGCTCCTCGAGAACTCCTCGGCCTTGCGCGCCTTGTCGTAGAAGACGCGCGGCAGCCGGCTCGCGATCTCCCGCGCGGCGACGCGCATCGAGCGATAGGCGCTGCCCGAGACGAGGCGGGCCAGATAGGCCGAGAGCGCGCCGGTCGGCGGCGCGATCGACATGTCGTTGTCGTTCAAGATCACGATGAGGCGCGAGTCGAGCGCGCCGGCGTTGTTCAAGGCCTCATAGGCCATGCCCGCAGACATGGCGCTGTCGCCGATCACCGCGATGACGTGGTTCTCGCCGCCCGAGAGGTCGCGGGCGATGGCCATGCCGAGCCCCGCCGAGATCGAGGTCGAGGAATGGCCGGCGCCGAAAGCGTCATATTCGCTCTCTCCGCGCTTGGTGAAGCCCGAGAGGCCGCCGCCCTGGCGCAGGGTGCGGATCCGGTCGCGCCGGCCGGTCAGAATCTTGTGAGGATAGGTCTGATGGCCCACGTCCCAGATGATTCGGTCGCGCGGGGTGTCGAACACATAATGCAGCGCGACCGTGAGCTCGACGACGCCCAGTCCCGCTCCAAGATGCCCGCCCGTCACCGAGACCGCTTCGATCGTTTCGCGACGCAATTCATCCGCTAACTGCGGCAATTGAGAGGGGCTGAGCTTCCTCAAATCCTGAGGGGTCGCGACCTGATCCAAAAGGGGCTTGGGCGACGCCGTCAAAGCTTCATCTCCATTAGGGCGCCGATTTTCGCGCCGTCGACCGCAAACGGAACCGTATCCCTACCCCGGAACCGCAGATGAGCGCAAATCCGGAGTTTGCATAGAGTTATCGGTTGCCGCCGCGTCGACCAGTGCTGGAAAAAAAAAGCTTGAAAACTATTTTAGTCCGACGCCGAGCGCCTCCAGCGCTTCTCGGAGGCGAGCGCGGCCGCTCATGGCGTCGGGTCCGCGCACGCGCGAGAGCACCTGGCGGACCCAGCCCTGCTCCGGCAAACCCTGCTCCTTCTGGAAATCGCGGAATTTCGCGTCGAGCGTCGCGACCGCCTCGAGCTGCGCTTCGCCCCATTGATATTGCTCGCGATGCAGCACGGCGGCCTGGCCGAGCCGCGGCTTCACCCCCGTCGGCACGGTGGGATCGGGCGCCCCCACCGCCATGCCGAAGACGGCGAAGACGTTGGGCGGCAGGTTCAGCTCCTTGGCCACCTCCTCCGGGTGGTTGCGCATCGCGCCGATGTAGACCGAGCCGAGCCCAAGCGATTCAAGCGCGACGACGGCGTTCTGCGCGGCGAGCGCGGCGTCCACCGCGCCGGTGAGGAAAAGCTCGAGATAGGGCAGCGCCAAGGCCTCGCGCTTATTGATCTCGGCCAGGCGCTCGAGCCGGGAGAGGTCGGAGAGCCAGATCAGGAACACCGCGCAGTCGCGCACATGCTGCTGGCCGCCGGCAAGCTCGGCCAGGCGGTTCTTGCGTTCCTGGTCCTCGACGGCGACGACGCTCCACACTTGCAGATTTGAAGAGGTCGAGGCCGATTGCGCCGCCGCGATGATGGTCTCCAGCGCGCCCGACGGGAGCTTTTGAGGCAGAAAATTGCGGTAGGACCGGTGCGCGAGGATGAGCTCGAGCGTCTCGTTCCATTCGGGCGGCATCGGCAGGTCCTCGCGGCGATAGCGCGCGTAGATCGCCGCCGCGCCGTCGCGGGCTCCAATAGGCTTGTTCATGGTTAGTTCCCGTGAAGGCGTGCGCCGCACACTGCGGCTCGTTGGGCGCGTTTTGCCTCGGGCCGGCCACGGGGGCAAGGACTTTTGGCGGCGGGCGAGCAACGGCCGGGCGGCCGGACGGGGCGCCGGCAACAAATAATTAACATATGGCAATGCAATTGGATGAGAGTGCGCTGCAGCAATGGCTGAGAATTCAAGCAGCAAAGAAAGGGTCACAAAACTTGCGGCTGACTGTGCTAGATGTAATTCAAGGAGGATACAGCATGATGAGCGAAGCAGAATGCGCACAATACGTTGGTATTGCACTAGCAGAGCTACCATCACCCACTGTTTTCTGCAGCAAACACAGGTCATTGCTTGAAAGCTACCGTCTTAACCTGAAATGGGGCGAGAGGACGGTTTGCAAGATGATCCTCTCCGATTTTTGGAGCTTCATGGAGCTGGGAGCGAAGAGCCGCGCGGCCGATCAGTTCCTTGTGCTGCGGCTGTTCCTGTCGGGGTGCGTCTCGCGAGAACGCCTGCGGTAGGAACGCGGCCATGGCTCCACCGGAGCGCCGGGACTCGAAGGTCGATTTCGCAAAATTCGCGTCCCGCCCCTGCATCAGGACGACATCGACCCCGGCGGCCACGCCGAAATGCGCCATCCAATAGCCAGCAGCGAAGATCATCTTGGCCTGAACGATAGGCGCTTGTCTTATCAATAGTGGAGCACAACTAATCGCTCGAGCTTCTCCTCTGGTGAAAGGACGCCAGCCATGAGCGACAATTTTCCGATCCTGCGAAGCGTCATGTATGTGCCGGGGACCGACCCCGAGAAAATCGCCAAGGCGCTTTCCAGTCAGGCGGACGGGATCATTCTCGATCTCGAGGATTCGACCGCGCCCAACAGCAAGGCGGCGGCGCGCGATCACGTTCTGGACGCCGTCAAGCGCGGCAATTTTGGACACCGCACCGTCATCATACGCTGCAACGCTCTGGACACAGAATGGGGGCCTGAGGATTGGAGAGCCGCGGTGAAGGCGGGCCCGCACGCGATCCTGGCGCCGAAGGTGAATTCGGAGCGGGATGTGCGGACCTATCTCGCCGCGATGAAAGCCGCTCCCCCGCACACCGAGCTCTGGGTCATGGCGGAGACGGTCGCCTGCTTCAACGGCGCCCTCCCCAGAATCGCCGCCATCGGAAGGGAGCCGTGTTCGCGCCTCACGACCCTGGTCTTCGGCGCCAATGACATCCGAAAGGAAATGCGGGCTCTCGACGCGCCGCGGCGGGAGCCGCTTCAATATGCGCTCGCCCAGCTCGTGATCGCCGCGCGCGATAATGACTTGCACGTTCTGGACGGCGTCTTCAACAAATTCATCGGCAAAGACAAAAGCGAGGATGAGAATAAGGCGATCGCCGCCGAGTTCGAAGCGGAGTGCCGGCAAGGGCAACAATTCGGATTTGATGGTAAAACGCTGATCCATCCGACTCAGATCAACATCGCCAACGACATATTCCGTCCGACCGCCAACGAGGTCGCGCGCGATCAAAGAATAATCGACATCTTTGGCCTGCCAGGAAACATCGGCAAAGGCGTCGTCGCCGCCCCCTGGGGCGGAATGCTGGAAGCGCCCATACACTTGGCGCAGGCAAAAAGGACGGTCGCCATCAATCGCCGGATTCAGGAAATCGAAACCCCTATGCACTGAGTACGCAAAAGAGGTAGATAGTCAGCTGGCTTTGCTGCGCCTTCGATACGGGCTTGACGGTAAAAAGCTGGGCGAAGGCGTGTCAGCGCCGCCGCGGCGTCGCGTCGCGGGACAGGCTATTCCTCTTGCATTCGGCGGCCCGCTTCCCGACTTGATTTGAGAGCGCTTAGAACTGCTCGCCGGGTTGTCGCGCGCTCGACGAGGCGCTGGAGCTATAGACTCGGCCGACGCGGCGAGCGTCGTAAGAGAGCGTCCCGGTCGCAGGGAATCACGCGATCGAAAAGGACTAAGCGCCAAATCAAAAACTGAGAGCATGTCCTGCTCGGAAAACCGCTTCGCATTTTTCGAGGGCCTGCTCAAGCGCAATTGGGGGTTTTACGTGTTATCCGCATTGAGCGAGTGGCTTTCGGGCGCGTCCGGACTGGAGCCCCATGGATTTTGCCTGCTTTGGGAGCCGGGCCTGATATGGCTCTATGCGGTCTCGGACACGATGATCGCTCTCGCCTATTTTTCCATCCCTCTCACGCTCGTCGTCGTCGGAAGACAACGCGGCGATCTCGTTCTTCGGCCCATGCTGTGGCTCTTCGCCGCCTTCATCCTGCTGTGCGGAGCCACGCATTGGCTCGACGTGATCACCCTCTGGGCGCCGCTCTACAGATTGCAGGGCCTCGTCAAGGCGGCGACGGCCGTCGCTTCAATATTCACGGCGATGGCCCTCTGGTGGGGGCTGCCCGGCTTCCTGGCGCTGCCGTCGGTCGACGCGCTGCGTCGCGCCAATGCGGCGCTGCGCGCGAGCCAGGAACAGCTCGCCCATGCGCAGAAAATGGAGGCGCTGGGGCAGCTGACGGGCGGGATCGCCCACGACTTCAACAATCTTCTGCAGGTGATCACGGCCTCGCACAATTCGATCGAGCGTCTGATAGCGCAAGGAGAAGGCCAGGACATCAAGCCTGCGCTCGCGGCCATCGCAAAAGCGTCGAGGACAGCGTCGAGCCTCATCAACCGCATGCTGGCGTTCTCGCTACGGCAGACGTTGCTGCCTCGCCAGCTCGATCCCAATCAGCTCGTCGCCGGGCTCGAGGAGTTGCTCCGGCGCACGCTGGGTCCTGAGATCGATCTCGAGCTGCGCCTGGGAAAAGGCGTTCGGGGCGTCATTTGCGACCCCTCGCAACTGGAAAGCGCTCTTCTCAATCTTTCGATCAATGCGCGCGACGCCATGCCGCAAGGCGGAGCGCTCTCTATCACGACCGCGAACCGGGCCTTTTCGACCGATGAGCTGGAACCGGGCCTCGACGCTGGCGACTATGTCGAGATCGAAGTGCGCGACACCGGAACCGGCATGAGCGAAAACATTCTCAGCCACGCCTTCGAGCCCTTCTTCACGACGAAGCGCTTCGGCCGCGGAACGGGACTGGGGCTTTCGCAGGTTTACGGCTTCATCAAGCAGTCCGGGGGATTTGTGCGCATCGAGAGCGCTCCCAGCGAAGGAACGCGGGTACGCGTCTATCTGCCGAGAAATGATGCGCCCGCCGGTTACGCCGACACACGGCGGGAGGCCACCGAGAGCTGCGTCGCGGTCCCGCTCGGCCATCGTCGCCGAATTCTGATCGTCGAGGATCAGGAGGAGGTGCGCGCTCAAATCGTCGACGCGCTCAAGGAGATCGGCTGCGAAGCGCTCGAGGCGGCCGATGGCGTCGCCGGCTTGCGGACGGCGGAAGAGCGCGCGCCGCTGGACTTGCTGATCACCGATGTGGGACTGCCCGGCTTGAACGGACGCCAAGTCGCCGAGGGCGCCCGCGCTAAACAGCCGGATCTGCCAGTTCTGTTCATCACCGGATATGCCGACAAATCGCTGGAGACTCTGTGGATGGCGCTGAATATCGAGGTCCTGCGCAAGCCGTTTACGCTGGACGACCTGATCGCGCGCGTTCGCGCTCTGCTGAAACCGGAAATGCGAACTGAGCAATGATGCTTTCAGCGATCGGCGAGAGCGGATCGCCGGTCCTCATGCCGAAAGCTCTCCGCGGCGTAGGTTGCAGCAGGAAGAAGCTGGCTCGCCGCCTCCTGCGCCAGGACTGTCGCGAGCCGCAACTCGCCGTCGTTGGCGACGAAAGAGAGAACCAGCCGCTTGCCGTCGGGATGCGCGCAGAGCCCTGTGACGCGCTCCCTGCCCCGGCTTTCAAGATAGAACGGCCGGCTCACGCCTTGAAGCACGAACATGGCGTTGAGCCAGACGAAGCGATGGTAATGCGTCGACTCTTCGTTGGGCCCTGCCTCGATCGCTTCGCATACGAGCCCGAGCCAGCCGCCATTCAATGGCGTGAATTGCGACGCCGCGCGAAAGCCGTCCGAGGCGAGCGGCGCACCAATCGACGCGATTTCGCGCCCAGTGGAGTCGGCGACGATTATCGGATCGTAGCTCACAACGAAACGCAGCAGCTCACCCTGCGCGACCGGCGCCCATTCGCATTGTCGCGCGTCTCGTCCCGAGTTCGAGAGTCCGCGCAAATCGGCGAAACCGCAAGTCTCGCCCTCCACGATGCGCGCGAGCGTCGCCGCGGGCGAGAACGCCACCCGCCAAAGCGCGCCGCCCCAGGCAAAAAACGCTAAGTGGGCTTCGCGAACGGATTGCTTGTTCATCGCCGGATCGAGCGCGCCTCTGATTTCCTTGCAGCCAATGACCTCAAGCGCCTCATCGAACTCCAGCAGGAAGTCGCTCTCCCCGTCGGTCCAGAGCCCCACGACCTTCTCGCCGTGACGCGCGACGCAAACGCGCGCGCCGCGCTCTTGTTGTCGCGGCGGAGCTTGGAGCCGCCGCCAAGAGAAGGACGGCATGGAGGCGACCGCGGGCTCGGCGTAAAATTGCAGGTTTCGCCGCGCGAGGCTGCGCGAGCTCTCAGGCGCCTGGCGATTGAGCGCGAGCCAGTCGCAGGCGGAGAAGCCACGCTCCTTGCGCTGCGGATCTTGCGCATAATTGGCGGCGATCGAATATTCCTCAGCGAGTCCGAATCGATAGACGAAATCCTCGATGAAAAGGACGTCCTGCGCTGGGCGCTTCACCCTCAGCCCCGCCTCGGCGAAGAGCATGCTCGCTTCGTTCATGCCGCGCTGGCGGTAAAAGCGAGCAAGGTCGTAGAGCGGCTCGGCGCGACGCGGCCGCTGATCGAAGGCGGCGACCGCCTCGCGCAAGAAACCTGCTTCTTCCCCCATGCGCCAAAAGCAGCGGGCGCGCTGCAATCTCGAATACCAGACTTCCTCCGCCCATCCGCCCATGGCGATGCGTTTCGCATAGGTCTCGGCGGCTTCGGCGGGGCGATCGGAATTTAAAAAGGACTCGGCAAGATAGAACTGGTAGCGCGCATTATCCGGCTCGGCCTCGAGCCCCTTCCGCAGCAGACGGATGTCGCGCTCGAATTTCTCGACGCGGTTCGAGCCGGTCGCGTGATCGAGCATCCAGACGCCGTCGAGCCGCCCGGTTCCGCCAGGCACGTCGAGATACTCATGCGTGACGCCGTGGTAACGCGCGCCGGAATCGCGGCGCGCAAGGCGCGTGACCCAATAGCTGACGCCGCCTCTGGTCTGAAGCATATAGCCGGGCGAATCGAGCTTGGCGCGGAAGTCCATGTCCTCGACGACGACTTCCATGTCGGCGTCGTCGAACAGCAGATAATCGAACTCCAGCGGCGAGGCGTAGGCGTGGTCGAGCGCCTGATTGCGGGCCTGTTCGAAATCCACGAAGGGAAAGCAATGCAATTCGCCGGGGATTCCGCGCGCCGCGAAAAACGACCTGATGAAATCCTGCGTGCCGTCGGTGGAGCCCGTGTCGCCGATGACCCAGCACGAGATGAAGGGCGCGACCGCGCGCAGACTACGATCGAGGCTCCGGATCTCATTCTTGACGATCATATTGAGGCAGATACGCTTTGCCGCCGCCATCGTCTCTCTCTCACGGCCTTACACGCGCAGTGTCATGCCGAATGATACGGTTTCCGCCTGATTGGTTCGTGGCGCGCCTCCCCTCCCCCCTTGCGGGGAGAGAGTTGGGGTGGGGGGCGCGGGATGACTCAAAGTTGGCGCGCTCCCACATCCCCTCCCCCGCCAAGGCCGTCTCCTGACGCCCGTCACACGCGACGGGCCTTGGGGGACAAGAGAGGCGGCGCGAACCGAAGCAATCACCCGAATCCCGTATGAGAATATCAACTCCGCCATTGCGCGCGAAGCGAAACGGCGACGCTCCCATTTCGTCGGTGCAAGATTGAACGTGAGGGAATGAATTGTTCACCCTAGAGCGCGATGCGAAAAAGTCGAAACCGGTTTTTCGCACAAATCGCGCTCTAAACTTTCGGAATCGATCACGTTTTCTGCGTTCAGGCGATTCCGCCTGAACGCAGCATGATCTAGCTTGCCGCCGAGCCGATCGCGCCGCGTCAGGCGCGGCGCCAGTCTAGCTCAGGTCGTCCGTTTCGATATCGGGCCCTAGGCGCAAAGGCCCGCGGGAAGAAGCGGTTTCGCGCATCGCCGTTGATCGGGTCGCTCGTCAACTGTGTGCGGGGTAGATGCCTGTCAGCGAGATGATGTAGTTCATGGCCAACACCGGCTGGATGTTCGTATGTGGCAAGTTGCCGCCGGCAGGGGTGACGGCGTTCGAGTTCAGTGTCGTCGGCGATGTCAACGCCGCGGAGTAGTTTTCGACCGGCTTACCGTTGGCGGAGCCGGCGGCGAGGTAATTGTTGGTTGGCTTGGCCACCGCTGCAGCAGGAGCGTTATCGGCGTTGATGAGGTGGTTATGCTGGGGCATCTGGTTCACCAGAAGAGTCACGCTTTCCACGCCCGTCATTTCGCCGATCGTGTAAGGCGACAGGCCATTGCCCTGGCCCATGCCGAGAGGCGCGCGGCTACGCAGGTCGGGCAGCCCGAAAGTGGACACTCCGTCGCCGCCATAATAGGTGCCGAGCAGCGCGAATAGGGCCTGGTACTGAGAGATCTGTAGAAGCGTCCCGTCGCACAAATGCCAGCCGACCGGGGCGAAATTGAATCCTACGAGAAGGATTTGACCGACAAACGGCTCTGCCATGGTTTTTCACTCCCTCAAAATGCGCATGGATCATACGCTTTAATTCCCGCAGAATGCGGGAAAACCAAATTGTCGTTACTTTCTAGACACTATCACGAACAAATGACTCGGGCTAGCGATCAGGTGTTCCAGCGGCTGAAGAAACTGGCCGTGCGGTCGTCCCACTCGCACGAGAGCTCAGCCGCTCGAGATGTCGCTCCGCTGGACGCGCGCCGCGCCGCCGAGGCACGAAAAAACTAAGGAACTCCGGTGCCTTGAGGCCCGATGTTTCCGACCCACACCCAAGCCCCGCTCGAGCTTGCTTCATACAGGGCTGTCCCCGCCAGGGCGGAACCGGCGCCGCCATTAGCACCGGGATTGGTGCCGACCACCTGATATTGGGTCCCTGTCGCCGAGGTCGGGAAACCACCCGGCGAGAGGGAGTAGAGGGAGCTATTCACAACGTTGGCGAAGTAAAAACTGCCGGGGTTCGCGGTGGCGATTTCCGTCCATCCGGAGCTTGTATTCTCATACAGCCCCAAGTTGCCGTAATTGTAGTACAGGCTTCCAAACGGCAAGCTCGTGCTCGTCGGCGCCCCGTTGCCTTCATAGACCGCCACCGTGCTGCCGCCCGCCCCGGTTGGGCCCGTGGCGCCGGTCGGACCCGTGGGGCCTGTCGGTCCCCCTGCGCCTGTCGGACCCGTTGGGCCGGTCGGCCCCCCTAAGCCTGTCGGACCCGTTGGGCCTGTCGGTCCCCCTGCGCCTGTCGGACCCGTTGGGCCGGTCGGCCCCCCTACGCCTGTCGGACCCGTTGGGCCGGTCGGCCCCCCTGCGCCTGCCGGACCCGTTGGGCCGGTCGGACCCCCTAAGCCTGTCGGACCCGTTGGGCCGGTCGGACCCCCTACGCCTGTCGGACCCGTTGGGCCGGTCGGCCCCCCCGCGCCTGTCGGACCCGTTGGGCCGGTCGGACCCCCTGCGCCCGTCGGACCCGTAGGGCCTGTCGGGCCGGTCGGACCCGTGGCGCCCGTAGCCCCTGCCCTTGAACTCGAACTTTGCAGCACCTGCGCGACCACGAAATTCTGCACGTTGCGCTGCAGATTTGGCCGCGGGACAAACGACGCCGCCTGATGTTCTTCACCCAGGAAGATCGGCGGATCGTCCTCGCGGTGACGATGGATCAGCGTCTTGTCGTCGCCGAAATAGACCTTCAGGCCGGCCATGACCGAGCGGAAGTTGTGCTGGCCGACGTTGCCTTCGACGAAAACAGCGAGATTATGGTAAGCGGCATAGGGCAATTGGAATTCGGTCTTCGCAGTGGCGATATGAATGCCCTGCGTGTAGCGATGGCCCGCGCTCACGCGCCAGTCCTCGGTCGGGTAGAGCGCGAGGTCGATCTGATCGAAGGGACGATTCTTGCGCCCGGCGGCGCCGAAGTCCCAAAGCCAATTGTTACGCGGCCCGCCGGTCTCCCAGCCCCCGACGCCTTCGATCGAGACCGGGCCGAGATAGGCCTCCATCGTGCCGCCGGCCTTGACGTAAGCCCGACTAGCCGGAATGAACGGGCTGCTGGCGGAGGTGTTTTCCGCGAAGCTGCCATAGAGGCCTATGAGGCCGATCGCCGGATTGCGCCAGAAGGCGTGACCGGCGGCGCCATAGAAAGCCGTCGATCCCACCCCGCCGGTGATGGCGTCGAGCTGCGCGCCAAAGGAGCGGCCGAGAGGCACGGTGAAGGCCCCGGCGGCGTAGCCAGCGCCATGCCCTGTGTCGTAGCCCGCGGCGCCTTCCAACTTGCCGTTCGGCCGCGACACCGCCGGAAGATCCCATGCCGGCACGACCAGCGCGACGGGAGCTGCGAGCGGAGGCGACGTAAGGGCCATCCCCGTGACCGGAACAGCAGCGACCGGCGCCGGCGCGGGGCTTGCGATCACGACGGGCGGCGGCTCGACCGGCCGCGCGCCGCGCTGCTGCTGCGCAAGCTTGCGGCGCGCTTCCGCAAGCTCGGCGCGCATGCGTTCGTTCTCGGTCTTGGTCCGAGCGTTCTCCTCACGCAGCTTTTGTTGATTGGCCTTGAGCTCCAGCAGCATCTGATAGAGCTCGGCGTTGCTCGGCGCCTGCTGGGCGTGGACGGGAGCCACAGCCGCAAGCAGCGCGACAGACGCCACACTCGCGTTAAGTCTCTTGCGCATGAAACAGGCTCCGCGAGATTCGAACGATTAGACCGCTTGACACTACTGGAGCTCGCTCTGCTGTTAAATGCTAGAAAGCGCAAAATGCGATGTCCGACTCGCTTTTCCCGGCGCCTGTGGCGCCTCAGCAACAGAAGGGCCGCTTAAATCCCTTTGGCCGCTCGACCCGGCGCCCTCGCTGTGTGGCGAGCGACGCGTCACCTCGGATGCTCGTCTCGCCACTTGCGCACCGTCGCCAGCGTGTCGACGCTGTGGCTATGCGAATTCTCGTCCAAATAGACGTAAAGGATCCCGCCGTCCGGCGCGATGACATATGAGAGGCGTTCCGCGAAGACCGCGCCTTTCAAAGGAACATTGAACGCAGCGTCATAGGCCCAATCACCTTGAAATCGGGATCGGCGCGGACCTGGTTCGGCGCTCTTCGCTAACGAACGCCGCAAGACTGAGTACAATTCCTAATTGCCTTTCCTGGGTAGCTTCCTGAAGGTGCCGCGTTGGCCAGGATCCTCGTTCATAAAGAATCTTCTTTTCGAGACCATGCTGATCGATGGCGATCGGCATGACGCGGGCGAAGGGCGCAGACGCTTTGCCCGCGGCAGGAGAGGTCGGCGCTGCAGTCATATCGGCGCCAGAGTTCTCGATGAGAGAGGCGTCCGGGGCTGGCTCGATCCGAGGTTCAAGGCGTCATCAGACCATGACCATGTTCCCCAACGAACCGTCCTTCTTCAAAGCCTTGGCGGACGGCAGCCCGTTGTTCATCCTCATGTGCGACCTGAGCTTCCGGCCCTTCTACGTGAACGCGGCCGGACGTCGTCTCGTGGGGCTCGACGACCACCGGCGTTTCGTCGAAACGCCGGTGCAGGCGTTGTTTTTTCCCGAGGATCAGGATTTCATCCTGAATGAGTTTTTGCCGCGCGTCCTCAGGGAAGGCCGAGCCGAAACCGAAACGCGCTTCCGGCGCCTCGATACCGGCGAAGCGATCTGGATGATCCACGACGCCTTTCTCCTTTTCGACTCTGAGGGAGAGCCTGTCGGCCTTGCAACGCAGAGCCGCGACATCACTGAGCGCAAGCGCAGTCAGCAGGCGTTGCAGCAAAAAACCATGCTCTTGCAGGGGATCATCGAATCGATGCCGGATCCGATATTCGCCAAGGATGTCGAATGTCGAATGCTCATGGCCAATTCTGCGACGCTGGAGACGATCGGCAAATCGGCCGCTGAGGTGCTGGGGCGCAGCGAGGCGGAATGGCGCCACGATCCGCAAGAGGTCGCGCGCATACAGGCCAATGATCGGCGGATCATGAATGGAGGCCAGGCGGAGACGTTCGAGGAAGCCTTCACGACACCGGGCAAGCCGGCTCGCATCTTTCGCGCGACAAAAAGTCCCTTGCGCGACGCGGCGGGCGCCGTGGTCGGCGTCGTCGGCGTCGCGCGCGACGTCACGGCGCTGAAGGAGGCGGAGGCGGCTTTGCGCGCCAGCGAGGAACGTCTTCGCGCTCTCCTGACCGCGAGCTCCGAAACCATCTACAGCATGAGTCCGGACTGGAAAAAGATCCGCCTTCAGGGGCGCGACCTTCTCGAGGAAGCCGAGACCGAAGAATGGCTGGAGAAATACATTCCGGACGAGGATCGGGCCATGGTTCTCGGAGTCATAGCGGAAGCGATCCGGACCAAAAGCATCTTCCAGCTGGAGCATCGCGTCCGGCTGGCGGACGGAGAGATCGGATGGACATCCTCGCGCGCCGTGCCGATTCTAAACGAGCAGGGCGAGATCTCCGAGTGGTTCGGCGCCGCCAGCGACATCACCATTCGCAAGCGCTCGGAGACGGCACTGCGCGATGCCGACATGCGCAAGAACGAATTCATCGCAACGCTCGCCCACGAGCTACGCAATCCACTCGCGCCGATCCACAACGCCGCGCTCGTCTTGCAGAGGAGGCGTGCTCCCGACGATCCCGACTCCGTGCTCGTGGATATGATCCAACGTCAGACCGACCATCTCGTCCGGCTTGTCGACGACCTGCTCGTGATCAGCCGCATTCGATACGGCAAGATCGAGCTGCGAAAAGAGAAGACCGACATGGTGGCGATCGTGCGCGACGCCTTGATGTCCTGTCGGCCGCTGATCGAAAAAAAGACCCATCGCGTGAAAACGAAGGTAGCGAGCGCGCCGCTGTGGGTGTTCGGCGACGCGGTGCGCCTGACGCAGATCGCGGTAAATCTGATCGACAACGCAGTGAAATACACGCCGCCCGACGGGTTGATCGAGATCGAAGCGGCGCTCGAAGCCGACGAGATCGTCTTTCGCGTGCGTGACAATGGCGTCGGTCTCGCCGCCGAGACGCTGTCACAGGTGTTCGAACTCTTTATGCAAGTTCGGGACGGCGCGGACTCGCCGCAAGGCGGTCTTGGCATCGGCCTCGCTTTGGCGCGCAAGCTTGTCGAGCTGCACGGGGGGCGCATTGAGGCGCATAGCCCAGGGCCCCGATGCGGGAGCGAATTCGTCGTTCGATTGCCGCAGTGGGACGGCCCGACGACCCAATCTTCTGAAAATATGAGGGCGGCGGCGCCAAAGCGCAGCGACGCCGATCGGTGGGCGCGCGTTCTCGTCATCGACGACGATCGCGAGACTTGCGGAAGCTTCTCCTTTCTGCTGGAGAGCTTAGGAACGATCGTTCGTGTCGCTCGCGACGGCCATTCCGGAATCGCCGCTATCGACGACTTCAGGCCTGACGCGATCTTCTGCGACATCGGCATGTCCGGGCTCGACGGCTACGAGACGGCGCGTCGCATTCGAGCCGCGCATGGTCATGAGCTTCTTCTCATTGCGCTGACAGGTTGGGGACGGACGGAAGATCGACGCCGCGCGCGGCAAGCCGGCTTCGACGCGCATCTGACGAAGCCGGCGTCGATCGACGCCGTCGAGGCGGTCCTCTCACGGATCAGCCCCGTTCCTCCGCCCAAGCTCATCGCCGACGGGCTCCTGCGCGCGCCCTATTCAGGTTAGGGCGATGTCGCTCGTTCGAGGCTCATCACATCCTCGACATGCTGCGGCAAGCGTCCCGGCGCGACGAAGATCGCGTCGGCGCGCAGCGTATAGCGCGCCGCCCAAGGATTGAGGCTGAGCCAGCGCGCGACGGCCACGCGCAGACGACGCTGTTTTTGCGGCGTGATCGCGATGAGCGCCGCATCCATCTCGGCGCGCGCCTTCACCTCCACGAAGGCGACGACGTCGCCCCGCCGCGCGACGATGTCGATCTCGCCGCCCTTGACGCGATAGCGACGCGCCAGAATCTTGTAGAGCTTCAGCCGCAGCCAGACCCTTGCGAGCGTCTCGGCGCGCGCGCCGAAGTCGAGCCCGTTGCCCCCCGTCACGGGATGCGCTCGAGATCGGCAAGCCAGGCGGTGGCGTCAGAGTCGCTCGGCGCGCGCCAATCCCCGCGCGGCGAGAGCGACCCGCCGGAGGAGACCTTCGGGCCGTTGGGCAAGGCGCTACGCTTGAATTGGCTCGTCTGGAAAAAACGGCGCAGAAACACGCCGAGCCAGCGCTTGATGTCCGGCAGATCATAGGCGACGCGCTTATCGGCGGCGATGCCGGCGGGCCAGCGCCCCGCGCCGGCGTCGCGCCAAGCGTGATAGGCGAGGAAAGCAATCTTGGCGGGCGAGAAGCCGTAACGCGTCGCATAGAACAGATTGAAATCCTGCAGCGCATAGGGCCCGACGAAATCCTCGGTGCGCTGCGGCGCGCCCGCTCCCGACGGCACCAGCTCAGGGGAGATCTCGGTTTCCAATATGTCGTGCAGCGCCGCGACGGTCCCCGCGCCATAGCGCGCCTCGCGCGCGCACCAGCGAATGAGATGCTGAATCAGCGTCTTGGGGACGGAGGCGTTGACGTTGTAATGCGACATCTGATCGCCGACGCCATAGGTGCACCAGCCGAGCGCGAGCTCGGAAAGGTCGCCCGTGCCGAGAACGAGCGCCTCATGACGATTGGCGAGACGAAAGAGCAGCGAGGTGCGCGCGCCCGCCTGCACGTTCTCATATGTCAGATCGTAGACGGCCTCGCCCTTCGCCGCCGGATGGCCGATGTCCTCAAGCATGCGCTGACAGGCAGGCGTGACGTCGATCTCCTGCGCCGAGACGCCGAGCGCCCGCATCAGCGCCCAGGCGTTGGCGCGCGTGCGTGCGCTCGTCGCGTATGCAGGTAGCGTGTAGGCGAGCACATTCTCGCGCGGCCAGCCGAGTCGGTCCGTCGCGGTCGCCGCGACGAGCAGCGCCTGCGTCGAGTCGAGTCCGCCCGAAACGCCCATGACGAGCTTTTTCAAGCCGGTCGCGCGCAATCTCTGGACGAGCCCATGCGCCTGGATGTTGAAGGCCTCGAAGCAGAGCTCCGAGAGGCGCGCCTCGTCGTCCGGCACGAAGGGGAAGCGCGGGATTTCGCGAACGAACCCCCAATCCTTCGTTTCCGCGACCAAAGCGAAGCGGATCTCGCGAAAGCGTTTCGTTTTCGCTTCGGCGTCGGCGCAGTCGCCGAAGCTCGTCTGCCGCAACCGCTCGGCGGCGATGCGCCCGAGATCGACGTCGGCGAGGACGAGCGGCGGCTCCTTTGCGAAGCGTTCGGCCTTGGCGAGCTGTACGCCGAGCTCGTAGATCAGCGCCTCGCCGTCCCAGGCGAGATCGGTCGTCGACTCTCCCTCTCCCGCCGCCGAATAAAGATAGGCGGAGAGACAGCGCGCCGATTGGGAGGCGCATAGAGTCTGGCGGACGTCCGACTTGCCGATGATGGCGTTGCTCGCGGAGAGATTGAGCAGCACGCTCGCCCCGGCCATGGCCGCGCGCGCCGAGGGCGGGATCGGCGTCCACAGATCTTCGCAAATCTCCGCGTGGATTGCGAGGTTTGGGAAGTCCTCCGCGACGAAGACGAGGTCCGCCCCGAAGGGCGCGCGGACGCCTGCGACGTCGATCTCCTCGCCCGCGACGTGAACGCCCGGCGCGAAATGCCGCTTCTCGTAGAACTCGCGATAGCCCGGCAAATAGCTTTTTGGCGCGACGCCGAGGATCGTCCCGCGCAGCATCAGCACCGCGCAATTATAGAGCCGCGCCTTGTGACGCAGCGGCGCGCCGACGGCGAGGATGAGGTTGAGGTTCTTGGAGGCCTCAAGCAGATCGGCGAGGGCCGTCTCGACAGCCTCGAGCAGCGCGTCCTGCTGCAAGAGATCGTCGATGGCGTAAGCCGAGAGGCCCAGCTCCGGGAACAGCGCGAGCGAGGCGCCCTGCTCCGCCGCCCGCTTCGCCATCGCGAGCGTTTCCGCCGCATTGGCGCGCGGGTTGGCGATGGCGACGCGCGGCGCGCAGACGGCTGCGCGCAGGAACCCATGCGTGTGTAAACTGAAGAAGGGGTGCGACATGGGGTAGATATAGGCGCTTGCGGAAGATTGCTTAAGCGGCGGCAATCGGGGCGGCCCAGCGCCTCACCCCGGCCCTCGCCCCGTAGGCGGCGCCTCAGGCGACCGGATGTGCTCCGGGCGGACGCCGAGACCGATGAGCCGCGCGGGAAGTCGGCGCAAAAGCGGAAAGTCCCGCAAGAACCGCAGCGGAAGCGGAAGGGTCCCGATCTCCGCGCCTCCCAGGACCGTGCCGATAATCCGGTTCTGGATGAAGCGCTGCACGGACTGCGTTACGCCCACAGGCCATTCGCGTCGCCGCTGCACGGCGGCAAGCAGATCGGGCCCGACCGGACCGCGCCGTAGCGGCTCCGCCAGAAGATTGGCGGCGGCGACCGCGTCCTGGATCGCGAGATTAACGCCCACGCCGCCGACGGGCGACATGGCGTGCGCCGCGTCGCCGATGAACAAAAGCCCCGGCCGGCTCCAGCAGCGGAGCCGATCCAGCGCGACGGACAGCAGCTTGACGTCGTCCCAGCTTTTGATCGTGTCCACGCGATCGGCAAGGAATGGCGCGGCCCGCGCGATTTCATGGCGCAAAGCCTCTAAGCCCTGACCCTCGAGCGCCTCGCGCCCGCCCTTGGGGATGACGAAGCCGCATTGCCAGTACTCGTTCCGGTCGATGAGAGCCAAGATGTGGCCTTTCGCAAAACGGCCCAAGGGCTCGTGCGGATCATCCTCGCGGCGCGCCAGGCGGAACCAGAGCACGTCCATCGGCGCGCCGAAGTCGATGCGCTCCAGCCCTGCGCTCTCGCGCAGAGTCGAGTGGCGCCCATCGGCGGCGATCGTCAGATCGGCGCGTATGTCGAGCGTCTTTCCGCCTTGCGTCGCGCGCACGCCGACGACGCGGTCGTCTTCGAGAATGAGGTCCTCGGCCGCGGCGCCCATGAGCAGCCGCAAGGAGGGATAGCGCTTCCCCTTCTCCGCCAGGAAATTCAGGAAGTCCCATTGCGGCATGAGCGCGATGAACTTGCAGTGAGTCGGCAGATGCGTGAAATCCGCGACCGGAATCTTTTCCTCGCCGACAAAACCCGTGATCTCGCGCGCCTTGCTGTGCGGAAGCGTCAAGAATTCATCCAGCAGTCCAAGCTCGTAGAAAAGCTCGAGCGTTGAAGGGTGGATGGTGTCGCCGCGAAAGTCGCGGAAAAAATCCGCGTGCTTTTCGAGCAGGACGACATCGACGCCGGCGCGGGCCAGAAGAAAGGCCGCCATCATGCCGGCCGGCCCGCCGCCGACGACGCAGCAGCGAGCGCTGAGAGATTCGTTCGTGCTCAAGTGGCGACCTCCATATCGGACCTAACCTAGCACGTAGCGACAGCGAGAGAGGAGCCCCCTCCCCTGCCCTCGCCCGCCATAGCCCGTCGAATGACGGGCGTCTTTGGACGCCCTATGGCGGGAGAGGGAGTCAGATTCGGGGCGTCATCAACATCTTGCGCAATGCTTACCGCCCCTCTCCCGCGAAGCGGGGGAGGGTACGGGAGGGGGCCGGCGAAGAGACTTAATCCATGCTCTCAGACCAGCGCTCCGACGCGAAGGCGTTTGCGATCGCCTTGGCGCGCAGGGCTGTCGCCTCGGCCCCGGCCGGCTCTGCCACTTGGCGGCAAGCGTCGAGCGCCGCGGCAAGGATCGCCGCTTTCGGATAGGCCTGGCCGGCCCGGCCTTGGTAAGCGCGAAAATCGCAAGCGCACACCGTCATCAAGGCGTCGAAAAGAGAGCGCTCGTCGAAGGCGCCCAATCGCTCAAGCATGGCGGCGACGGGTCCGGCGCGCACGCGTGAGACGCGATGCACGCGCTCGCCTTCGGCGAGCGCCAGCAAGGCGAGGTCCAGGCAGTCTTCGGGCGCCTCAAATCGCGCGCAGATCGCCTCGATGCGCGGGCGCCCGCGCTCGATATGCCCGTAATGCACGGGAAGATGCTCTCGCGGCGAATCCGACTTGCCGACATTCATGACCATGAGCGCGAAACGCACGGGGAGCGGGGCGCCGCAGAGCGCCGCCTCCGACAGCGCGTTCATGAGGAGCTCGCCGAGATCCGCGTTCACGTCGCCTTCCGCGATCTGCGGCACGCCAAACAGCGCCTCAACCTCGGGAAGCAGACGGCGGAGAGCCCCGCAGTCGCGCAGCAATTGCATCGATCGCGCAGGCGCGCGCGCCATCAGACATTCGGCGATTTCGGGCCAGGCTCGCGAGGGGGACAGCGCTTCCAGGGCGCCGGCTTCAACGCGCTCCCGCCAGAACTCGAGTTCGACGAAATCGGCTTCCGACGGCGCGCGGCCGACGCGCGCCGCGGCTCGAAGCAGCGCAAGCCCCGTGTGATCGCGATCGGAGAAAGAGGTCATTGCGGCATCGGCAAGCAATACGGGGACCACTAGCGGAAACGCCCGCCGGCGATCAATTTGGGAGAAACGCAGCGCGGGTGTGACTAAGTCCGGTGGACGAACGCCAAAGCGACGCTAAATCCTCCCCGGCCCAAAAAGCTGCGGCGCGAAGGCTGCGGGAGGGGGAGGTCAAAATGTCAGTATTGAACGAAGTGCTGGGCGCCAACGCCAAATATGTCGCCGAATTCGGCAAGAAGGGCGAGCTCGCCCTGCCCCCGGCGCGTCGATTCGCGATCCTCACCTGCATGGACGCGCGGCTCGATCCGGCGAAATACGCCGGGCTTGCGGAGGGCGACGCGCATGTGATCCGCAATGCGGGCGGACGCGCCACCGACGACGCAATCCGCTCGCTCGTGATTTCGCATAAGCTGCTCGGCACCGTGGAATGGTTCGTGATCCATCACACCGATTGCGGCATGGAGCTCTTCTGCGACGAGGTGATGGGCGAGCTTCTCGCCGACAGTCTCGCGACTGCTTCCTTCGACGGCAAGACCTGGTCGAATCCTCAGCACGGCGGCGGCTGCGTGGCCGGCCGTTTCATCAAATGGCACACGATCAAGAAACAAGAAGAAAGCGTCGAGGATGACGTGCGACGCATCCGCCAGCACCCGCTCGCGCCCCGCAATATTCCGATCTACGGCTACATCTATGACGTGAAGAGCGGCCGGCTCGTGGAAGTCCCCGGCGCGACAAACGCCGGCAAGGCGAGCTGAGACGGCCGCGACAGATCTTCTTCGGGAATAGAGACGAAAAGGCCCGCGACAGCGCCGTCGCGGGCCTCTTTTATGTCTGCGCAGATTTAATGGTCGAGCTTGCGCTTAGCTTATAGGCAAAATTCTTCTTGGGCAAAATTCTTCTCGCCGGCGCCTCGGTTGAAGCTCCCTCGCCCTACGATATTTACCTATGCAGAAAAAAGGGAGACGCTCCCATGCAGATCTTTACCGACAACCTCATGGCCACCGCAGGGCTGGACGCCTCTATCGCGAGGGCTGCGATCGGCCATGTGCTGCTGTTTCTGCGCGATCAGGCGCCGCAAGGGCGAGTCGCGAAATATGTCGAGGACACGCCGGAAGCTCAGGAGGCCGTGGCGGCCGCAGAGGCGGCCGAAGACGGCCGTCTCACTCAAGTCATCGAGGGCGTGACGCGCTTTACGGGTCAGGGCCGCGCCGACGTCAATGTCCTCGTCGGCAGGCTTTTGCGGCTCGGGCTCGACGGGAAACAGATCAGAATTCTTATCGACGAAACCCTGTCTCGCGCCGAGGACCTGTTGGGCGTCGAGGGCGTGCGTGAAATTCGAAAAATCCTGCCTGCGCCGCCGCAGCCGCCGAGAATCGTGTCGATCACCGACGCGCCGCAAGCGAAGCGCGCCGAGGGTTCCGACAGGGGTGGGCAGAAATATTGGGTGCGCGAAACCGTGGGCGTCTTCGACGACGAAGAGACGCTCGAGACGGCGGTGGACGAGCTCGATCTCGCCGGCTTCAATGGGGCCGCGATATCCGTGCTTGCAACCGGCGCCAAAACGAAAGGCGGCCTCGGTCGCATCTTCCGCAGCGTCTCGGAGATCGAGGACAGCGGCGACGCGCCGCAAACGGAATTCGTCTCCAGCGACTCGCGTGTGGAAGGAACGGCCGCACTGATTGGCGTTCCCCTCTACATTGGCGGAGCCGCCGGGGTTTGGGCCGTATCCGCCACGGGAGGCTCGCTCGCCTTCGCGCTCGCCTCGGCCGTCGCGCTCGGGGGCATAGGCGCGGGCCTAGGCGCCATTCTCGCGCTCGCTATTCACAGCCGGCATGCCCGGCGTGTCCGGGAACAGCTGAGGCTGGGCGGGCTCGTTCTGTGGGTAAAGACCCCGACCGCCGAGAGCGAAGGGCGGGCTACGCAGATCTTGAGAAATCTCGGAGCGCGCGACGTCCACGTGCATGAGGTTCAGCGCGAGTGGAGCTTCGGCTCCATGCCTCTGACCCACGGACCGTACGACCCCTTCGTCGATCTCCTTCCCGACTCGCAGGCGCACCAGCGTAGCGCTTAAATCCACGCTGCGTTCAGGCGGAGTCGCCTGAACGCATGCGCGTTTGCAGGAAGGCGAGCGTCGCGCCGATCCGTCAGCGGAAGTGCGACTTCAGCGCGTCGACGAGGTCGGTCTTCTCCCAGGAGAAGCCGCCGTCGCCATCAGGCTTGCGGCCGAAATGGCCGTAAGACGAGGTGCGCGCGTAGATGGGCTGATTGAGCTTGAGGTGCTCGCGGATGCCGCGCGGCGTGAGCCGCATGATCTGCGGCAGCACCGCCTCGATCTTGTCCTCCGCGACCTGCCCCGTGCCGTGCAGATCCACATAGATCGACAAAGGCTCGGCGACGCCGATTGCGTAAGCGAGTTGGATCGTCGCGCGGTCGGAGAGACCGGCGGCGACGATGTTCTTGGCGAGATAGCGCGCGGCATAGGCCGCGGAGCGATCGACCTTGGTCGGGTCCTTGCCCGAGAAGGCGCCGCCGCCATGCGGCGCGGCGCCGCCATAGGTGTCGACGATGATCTTGCGGCCCGTGAGGCCGGCGTCGCCGTCGGGACCGCCAATGAAGAACTTGCCGGTCGGATTGACGTGCCAGACTGTCTTGGAGGTCACGAAATCCGCCGGCAGCACGGCTCTGATATAGGGCTCGACGAGCTGGCGCACGTCCTGCGGCGAGAGGTTCTCGTCGGTGTGCTGATGTGAGAGCACGATCTGCGTCGCCTCGACCGGCTTGCCGTTCTCATAGCGCAGCGTCACTTGGCTCTTGGCGTCAGGACCGAGGCCCTTCTCCTTGCCGCTGTGGCGGGCTTTGGCCAGGTCTTCCAGAATCTTATGGGCGTAATAGAGCGGCGCCGGCATCAGCTCCGGGGTCTCGCGCACGGCGTAGCCGAACATGATGCCCTGGTCGCCTGCGCCTTCGTCCTTATTGCCCGCAGCGTCGACGCCCTGCGCGATGTCGGCGGACTGCTCGTGCAGCAGCACCTCGACTTTGGCGTTCTTCCAATGGAAGCCGTCCTGCTCGTAACCGATCGCCTTGATCGCGTCGCGGGCGATGTCCTCCACATGCTCGAAGGCCATGTGCGGCCCGCGCACCTCGCCGGCGATCACGACGCGATTCGTGGTGCAAAGCGTCTCGGCGGCGACGCGGATCGCGTAAGGATCGATTCCGGCCTTCGCGCCCTCACGGAAGAAGGCGTCGACGATCTCGTCGGAAATGCGGTCGCAGACCTTGTCCGGATGGCCCTCGGAAACGGATTCGCTCGTAAAGAGATAGTTCTTGCGCGTCACGTAATTCCTCCGTCCGCGTCGAATTTCTTCCACCCGGCCGGCTTGCCGGAGCAAATGTCCTTTGCCAGCGTGAAAGGACAGCGTCAAGCGCTTCGCCTATGCCGGCCGCGCGCCCCGCGCGCCCTCGATCAATAGTTCCAAACCATGCCGATGCTGGTTCCCGTCGGCGTGGGCGGGAAAGGCTGGGCCCGATGCAGCGCCGCGAGGGCTTCCTGGTCGCGCGACGAGGAGCCGCTGGATTTGCGCAGCGCCTGATGCATCAGATTGCCGTTGGGGTCCACGAAGAAGACGATGCTTCCCGTCTCCTGACGCCCGCCGCCGGGATGGAACTTGCGCAGGATGTAGCCCAAAACGACCGAAAAATAAGTCGGCGCCGCCGTGCCGCCGGAGATCGGCGCGACCTTGGCCGCGCCGCCCAGCCGATAATGCGGAGTCGGCTCGAGCGAGGCGAGGAGCTGCGCCACGGATTTCTGCTTGGGTCCGATCGCCGCCTTCGGGTCCGGCTTGCCGAACATCGACTCGCGCGTCTCCGTCGGCCGGGGAGCCGCCTGCTTGGTGATCTCCGCCTCGCGCTTGTCCTCTTCGGCGGCGTCCGTCGCGCCCTGCTGCTCGCCCGGATCCTGCTGCATCTCCTGCTGAGGCTTCTGCGGCTGCTCCTCCGGCTTCTCGGCCGTGTGCTCGTCGGGCCGCGCCTGCCTTTGGGCCCGCGTTTCCTCGTCGGGGGCCTCGCGTTCGACTTTCTCTTTGTTCTCGGCCCGCGGCGCGTCATAGGCGGGCTTTTCGTCGAGCGTGAGCTTCTGCTTGATCTTCTCCTGCTGCTGCTGCTCGGGGGGCTTTGGCTCCTCCTGGGCCTGTTGCGCGGGGGGCTGCTGCGCCTCGGGCTCGGGCGGCGGCTCCGTGACGACCTCGACCGGGATTTCCTCCTCGACCAGCGCCAGGGGTCGAGAGACCCAATCGACGGCCACGAGCGCGGACAGGAGAAACACGTGAATAAACAGAACGATAGCGAATAATCTCGCCTGCCGCTTGCGCGACGACGGCAGGCGATCGCGCTTCGGACCCTCTTCCGGCGCGGCCGTAAGCCTCTTTAATGTTAGGCTTTGGCTCATGACTGACATGCTAAGATCCCGGTCGCGAGCCTATCCAGAAAATCCCCTCCGGCGCTAGAGCGAATATTCGCAAAAGATGACGGGCCTTTGTGACAAAGCGCCCGGGTTTGGGGAGCGTGCCCGCTCTGCTTATTGGTCTGGGCGCCCCAATAGGGCTTCGCGCTTATTGGAGTGGGCTCGCGGTGGCTTCGCACGGCGAAGCTTGCTAGCGTGAGCATATGGATCGGCCCGCAAAATGTCCGCAGGATGGCGAGGCCGGCGCAAGCCGCGACGGCGCGTCGGTCAAAACGGCGACGCCGATGATCTCGCAATACGTCGAGATCAAGGCCGCGAACCCGGACTCCCTGCTCTTCTACCGCATGGGCGACTTTTACGAGCTGTTCTTCGAGGACGCCGCCGTCGCCGCGCGCGCGCTCGGCATCATGCTGACGAAACGCGGCAAGCACCTCGGCGAGGATATCCCCATGTGCGGCGTGCCGGTCGAGCGCGCCAACGATTATCTGCAAAAGCTCATCGCGCTCGGTCACCGGGTCGCCGTCTGCGAGCAGCTCGAAGACCCCGCCGAAGCCAAGAAACGCGGGGCCAAGTCGGTCGTGCGCCGCGACGTCGTGCGTTTGGTCACGCCCGGCACGATCACCGAGGACGCCCTGCTCGATCCGGGAAGGCCCAACGCCTTCGCCGCGCTGTCCCGCCTTCGCGCCAAGGACGGCGGCTGGCGCTGGGGCTTTGCGAGCGTGGACATCTCCACGGGCGCCTTCACGGTGGGCGAACGCGCCGAAGCGGAGCTCGTCTCCGCGCTCTGCCGCCAGGAGCCGCGGGAGATCGTCCTGGCGGAAGAGCTATCGCGCGAGCCCGGCCTGCGCGCGCTCCTTCAAGGCTGCGCAGCGCCGTTAAGTCCAGTCGGCCGGGAGGCGCTGGCGGGGGCGGCGGCCGAGCGGCGCCTCATGGATTTCTTCCGCGTCTCGACGCTGGAAGGCTTCGGGGCGCTCTCCGCGGCGGAGATCGCCGCGGCCGCGCTCGCCATCCATTACGTCGAGCGCACGCAGCGCGGCGAGCGCCCCGCCTTGTCGCCGCCGACGAGCCTCCGCGACAGCCCGATCCTCGAGATCGACGCGGCGACGCGCGCCAATCTCGAAATTGCGCAAACGCTCTCCGGAAGCCGCGAAGGCTCGCTCATCGAGGCTATCGATCTGACCGTGACGCCCGCAGGCGCGCGGGCTTTCGCCGAGCGGCTCGGCGCCCCGTCGACCGAGCCGGCCGAGATCGGTGCGCGCCTCGACGCGGTGGCATTCTTTCTCGAAGCGGCGCGGGCGCGCGAAGGGCTGCGGGAGCGGCTCGCGCGCGCGCCGGACCTCGTGCGCGCGCTGGCGCGGCTCTCCTTGCAACGCGGCGGCCCCCGCGATCTCGCGGGCCTGGCCGCCGGCCTTTGCGTCGCCCGAGAAATCGCGGCGTTCCTCTCGAGCGCCGACGCGACGCTCCCGCCGCCGCCGCATGTGGCCCGCGAGCTTGCGGCGCTCGCCGCCGCCGACGCCGCGCTCGAGCGTCGATTGAAGGAGAGCCTCGTTCCCGAACCGCCCGCCGATCGACGCGCTGGCGGCTTCATCGCTCAGGGCGTCGACGCCGAGCTCGACGAGGCGCGCGGCCTGCGCGACGAAAGCCGCCGCGTCGTCGCGGGATTTCAATCCCAATATGCGGAAGCCGCGGGTGTGCGGCAGCTCAAGGTCAAGCACAATAATTTCCTCGGTTTCTTCGTCGAGGTTCCGCAGGCCCAGGGCGAGCGCCTGTTGAAGGCGCCGCTCGACCAGCTGTTCACGCATCGCCAGACAATGGCGGACGCGATGCGCTTTACGACGCGCGAGCTCGTCGAGCTCGACCAGAAAATCGCGCAGGCGAGCGATCGCGCTCAGGCCCGCGAGGAGGCGCTGTTTGCGGCCCTGAGCGAGGAGGTCCTCGCGCAGACGGCGGAAATTCGCCGCATCGCGCAAGCCTTCGCGACGCTCGACGGGATCGCCGCGCTGGCCGAGATCGCCGCGCGGCGCGACTGGGTCCGGCCCACGGTCGACGCTTCGCTCGACTTCGAGATCGAGGGGGGCCGCCATCCGGTGGTGGAGGCGGCGCTGAAGGCGAACGGCAAGCTCTTCGCCCCCAACGACTGCGCGCTTTCGGGCGGCAAGATCGCCGTGGTCACCGGCCCCAACATGGCCGGTAAATCCACTTTCCTGCGCCAGAATGCGCTCATCGCGCTGCTCGCCCAGGCGGGCTCCTATGTGCCCGCCGAGAAAGCCCGCATCGGGGTCGTCGACCGGCTCTTCTCCCGCGTCGGGGCCTCCGACGATCTTGCGCGCGGCCGCTCGACCTTCATGGTCGAGATGGTCGAGACGGCGGCGATTCTCAATAGCGCCGGGCCGCGCGCGCTCGTCATCCTCGACGAGATCGGGCGCGGCACGGCGACTTTCGACGGCTTGTCGATCGCCTGGGCGACGATCGAGCATCTTTGCGCGACGAACCGCTCGCGGGCGCTGTTCGCCACACATTTCCACGAGCTGACGAGGCTCGCCAAACGCCTGCCGAGCCTCGTCAATCTGACGATGAAGGTCTCCGAGCGCTCGGGCGAGATCGTCTTCCTGCACGAGGTCGTCCCCGGCGCGGCGGATCGCTCCTATGGCGTGCATGTCGCGGAGCTCGCCGGTCTGCCAAAGAGCGTCGTTTCGCGCGCGCATGAGATCCTGAGCGAGCTCGAAGCGCAGGATCGGCGCGCGCCGATTGAAAAGATGATCGACGATCTGCCCTTGTTCTCGCACCGGCCGCCGACGCCCGAGCGCAAGGACCCGCTGCGCCTGGCGCTTGCGGCGATCGAGCCCGACACGCTGACGCCCCGGGAGGCGCTCACCCTTCTTTATGAATTGAAAGATAAGGCAAAGCTCTAGAACTGATTTTCCGAGGATCTGCATTTCTCGCCCGAAGCATTCCATATCTCTACGCTCAGGCCAACACCAACAACAACTGGAACAACAACGGCTGGGGCTGGGGTTGGGGCGGCAACTGGAATAACCCCAATGTGCAGCTCAATCTCGTCCGCGCCGGCGTGAACTACCACTTCAACTGGGCGGCTCCCGCCCCCGTGCTCGCCAAGTTCTAAAGCGCGCGATCACAGCGTGATCTGAGTCGCGGGCGAACCTGCCGCTCCCCGCCCGTTCAAGAGCCTGGCCTCGTTTCGAGGCGAGGTTTTTTGGACGGCACACACAATCCAGACAAAAACTGTTGCAGAAATAGCACACCTCTAGAGAAAACAACGGCCATCGTGTTTCCCCCATTGAAGATGGCAGTCATTCCTGCGCATGGTTTCCCCGAAGCGTCGTGGGGGAAAGACCCAAGGCGCCGGAGATTTTAACCGCCCTTTCCGTAGAGGAGGCGAACATGAAAAAGGTTGCTGCTATTTCCGCCATCGCCCTGGCGATGGGCATGGGCTCGGCGCTCGCCGCCGATCTCCCCTCCCGCAAGGCCCCGGTCTATGTGCCGCCGCCGCCCCCGCTGACCTGGAACGGCTTCTACGCCGGTCTGAACATTGGCGGCGCCTGGAACTCCAACAGCCCCAACAACGAGGTCTCGGCCTATTGGGATCCGCGGCTTCCCTTCGGGTCCAGCTTCACGGCTCCTGGCTTTGGCACCACCCCGAACTTGTTCTTCCTGCCCAATAGCGGCAACAACAACGGCGGCAATGCCGGCGTCGTCGGCGGCCTGCAGGTTGGCTACAACTTCCAGTTCAACCCGTCGATCGTGGTCGGCGTCGAGACCGACTTCCAGGGCTCGAGCCTCAGCAGCAACGGCGGCAACAACTACCAGCTCTTCCCGTCGCCCTACGTTGCGGGGTTGGGCACCGTCCCGGCTGGCATTGGCAGCCCCGGCGTCCTGGTTCCGGTCGCGGCGATCAACGGCAGCAACCTGGCCCTGAACTACCTCGGCACGGTGCGCGGCCGCGCCGGCTGGCTGTTCACGCCCACCCTGCTTGTCTACGGCACGGCGGGCTTCGCTTATGGCGGCGTCCAGGCCTGGGGCCAGAACAACCTCCGCACCGGCTGGACCGCCGGCGGCGGTCTCGAGTGGATGTTCGCGCCGAACTGGTCGGCCAAGATCGAGTATCTCTACGCCGACCTCAGCAGCGGCGGACAGAACGGCGGCTCCGGCTGGAACTGGGGCTATCACTTCCACCCCCAGCTCAACATCGTCCGCGCCGGCGTGAACTATCACTTCAACTGGGCGGCCCCCGCTCCGGTTCTCGCCAAATACTGAGCGGCTTCAACAGCCTCAAAGCAGAAAGCCCGGCCTCGCGCCGGGCTTTCTCGATTCTTGGAAACCATCAAAGGAGATGATCGGCGCCTCGACCCACGAGTGAGTGGTTAACGAGTTCCTACATGCCGTGCATAATTTCAGAGCAAGCACTGTTGCAAAAATAGCACACCCTTTAGGAAAGTAGCTCAACATGTATCTTTGTATTGGAATTGATAACAACTCATGGATAAGGTGCCTCATCGAATTCGTCGCGGGATCGTCCGGTTCCTATCGAAGATTTGCGTCACTCCTGACGTATTCCGCAACGTGCTACAGGAGGCGAATATGAAAAAGCTTGCCGCTATTTCCGCCATCGCTCTGGCGATGGGCATGGGCTCGGCGCTCGCCGCCGATCTCCCCTCTCGCAAGGCTCCGCCGGTCTATGTGCCGCCGCCGCCCATGCTGACCTGGAACGGGTTCTACGCCGGTCTGAACATCGGCGGCGGATGGAACGCCAACAACCCGCGCAACGAGGGCTCGGCCTATTGGGATCCGAACTACACCTTCGGCGGCCCCGGCGTCCTGCCGAACGCAGCCACCTCCTCGAACCTGTTCTTCCTGCCTAACGGCAATCAGACGGGCAATGCGGGCGGCGTCATCGGCGGCCTGCAGGTCGGCTATAACTTCCAGTTCAACCCGTCGATCGTGGTCGGCGTCGAGACCGACTTCCAGGGCTCGAGCCTCGGCGGCAACGGCCCGGGTAACTACTCGATCTACCCGTCGCCTTTCGTCAACCCCACCAGCGGCGCGCTCAACGACGTTCTGGTCCCGGTCGCGGCGATCAACGGCGGCCGCCTCGGCCTCGACTACATCGGCACGGTGCGCGGCCGCGCCGGCTGGCTGTTCACGCCCACTCTGCTCGTCTATGGCACGGCGGGCTTCGCTTATGGCGGCGTGAGCGCCTGGGGCCAGAGCAACATCCGCACCGGCTGGACCGCCGGCGGCGGCCTCGAGTGGATGTTCGCGCCGAACTGGTCGGCCAAGGTCGAGTATCTCTATGCCGACCTCAGCAGCGGCGGACAGAACGGCGGCTTTGGCTGGAACTGGGGCTATCGCTTCCACCCGCAGGTCAACATCGTCCGCGCCGGTGTGAACTATCACTTCAACTGGGCGGCCCCCGCTCCGGTTCTCGCCAAATACTGAGCGGCTTCAACAGCCTCAAAGTAGAAAGCCCGGCCTCACGCCGGGCTTTCTCGATTCTCGACGTCCCCGCTCCTTTTCCGGCTTGGGTGGCGCGGCCGCGCCGAAGTTGATAAAACCCGCCGGCCTCTCACCTCTAGAGCGCGGCGCGAAATAGTTGGAACCGGCTTCTCGCCGAAAGCGCGCTCTAAATTTTTGGAATCGACCACGTTTTCCGCCTGAGAGCGACACCGCTCGAGACGCAGCGTGATCCAACCGGGAACCCCGCCCATGCGCGCCAGCGCGATCGAGCGCAACACCTCCGAGACGAAAATCTCCGTCTCGCTCGACCTGGACGGATTGGGCGCGGCGCGGATTTCCACGGGCGTCGGCTTTTTCGACCACATGCTCGACCAGATCGCCCGGCATGCGCCTCTCGATCTCGAAGTCGCCGCCAGGGGCGATCTCCATATCGACGCACATCACACAGTCGAGGACGTGGGCATCACTTTCGGCCAGGCGGCCGACAAGGCGCTCGGCGAACGCAAGGGCATCGCGCGTTACGGGGACGCCCATGTGCCGCTCGACGAGGCGTTGACGCGCGTCGTCGTGGACGTTTCGGGCCGGCCCTATCTCGTTTACGGCCTGAAATTCCCCAGTCAGAAGATCGGCGAATTCGACACCGAGCTCGTGCGCGAGTTCTTTCAGGCGGTTGCGGTCCACGCGGGCATAGGCTTGCACATCGAAAGCCTCGCCGGCGCTAACAGCCATCACGTCGCCGAGAGCGCCTTCAAGGGATTCGCGCGCGCCTTCGGCAAGGCCGTGGCGCTCGACCCTCGCCGCTTGGGCGTTCCTTCAACGAAGGGCGCCCTGACGAAGTGAGGAAGGCGTGATGGCGACCTATGTTGTGATGACGCCCGCGGGCGAGCGCGAAGCCTCGGAGGCAGTTGTGTTTCTTCGCGACGGCTTCTCCATCGCCGCCTTTATCTTCGGGCCCTTCTGGCTGTTTTGGAATCGCGCCTATCTTGCGGGGGGGCTTTGGCTCGCCTTGGTTTCGTCGCTCGCCCTCGGCGGAACCCGCCTTGGCCTGCGGCCCGAGGCGACGGCGCTGATAAATTTTGCGCTTTCGCTCGCGCTTGGCTTCGAGGGCGTCCGCCTTCTGATCTGGACGCTCGAGCGGCGAGGCTTTCGCGAAAACGGACTCGTAGCATGCGACAACGCGCAGGAGGCGGAGGAAGTGTACTTCCACACCGGGCGCGCCGCCTATACCGCCTCGCCGTCTTGCGGTAGGGAAGAACCTTGACGACAGCAATCATCGACTATGGCTCGGGCAATCTGCACTCCGCGGTGAAGGCCTTCGAGCGGGCCGCGCGCGAGGCGGGGCTCGACGAGACGATTCGCATCACGGACGATCCCGAGATCGTGCGCCAAGCGGATCGCCTCGTGCTGCCGGGCGTCGGCGCCTTCGCCGATTGCCGCGCCGGATTGGCGCGCATCCCTGGACTGATCGACGCGCTGAGCGAATCGGCGCGCGCGCGCGGCCGCCCTTTCCTCGGCATTTGCGTCGGCATGCAGCTTTTGGCGACGCGCGGCCTCGAGCACGGCGAGACTCAGGGATTCAATTGGATCGAGGGCGAGGTCGACGCGATCCGGCCCGACGGCCCTGCGCTCAAAATCCCGCACATGGGGTGGAACACGCTCGAGCTGACGCGCGCTCATCCACTCTTTTCAGGGACGGAGACGGGGGAAAGAGGCCTTCACGCCTATTTCGTCCACTCCTACTACTTTCGCGCCGCGCGCGCGGAGGACGTGCTGGCGACGGCTTCCTATGGAGGACCGGTCACAGCCGCGGTGGCCAGAGACAATCTGGTCGGCGTCCAGTTCCATCCCGAGAAGAGCCAGAGGCTCGGACTCGCAATCATCGCCAATTTTCTGAGGTGGCGCCCGTGATCCTTTATCCCGCGATCGACTTGAAGCAGGGCCAATGCGTGCGGCTCGCCCAGGGCGACATGGCGCGCGCGACCGTGTTCAACAACGATCCGGGCGAGCAGGCGCGCATCTTCGAGGCGAAGGGCTTCGAATGTGTGCACATCGTCGATCTCGACGGGGCCTTCGCCGGCCATGCGCGCAATAGCGAGGCCGTGGAGCTTATCTTGTCCTCGATCCAGATCCCGGCGCAGCTGGGCGGCGGGATTCGCGACATGAACGCCGTCGCCTACTGGCTCGATCGCGGCGTGACTCGAGTCATATTGGGAACCGCGGCCGTCAAGAATCCGAGCTTCGTGCGCGAGGCGGCGCGTCATTATCCGGGGCGAGTCGCCGTCGGCATCGACGCCCGAGACGGCATGGTCGCGGTGGAAGGCTGGGCCAAGACGACGACGATGTCGGCGCTCGACCTCGGCAAGAGCTTCGAGGACGCGGGCGTGGCGGCGATCGTTTACACCGACATCGCGCGCGACGGTCTGCTGCAGGGCCTGAATATGGAAGCGACGCTGGCGCTCGCCGAAAAAGTGGCGATCCCGGTCATCGCGTCAGGCGGCCTGGCCTCGCTCGACGATGTGCGGCGGCTGCTGCAACCCGATTGCGCCAACCTCGCCGGCGCGATCGCCGGCCGCGCGCTTTACGACGGACGGCTCGACGCCGCGGCCGCGCTGCAGATGATTCGCGCAGCCCGCGGCGCAAATCCGGCGGACGCCTGATGCTCAAGACCCGTGTCATCCCCTGTCTCGACGTGAAGGACGGCCGCGTCGTGAAGGGCGTCAATTTCGTCAATCTGCGCGATGCGGGCGATCCCGTCGAATGCGCCAAGGCTTATGACGCGGCCGGGGCCGATGAGCTGTGCTTTCTCGACATCACCGCCAGCCACGAAGATCGCGGCATATTGCTCGACGTGGTTCAACGCACGGCGGAAGCTTGTTTCATGCCGCTCACGGTCGGCGGCGGCGTGCGCACGCTCGACGACATTCGCACGCTGCTCCTCGCCGGCGCCGACAAGGTCTCGATCAATTCGGCCGCCGTGGCCAACCGACAATTCGTGCGTGAGGCGGCCGAAAAATTCGGATCTCAGTGCATCGTCGTCGCGATAGACGCGAAGCGCGTCGGCGAAGGCCGATGGGAGATCTTCACCCATGGGGGCCGGCGCCCGACCGGAATCGACGCCGTCGAATACGCAAAAGAAGTCGCGGCGCTCGGCGCCGGCGAAATCCTTTTGACCTCGATGGACCGCGACGGCGCGAAAAGCGGCTTCGACCTCGCCTTGACGCGAGCGGTCGCCGACGCGGTGACGATCCCGGTGATCGCCTCGGGCGGCGTGGGCGCCCTCGACCATCTCGTCGAGGGCGTGCGGCAGGGCCACGCCAGCGCCGTGCTCGCAGCCTCGATCTTTCACTTTGGCGAATTCACCATCGGCCAGGCGAAGCGCCACATGGCGCAGGCTGGGCTCGCTATGCGTCTCGACGGAGTGGACGCGCCATGAGCTTCTCGCTGGACGATCTCGCAAGAATCATCCGCACGCGCCGGGAAGCCACGGAGGAGGCCTCCTACACGAAAAGCTTGTTTGTGGCGGGGACTCCGCGCATCGCCAAGAAGTTCGGCGAAGAGGCGGTCGAGACCGTCATCGCCGCGCTCGGTGAGGACAAGCAGGCGCTGGCTGGCGAGATCGCCGACGTCCTCTATCATTTGCTCGTGCTGATGGAGGCGCGCGAGATCGCGCTGACCGACGTGCTCGCGGAGTTGGAGCGGCGCACCGGACAATCGGGCCTTGCCGAGAAAGCGGCGCGGGGGAAACCGTCATGAGCCTCGACGAAGACGTCGTCCGCCCAAGCGGAGAAAAGGAGATCGCCTCTCCCTATCGCCGTTTCTCGCGCGCCGAGTGGGCGCGGCTGCGCGCCGACACGCCGCTCACCTTGACGGCGGACGATCTCGCGCGGCTCAAATCCTTGAACGACCCGATCTCGCTCGAGGAAGTGATCGAGATTTATCTGCCGCTCTCGCGCTTGCTTGCGCTCTATGTTGCGGCCACGCAAGGCCTGTTCAAGGCGACACAACGGTTTTTGGACGCCGAGGACGGCAAGGTTCCCTACATCATCGGCGTCGCGGGCTCGGTCGCCGTGGGAAAATCGACGACGGCGCGCGTGCTCAAGGCGCTGCTGTCACGCTGGCCGAACACGCCGAAGGTCGAGCTCGTGACGACGGACGGCTTTCTTCTCAAGAACCGCGAGCTCGAAGCCGCGGGGCTGATGGAGAGAAAAGGATTTCCGGAAAGCTACGACAATCGTGCGCTCCTTCGCTTCCTCTCCGATGTGAAGGCGGGGCGCTCCCATGTCAAAGCGCCGGTCTACTCGCATCTCATCTATGATGTCGTGGAAGGAGAGCGCCTCGTCTTCGACAGGCCCGACATTCTGATTGTCGAAGGCGTCAATGTGCTGCTGGCGCCGCGTCCGACGCGCGACGGGCGCGAACGGCAATTCGTCTCCGACTTCTTCGATTTCTCCGTCTATCTGCACGCCGACGAGGATTTGCTCGAAGAATGGTACGTCGAGCGTTTTCAACGCCTGCGCCACACGGCTTTTCGCGATCCGCGCTCCTATTTCCGCGCCTATGCCGCGCTCGACGAGAAACAAGCCGACGCCGTCGCAAGAGATATCTGGCGCCGCATCAATCTCGAGAATCTTCGCCAGAACATCGCGCCGACACGCCCACGCGCAAGCCTGATCTTGACCAAGGGCCCGGACCATCGCGTCGCCGAGGTGGCGCTGAGAAAGCTCTGACGCGCGCTACGCAAAAGTCTTTCGCAATCGAAACTTGCTCCAACGTCTTGTAACGACCCGATTCATTTTTGGATCAACGAAACCATTCGAGCGACGCGTTCAACATACCGGATTCCGAGGGGGTTCTGCTCTGCCGGCGCCGCGGAAATTCGGGCTCGCGATTGTCAGCTGGCGGCTTCTCGGCTAAAGAAGCTCAATTACAAGCCGCTGAAGCTTAGGTTCAATCCTCTCAAGACGAGATAGACATGCCAAGCGAATCCGACGTCAACGCCTCTTCGCTGCGCGGCTTTCCGGCTTGGATGGAACGCGTCTTCGCGCATGGCGGCTATCCCTTCCTCCTCGGTTGCGCCTGCCTCATGGATCTGCGGCGCGTCCTCGCGGTCGCCGTGGCGAAGAGCCAAGAAGGCGGGCTCTTCCAAATTCTCGATGATGTCAATTTTCTCGTTTTCGCCCAGTGGTTCTGCCTGATCGAAATTGCAAGGCGCATCGATTGGTCGGAGGTTCGCGCGACGAGGCTCGAGCGCTTCGCGGGCTTGGCGCTCGCCCTCTATGCTGGCCTCCTCGTGACGCCGCAATCGCACATCTTCACCGCGATTTTGGGTGTCTGGATCGCAGTCAAGGTCGGCCTGAGCGCGCGGCAGGCATGGGCGCTCTCGATCCCCCTCGCCCTCGTCAGCATCCAGGACGTGCCGAGCAAGGAGTTTGCGGGCTATTCGCTCTCGGCCTTGGTCGTGCCGATCGATGTGCTTGGCGCACGCAGTCTGTTGAGCTTGGCGGGCTACGCGCTGCAGCCCATGAGCGGCTCCGTAATTCGGATCGTAAACGAGGTCCATGGCGTCAGAGTGATCCCGTCCTGCGCGACGGCCGGGCCGGCCTTCGAAGCGCTCGCCGCCTATAGCGTCTTCGCTTCCTGGCTGCGCGCCGCCATGGGCAGACGGGTCGTGATCTGCGGCCTCGTGCTGCTGCTGGGCATCACGCTCATCAATTGGGCGCGGCTCGCCCTCACGACGCTCTCTCACGACAGCTACGTCTTTTGGCACGACGGCAACGGCAGAGCGATGATCGGCTTGTGCTATCTGGCGCTCGCCTTCCTGATGGCCGAGGTGGCGGCGAGAGTGAAGGCGGGCCCCCCGCCCGCTTCGAAACATGCGACAGCAGCCCGGTAAAGCAGTCCGCCTTCCTAAAGCGCAAACGCGTCTTACTTTATCCCCCTGACGGAGTTGAGCGCCGCCCCCGTCAGCGAAGAGACGGAATGAATTTTTCCGCGATCATCTGATGTACGGGCAAGGGCCTTTCCAGCGGGTTGCTGCCGAAAGGGGCCAGAAGAAAAAAAGCGATCATCGCATAAGCCGCCGGATTGGGGATCTGCATCTGCAGACGCCGCGCAAGAGCAAGAATGGCGAGAAGAGCGGCGTTGCAGGCCATGCATTCCCAACGCAAGAAATCCGCCCCGACCACCGAGATCGCCAGCGGGGCAAGCGATGCGCCGACCACCATCAGCAGCAGAAGGATGTCGCGGTTGCGCAGCCATTGATAGATCACCGACAGAAGCAATAGCAGGTAAAGGGATGGAGCAAGGATATACTTTATCGCGCTCAACGAGAGGAGCCTGGAGAGGGGCTCGGCCGAAAATTCGATATTCTCCTGCAACGTCGAAAATATCTCGAAATAGCCGCTCCAGAAGGCGTTCTTGCCCATCGCGATCGGCGTCTTGCCAGCCATGAGCGCTTCAAATTCGGCTTGATCGACGCCCTTAGCGCCAAATATTTTCAAAGAAGCGTAAGCCACGGCGCAGGTGACGAGAATGGCGAATGCGCTTACGAGATTCTTTCGATAATTGCCCGTCTCGCCGCCTTCGGCGTCTTTTTCGCTTGTTCTGTTCTCAAGAAACAGCACCGCAAGCAGAATTGGCACATAGAACATAAAAATCTCATGCATAAGAATACCGACCGCAATACCGACAACCAAAACCGGAATATTCGTTATATTTAGAATAAGAATGGACGCGATCACAAAAGCTAAGGCGTCAAAGTTGTCGGCGGCATATCCGAAATGCGGCAGCAATGCCGGCGAGAGCGCGACGGCCAGCGCAGACACCCGATTGAAGTTAGATTTGCAGAGAAAGATATAGAGAAGATAGGCAATGACACAACCAACAATGGAAACAAACACTATCGCGAAAATATATTCATTGGTAATAATGGCGTTAATTCGTGTTTTTGATAGGATTGTGCCTAAAAGCCCCCGGCGAAGGAAGCCAAAATCTGAATAGCTTATATAAAACTGCCAAAGACGGCCAAAGGAGGCGAGCCCTTTTGGCGTAATGATCCATCGATTCAATATCAGTAGAAAATACACATAAGGGATTATAACGAAAATCTTATACACAGCCTGATTCTGGTGCTCTGAAATCGTTTCCCGCGCCTTCAACATCGATTTTCTCTCCAGCTGTCATTTTATAGCCAAAAGCGCCCATCGCGTTTTGTGTCTATACTTGTGCGAACGTGTAGAATCGGTGGCCAAAATAGCTGGTGACCGCGGGCGCGGCGACCCCGATAAAGTGGGCGACGTCCTCGGAACGCCAAGTGAAATGGATCGCCGGAAACAGGTAGCGCGCGAGCCCCACCGATATCACCCAAACCAAGACCAAGGCGAAAAGGTTGATGATCGCGAAGCGTTGAAATTCGCTCGCGACGGAGCGCCCAGAACTTTGAAAGACCAGGAGACGAGCCAGGACATAGGCCGTCGTCATTCCGAAGAGATAGGCGATCACGACCGCCATCTCGAAGGACATGACATTGCTGAGCAAATAACGGGTCCCCAAATTGACGGCGGCCGCGACCCCTCCGGTTCCAAGAAAGCGGACGAATTGGGTGGACATCATGGTTTTGCGCCCCCTAAAGCCGGACCGCCGACGGCCTCCGCCATCTCTTTTCCGATGCGGACGCTCTCGGAAATCCCGCGATCTTCCGGGTAGTAAAAACAGGTGTCGGCGACCTGCAAGCCGACGATCGGCGTCTCAATCTTCGGGATCCTCGCGCCGAAGCCAGGCGGGCAGACCGGCTGCGCGTGCAGCAGACGACCCGCGGTCGCGGCGATCCGGTCCGCGTCGCTCAGCGACGGGTTGATCTTCTTCAAGTAGCCGAAAGCCTCGTCCAGCAGCTCCTGATTGCTTTTGCTCCAGACGGGCGTGTCGATCGGCGTGTAGTAGGGAACATAGACGATGACATTCTCGAGCGCTCGCAAATTGGAGAATTCGACGAAGCCAGGGATTTTTATCGAAGGGTCGGACACGTTGACCCAGAAGTTGGGTGTGACGGACCTCGCGAGCTTGAAGATCAGGCAGACGACGCCGATGTTTTTGATGGCCTGGTAGGAGTCCTTCAGCTCTTGCGGCAGAGCCGGGATCAATTTCGAGACGAGCGGAGTCGGGACCGTCGAGATCACCGCGTCGCAAGACGAGAGGTCGCCGCCCAGGCGCACGCCGATCACGCGTCCATTTTCTACGACGACCTCGTCAACGCGCGCGCCGAGACGAAGCGCGCCGCCCCGCGCTTGGATCGCCTCCACCAGGGCGCGCACCAGCGTCTCCGAGCCGCCGTCAATGTAGCCCAGCTCCTCCTGCAGCAGCGAGCGACGCGACGTGCCGACCCGCTTGAGCCGGGTCCATAACCATGCGGCGGAGATATTTTCCGCGAGCCCGTAGAACTTCAAATCGAACAAGGGTCGCCACAAGGCGTCGTAAACCCGCGGTCCGCACCACGCTTGGATCCACTCTTTCGTGGAGATGTTCTCGAGCGAGCCTGCCGCCCTCCGCTTGGTGGCCAGGAACATCATCAAACCGTAGCGCAGCTTCTCGGCGAAGCTCATGTGCGGGAAGGCCAAAAGCGCGAAGGGGTTTCCCCAATCGTAGAGTCGTCCGCGAAAATGGAAGCCCATCTTCGTCGCCACCCAGCGCATCTTGTCGCCGATGCCAAGCTCATCCATGAGCTCCGCGGTCGCGTGGTCCGATTTGCAAACGAAATGATAGTAGCGTTCGATCGAAAGGCCGTCGAAATCGAAATGCGCCGCCATCCCTCCGGCGACCTTGTCAGCCTCATAGACCGTCACACAATGCCCCGCCTTCGCGGCGTGATACGCGGCGGCAAGCCCCATCGCGCCGGCGCCGATCACTGCGACCTTGGCCATTTCAAAACTCCAGAACGATCGACGAATAGACCGGATCTTGAAAGGTTTCGGTCAAGGCCTCGAGCAATGGCGTCGTCCGCACGCCGAAGGTGGTCGGCCAAGGCGTGATCTCGAAGACGTCTGGCGTGACCAAGGCCTTAAGCTGCTTCGTCGTGAAGGGCGGATTGCGATCGAAGACCGCATAGCCCTCCAAGAGCAGCCAGAACAGGAAATAGGGAATCTGCACGATCGGCGTTTTGGCGCCCGTGGCCTTTTTGATTTCGCGAATGAGATCAATGTAGGTGATCTTTTCCTGGCCGCTGATGTTGAAGAACTGGCCGGTGCGGGGCGTCTCCACGCAGGAGACGATCACGTCGCAGAAATCGCCGACGTAGAGCGGCTGGCGCAGATAGCGTCCGTCGCCCGGGATGGGAAAGACCGGCGCCCGTTGCATAAAGCGGGCGAGCCAACCCAGATGCTTGCGATCGAACCAGCCGAACATGAGCGTCGGGCGCAGCACCGTCGCCGGCAGGCCGCTTTCGACCACCAGCTTCTCCTGCGCCTTCTTCGTCTCCGTGTAGAAGTCGCAGGCCATCGAATTGACGACCGACGAGCTGATATGGACGATGTTGCGAACGCCGCCCCGCCGTGCAGCGTCAAGCACGTTCTGCGTCGCAGTCACGTTATTGTCGATGAACGGCTTCTCGTCGAGGCCGCCGATCTGCGCGTGATTGAGAATGAGCGTATCGACGCCGGCGAAAGCATCCTCCCAGCCTCCGGGTCTCGCGAGATCGGCTTCGACGACGTCGATATCGGGATGCAGCTGGATGAGCGTCTGGACGTTCGCCTTGTGCTTATCGACGCCGACGATCGAGCCAATTCTTTTCGCTTTCAATCGAGGGATCAGATTTTGTCCGACGAGGCCGGCGGCGCCCGTGACGACGATCTTTTTGCCGTTGTTCATTTGAACTCCCTGCGCCTCTCGCAAAAGTCCGCCGATAAAGGCGCGTCCGCTCCATAGGGATGGGTCAGATATTGAGCTTGTTGAAGATAATGACCGGCAGATGACGGATTGCCAGCATGATCAAGCGCCAGAAGGCGGGCGCATAGACGACCGGGCCGCCGGTTTCCGACGCTTTGACGATCGCGACGGCGACGGCTTCCGGCTTCGCCCAGAGCAGGCCCTTCTTCTCGAAGGCCGCCGTCATCGGCGTATCGACAAAGCCGGGCTTGATGACGACCGCGCGCGCGCCGAGCGGCGCGAGCTTGTGGGCGATCCCCTCGACGAGCCGCGCAAGGCCCCCCTTGCAGGCGCCATAGATGAAATTGGAGCGGCGCCCTCGGTCGCCCGCGACCGAGCCGATCACGAGCAGCACGCCCGAGCGCTGACGCTCCAGCAGCGCCGCGATCTCGAGGCACCACGCGACGGCGCTCGAGAAATTCGTCGCGATGAGATCGGCGACGGCCTTGGGATCGGTTTCGAGCGCCTTCTGCTCGCCGAGCGTTCCATAAGCGAGCAGCGCGACGTCGAGGCCGCCGAGCGCGGCGACCATCTGCTCGAACTGCTTGCGCGCGTCGACGGCGGCGCAATCGCAAACAAAGATATGCGTCTCCGCAGCGCCAAGCGCTTTTAGATTGGCGGCGATCGCCTCGAGCCGCTCGGCATCGCGCGCGACGAGCGCGAAGCGCGCGCCCTGCCCCGCCCAGAGTCTGGCGGCGGCTTCGGCGATGGCCGAGGCCGCGCCGAGGATGAGAATCCGCTGCGGCGTGTCGTTCATTGCGCGACTCGTCTCCAAAAATCGGAATTCATGGCTTCGTCCTTATGACGCAGGAATGTCTCCCACTTGGGGAAGGAGGCGCGAAACAAGCGCGGTGAGATGCGGCCGTCCTTTGCCGGATAGAGCGCGCCCTTGGCCTCGATCACGATTTGATCGAGCCGCGCCATGAGCTTTAGCGTCTTTGCTCCGCGATTGGGGAAATCGAGAGCGAGAGTCGCGCCCGGTCGCGGGAAGGACAAAATCCCTGGCGACGAGCGGTCGCCGAAAGTCTTGAGCACGGCAAGGAAGGAGGCCTGGCCCGAGCGCGCGATCTCGGCGAGCAAGGCCTCTATCGCCTGCGGCGCGCTCTCCGGCGGCACGACGCATTGATATTGATACATGCCGGGTCGGCCATAGAGCCGGTTCCACTGGCGGATCGCATCGAGGGGATAAAAGAAGGGCGCGTAATGCTGGCGCATGACCCCGGCCTTGCGCTGGCCTGAACGGAAATAGGCCTCGTTGAAGAGCCCGATCGAAAGCGGATTGAGCAGAAGGGTCGGCGCATCGGCCGGAATGCTCTTTCCGCCGCCGTCGCGATGCGCATCCCTTTCGTCGTCGTCGCGCCAATTGGCGCGCGAGAACAGGCCTCGCCCGAATTTCGCGCCCTTCGAGCTCGCGTCGATCCAGGCGACCGTGTGCTCGTAACGCTCAGCGCTTTCCTTGGCGAGCGCGAAGAAGTCGGAAAGGCAGCCATAGGCGATCGTCTCTGAGTCGAGATAGCTGCTCGGCCTCTTCTCGAGCTGCAGTTCGACCCATTCGATGACGCCCGTGAGCCCCAATCCGCCGATCGTCGCATTGAAGAGCCCGAGATCGCTCGAGGGCGAGACCTCGCCGCGAAAGCCATCGCTGCGCAAGAGCCCGAATGACCGGACGTTGCACCCAAAGGATCCCGCGCGATGGTGGTTCTTGCCATGCACGTCATTGGCGAGCGCGCCGCCCAGCGTGACGAAGCGCGTCCCAGGCGTCGTGTGCAAGAACCAGCCCTGCGGGACGGCGAGAGCGAGTATTTGCGACAAGGAGACGCCCGCCTCGGCGCGCAGCACCCCCGTATCGGCGTCGAAGGCGATAAAGCGGTCGAGGCCGCGCATGTCGATCGCTGCGCCATCTGTGTTGAGGCAGGAATCTCCGTAGGAGCGGCGTAGGCCCGCCGCCAGCACGCCCTGCGCCGGCGCAAGGGCGAGGAGGCTCGGCAACTCGCCGCGAAAGCGCGGACGGGCCACCTGCTGCGCGCGGCGGACGACACGGCCCCAGGACAGGAAATCGTCGCGTGCGGCGAAGGGTGCAGGCTCGCAAACCATCATGTTGTTACGTCAGAACACGGCAGCGGTGAAAATCGCGCCCATCAACGCGGCGTAAAACAAGCTCACTTTGTCCTTTAGCGCGAAAGCGACTGGATCGTCATGCAATTCGCCACGGTGACACAAGAGCCAGATGCGGCCGAGCCATAGGAAGATGACGACTGCAAATCCCCACAGGAAATACGGATGCTTGTAGAAGCCTTTGGGGAAGGCGTCCTCGATGAGGTAAATGGCCATGATGAACACTGTCGCCATCATCGAGGCGACTCCGGTCGCGAGCACGAAGGGCGCGTCGCTGGCCTTATAACCGCGCCCCGGCGCGCTTTCCTTGCCGTGCTTGACGAGCCGGGTGATCTCGGTCTGCCGCTTCGCCAGCGACAGGGACAGGAAGATGAACATCGAGAAGACCATCAGCCAAGGCGAGAAAACGGCGTTGCTCACCAAGATCCCGAGCGCCAGCCGCATCGTGAACAGCGCCGCGAGCACGAAGACGTCGACGATCGGCTCGCGCTTCAAGCGGAAAGAATAGGCGAGACTCAGCACCAGATAGAGCGCGAGCATGCCGGCGCAGTCGGTTCCGGCTGCGAGCGCCAACGCAAAGGCGCTGAAACCGAATAGGGCGATCAGCGCGACGCCGAGGCCGATCGAGAGCTCTCCGCTCGCAAGCGGACGATGGCGCTTCGACCAGTGCTGGCGATCCTCTGGAAGATCCCACAGGTCGTTCAAGAGATAGGTCGCCGAGGCGAGCAGGCTGATCGCCAAGAAGGCTTGCGTCGCCGCGAGCCAAGCCTGCGGATCCAGGAGCTTGCCGGCAAGCGCGAGCGGCACGAAGACGAGCGCGTTCTTGGCCCATTGATGCAGGCGCAGCGCGCGCCGCAAGCCGTTGAAGCCGAGCGCCCGACGCGGAAAAGTCGCGAGCACTTCGGTTGCTTCCCGCGCTCTCTCGAGGAGACGCGTCGAGGACGAAGCGACGATCGCCCCTTTGGCGCGTCGCCACACATGCATGTCGGGAAAGGAATCGCCCGCATAGACGAAGCCTTGCGGATAGAGCTCGACTAGCGCTTCCGCCTTGGCCGCCCCACGCAAATTCTTGCGTCCGTCGGAAGAAACGATGCGCGCGATGAAAGGAAAGCGCTTCGCGACCTTTTCGGCCACCGACCGGTCGGCGGCGGTTGCGAGCACGATTTCGCGGCCACGCTCGGCTTCGCGCCGGCTGAAGGCCAGGAGCCCCGCATTCACAGGAAAGGCCTCGACGTCCGCCTCGGTGACCTCGGTTGCGAGTCTTTCCTTGACGACGGCGCGGCCCTCGAGAGTCCAGATCGGCGTGCGCCACGCGGCGCGCCAATTGCGTTTGAGGAAAAGGAAAAAGGCCTCGTGCAGCGTATCGACAGCGACGAGCGTGCCGTCGAGATCGAGAACAAGCGGAAGCGCCAGATCGAGATCGAGCCCCTCGGGGCCTTCCGAGCCTTCCGCAATCGCCATCGTCATCGTCATCGTCATTCGCGTCGCCCCTCTTCTTAAGGGAGCAGACAAGAACGGGTCGCGTGGGAAGCGGTGGTCACGCAACACCGCACCGGCTTCGGATAGCGCCGTCTGTCCAACCCACCCATGAAATTTCCACGCGTTCGACTGTTTGAGCGTTCGCTATTTTGCCGCCCTCGTTTGACGACAGCTTGTGGAGAAATTGGGGCGGGCGATCTCGATGAGGATATTTCTCCGCCGCGGTGGGATTCCGGCAGCGCGCGATTTCCCTTGCTGACGCGTCTGGATCCGCTGCTTTTTCCGATTCCGCTGAACATGGACGAGGCGCAGTGGACCGTTCCCCTTATGCAAAGTCCAACTTTCTTGGCTTGCGTCGCTCATCCTGGCGTTGGCGACGAACTCGTCGTCGCTTTTCGCTCCGAAAGCAGCGAGAGCGGACGTCGCTCGAAACGCGCCGCTCAAAGGCTACCCGGCAACCCACTCGGCGCCATTACAGAAGGCGGGAGAAACCGCCGACCCGCCGCCGACGAGCGGCGCGAGAAAGCTTGGCGCCTTCGCGTCGGTCACCTGAGCGCGCGCGCCTTGCAGATGCAGTCCCGGCTTCGGCAGAGTCGCCACGGTGTATGCTTTGCCCGAAACCTCGAAGACGGGCTCCCAGTCTCCCGGCGTTCCCGAAGCCACGCAACGCCAATGGCTGACGCCTCCCGGCCGGAAATTTTGATTGAAGCAGATGTCGCCCGCCACGTGGGCGCCGCGTCTCGGAGCGCCATCGTCGCTGGTCAATTTCAGTTGGCGCGACCCGAGGAAAAATCCGACCTCGAAGCCGACCCCGCCCACGCCTTGATTCGAGAGATCACGGCTGAAGCCATTCGCGGGCTGAGCGTTCTTCGTGTAAAAATTCAGACCATAGTATCCGATCGAGGCGCCTGCGTAGTTCCAGCCGAATTGTCCCAACCTCACCCATCTAAAACCCCACCCGGTATTATCCCCCTCCTCGCGGAAGCCCATTAACGAATGCGCGTCGCGCGAGCCGGGGGGGCCTCCGAAGGTGATGGACGCCGTGCGGCGTTTTTTCGGTGGGTTTTCGACGGTGTGCTTGCCGTCGAAAAAGGCGCCAGGGGAATCCGAGGCGAAATATCTCAGACCATTGGTGATATTGGTTCCGTCAAAAAATAGCGCTGAGCCAAGCGGTATGTCTTGATTGCCGATGGCTGACAGCTCACCGCCGATCACGACCGATGGCTCCGCGATATAGCAAGGGTTTCCCCCTTCGACGTAGCAGCCGACGAAGGTGCAGGTGTTGCCGTGGTTCGTCGCATCGCCACTGGCGTAAATGCCGCCATAGGAGCACATAACGGCAACGTAAGTGTTGCCGAGGAAGGAATCGTCGTGGATCGCGCGGCCGCTGGCGCAGCGCGTCACGAAGCAATTCAGCATCGTGCCGACATTGCTGTTGTGGCCGGTGACGTAAAAACCCGTTCCTGCGCAGGAGCCGATGCCGCTGTTGGAGATGCGCCATCCGTCGGGGCCTTGACCCTGCGAATCCGTGAAGAAATGCACGCAGTACTCATACCATTGCGCTATCTCGCAATTATCGATGGTGATCTTGACCGACGCCTTGATTCCGGTGCCCGGCCCGTTGGGCGAAAGCACGCTCCCCATTCCCAATATGCTCAGGTTCGTCAGGCTCGAATAAACCGCATCGAGCCCCTTGTCGGCATTTATGAAATGAAAACCGTCAATGTGGGGAGGAAATTGCAGGACGGCTTTCAGGCCCACGCCCAGGAAATGGATCTGCCGCCGCACGACGATCGTCGATTTGACCTTATAGGCCTCGAGATTGTGCTTATTGGCAAAGATGATCGTTCCCCCGGGCAGGTGCTTGTCATTTCCGGGGAATGACTCCATCGCGCGATAGATCGCCGAGGACCAGTCGTAGTCGGGTCCATGAAAATCGGGCGCGAAGTCCTCGATGTAGACGACTGGGCCATAGGCCGGAGAGCCGCGCTCCGCCGGGGGCTTGGCCTGTGCGAGACCCGCTGGAAGTCCCAAACCCGAGGCGGCGCCCGCTGCGACGCCGCGCAATAAGCCGCGTCGATGCGGCGCGTCGCCGTTCCTTGGGTCCTTTTTGCGATCTTCCATGCTCATCTCTCCTTGAGCGCTGAACGGCGTTGAGCGCCGACTGCTCGATCCTGTTATGCTTTCACCCAGTCGAGCATGGTGCAAACCTGCTCAAGATCAGCAAGCCCGTTGACAGTTGATAACGAATTTTCTATGACCGAACCTAGCGGCGCGTTTATAAATGCAGCCACTTTACTGAAACCTGCGTTCTGTCGGTAGCGCCGACGCGATTACCAGCAGGAGTAGATCTTGGCCCAGCATTCAAAGGTAACATTTACTGGATTAGATGTGCTTCGGGGCGTAGCCGCCATCTCAGTAGTTATATTTCATGCCAGACGAACTGACATCTCGTGGTTGATGCCGAACGGTTGGATGGCTGTCGATCTTTTTTTCGTAATGAGTGGCTTTGTGATCGCACATGCTTACGAATATCGCATATCGGATTTGGGATTATTTGGATTCATGCGTCTAAGATTGATACGCTTTTATCCCCTCTACGCTCTCGGTTTGTGTATTGGCTTGCTACGGCAGTTCATTCTGTTTTTTGCAGGCTCGCATGAGCTTTCTTCTACGGAAATTGCAATATCTTCGTTCGCAGCACTTCTCTTTCTTCCCGCTCTTCCCTCCGCAACATCCGATGCCATTGCTCCACTAAACGGTCCATCCTGGTCATTAATACTTGAGTTCTGGGTAAATGCACTGTATGCGCTATTTTTTAGATTCATGACCACGCGAATATTGTGCACGATCGTTATCCTTGCAGGCGCCTCGCTGGTTTTCTCGACAATATCTGGAGCAGGCTTGTTGGGTGGCCCACATTGGCGAGACCTCGCGATTGGCCTTGGACGAGTTTTATACTCTTTTCCACTAGGAGTATTGATATATAGGAACAGAACTCGTTTTGTCAACTCCCAACTATTTGGAATGATAGCGATCGCGGCAACGGTTATGTGCTTCATGCTTCCCTTTGGAGACACATATAACTGCATATTTATATTATTTATGTCACCAGTAATAGTCATTTTCGCATCAGGCTGTGTTATTTTTGCTACAGTTTCTGATTATTGCGCAACAATGTCCTATTATATTTACGCAGTACATCTTCCCGCGCTCATGATTGTCGTAGGAATTGCGAACAGGGCTGGCATTAGCTCAGCTGCGGCCTCCTTCGTGCTGATAATTGGCCTTCTCGTTACCGCAACCTCTGTCGATAAGTATTTCGACCGCCCGTTGAGGAGAAGGATGCTTGGGCTTCGCTTTCCGCGGTCGCCACGCTTGATCTTCTACGGCGTTGGACGGCGAGATAAGCCTGAACACCAAGCCGGCAGCGATGTTTTACGAAACCAAGGCGCCGCCAAGGAAAAAATTGATCTCGTCGGGGTTTTGCAAGATGGGCCGCCTGCGGTCGTCGCCCAAGGCGACATGCGTCAGGAAACGCATGCGGCGCCGCCTCGCGCATAGGATTCAAGCTTCGCCCATACATCGGCGCTTCGCGCCAATCGACGCTCAACGCACGAGGCTTCTCGCCGTAGGGATCGGGAGGCGAGAGCAGCAGCAGGTCATGTTCGCCTTGCGAAGCGCAGATGCGAGCGAGGGCGGAAGTCGAAAAGACACCAAACCGTATTTGCGCAGGGCGGCAGCTTCATTTCCGCCTGAACGCAGCGTGATCTAACCTCTTCATCCGAGAGTCCGCTACATAGACAACCCAAAAAGTCTGTCAGGACTGAACACGCTATAGGGCACCCAAGAGTTTGCATTCTCGGCGAAAATCAGCCAGACGAGCATGATAACGAAAGAATAGATGATAACGCCAAGAACGAGTCCTTGATAGGAACCTTTTCCAAAGGCGCCCGGCAGACGCCCGAGAACGAACATTTGGAGCGGGATGACATAAAGCGCCATCCGATCCACAGCCGTCGAGGATGGAGAGGCGATCAGCGCGACGACGAAGGCCATGGCGAGGAGCGACAGGCCGATGCCGAAGACCTTATCTCCTTCGGACATCACGAAACGCTTTCTGAAGAGAAGAAATATTATCGCTGGTATAGCGTTCATCGCGATCCGTATTCCGGCGCCGCTGGAAGAATATCCTGTTTGTATATAGCCGGAGACTGACGTATCGGCCTTTTGCTGCAGGAGGTAGTAATAGCCAACGGCGAAGATCGGTCCACCAATGACGATCAGCCACAGTTTCTTGATCTTTGAGCCTATCGCAAAAACAGGCATCAGGGAGAGCGATGTCACGTGCATCGAGGTCGCCAACACCATGGAGATCACGAACCGACGTAGATTCAATTCCCGCATGCCGATCATCGCGAGCATCACGAAGCCGATTGCGACCGCCTGCCGATCATACCCCATCGACACCACGATGATCAGATAAGGGACAGCGACCGTCATCGCGAGCCACGGATGGGGCTCCCTGAGGCAAAAGGCCCCCAAGCCATAGGCGAAGATGGATCCACCGATGAGATGCAGGAACCAGATGTTGAAACCTGAGATCGAGGTGAGCCACATGAGCGCGCCATAGCCCGGGTCAACGGAGGACATGAACTGGGATAGGCTTCCCCCCTCCAGGGCCAAGATCCGGCGCGTGTCCCAAGTCCAGTCGCCTCCGACCTGCCAGCGGAAGCCGATCATCATGGCGACCATCACGCCGAAGAAAACGAAGGGTCCCCGCCCCTGCCTTTTGGGCGCGCTCGGCGGCTGTCCGACCGCCGCGATCGCCGGGATGATGAACAGAATGATGTAGGGGATCATCTCGTCGCGCTCGCCGGCCGGAACTTAAGGAAATCAGCGCCCCACGACAGCCAGGCCATCGACGCCGCGAGCGCGGCGACTGCCGGGGGCCTATAGACATATTCCGTTCCGAGAGAGAGGAGCTTTCCTCCAAATCCCTTCTTGAATTGATAGATTCCGTTGCTTTCGTCGAGCGTCGGCACGCCGCCGAAGTCATACCAGCACACGCCTCTGGCCCTCAGCGCGCGCATGATCTCGAAGTGAAGCAGCTGCCCGGAGCCGTCGTTCCTCTTCTCGGCGCGGACGCCGGTCATGAAGATGGCCTTGTCGCCCGCCTGATAGACCGTCGCCGCGGTGCGCACGCCATCCCCGGCCCGCACGCGGAACAGAGAGAGGTCGCCTGCGGCGAACATGCGTTGCGCCACGGAGTATGGAAACGCGCCGAGACCGCGTTCTCTCGCCATGGCTTCGAATCTTCCCATGAACTCTCCGAACACTTCGGGAGGCGGCGCCTGATCTTCGACGACCTCCAGCCCCGCATCGTTCGCCCTGCGCAATTTGCGTCGATAATCGGGGCTCATCGCGGCCCGGAGCGCGTCGTCGTCCTGATGGAGATCGAACACGAAGGTCGCGATGTTGAGCAGACGCAGACCGGCGCCCGCCGGCCGCCACAGCCTCCCCCCGATCTCGCGAGTCTCCCGACCCTGATCCTGATAGTCGTGAAGAAAGAGATCGGTTCTTGGATCGAGAAGCTTTTCCTCCAAGACGAGCTTGCCGATCTCCGCATCAGTGAGGCCGGCGACGAGGAGAAGGCATCGTCGGATCGGTCCGCGTCGCAGCATGATCAGCTTGAGGCGCGGCTCTTCACGCAACACGCGCCAGCCAAAATATTTCTCATGCGGCGCGCCGGGCTCGAGAGCGATATGCCTGTAGACGGTCGACATCACTCATGAACCTACTGATTGTAATACAGTTGCCTTGCCGTTGGCGGGCCGGGCGAGGCGGACGAGCGGCCCTGCGCCTCGAGCCAGGCTTGAAACATCAACAGATTCCAAAGCCGCATGGTCCAGTTGCGCTGGCCGGAACGATGCTCCAGCCAAAGCCGGCGCACGGCTTCGACCTGTAGATGCCCGCCCGCCCGCAAAGCCGGCTCCGAGAGCAGCTCGTCGGCCCAGTCGCGCAGCGGCCCACGAAGCCAGGCGCCGATGGGAATGGCGAAACCCGCCTTTGGCCGCTCGACTAGCTCGCGCGGCACATGCTTGTAGAGGATCTGTCGCAAGGCCCATTTGCCCACGCCATCGCGTATCTTCATCGAGAGCGGGAGACGCCAAGCGAGCTCGGCGATCCGATGGTCGAGGAGCGGGACCCGCGTCTCGAGGCTCACCGACATTGCGGCTCGGTCCACCTTGGTCAATATGTCGTCAGGGAGATAGGTGAGCGCGTCGAAAGCCATCATGCGCTCGGCCGGAGCGCGAATTCTCGGATCGAGGCTCGGATTTTCAAAGCGCGTCGCCATGTCGCTCGCGCCGAGCGCCGGCGCGTCCTGCTCCCGCCATTCGGTCGCGAGCGCGCGATACATATCGTCGGCGCTGCGCATCGACCCCAGCACAGGGGCGAGCTTATAGGCCTTGTCCCTGAACGGCGCCAGCTTCCCGCCGAGCCCCGGCATGCGCATCGCAACGTCCCAGGCGGCCGAGGGCAACTGCGCCATCACGCCGCCCAAGACCGCTCGAAGCGGCGCCGGCGCAAAAGCGAGCCGTCTCCAAAGGCTGGGCCCGAGCACATAACGATTATAGCCGCCGAGCAGCTCGTCCCCCGCGTCGCCGGAGAGCGCTACGGTGACCGACCGGCGCGCCACCGCGCAGACGATGCTCGTCGGAATTTGCGAGCTGTCGGCGAAGGGCTCATCATAGGTTTCGGGAAGCCGCGGCACGATCGCCCGGGTCTCCTCAGGCGTGACCCGAATCTCATGATGGTCGGTCTGGAGATGGCGCGCGACTTCTCGCGCATGCGGGGACTCGTCGAAGCCGGCTTCGTCGAAGCCGATCGTGAAAGTCTGCGTGGGCCTCGACGATCGCGCCTGCATGAGGGCGACAATGGTCGAAGAATCGATTCCGCCCGATAGAAAGGCCCCGACGGGAACATCCGCGACGAGCTGCAAGGCGACCGCGTCGCTGAGCGCCGCCTCGAGCCTCTCCAAGGCTTCGCGTTCATCGAGAAGGGGCGCAGCAAGCCCCGCGAGGATCACCGCCTGGTAATCCCAGTAGCGCTCGACGCGGCGGCGCCCAGTCGAGACGTCTTCGGCGTTGAGGGTGAGCGTCGTCCCCGGCTCGAGCTTGAAGATGTCCTCATAGATCGAGCGCGGCGCCGGCACATAGCAATATTGGAGGAAGAGATTGACAGCGACGCTGTCGATCGGATTGGAGAAGGCCGGATGCGCGCGAAGCGCCTTCAATTCGGAGCCGAAGACGAAGGCCTTTTCCTTTCCACGACCGATGAAGCCGTAATAGAGCGGCTTCTCTCCAAAACGATCGCGCGCCAAGATGAGCCGTCGATCCCGCCGGTCCCAAAGGCCGAGCGCGAACATGCCGACCGATTTCTTCAGCGTCTCCGCAATTCCGAACTCGACGAAGCATTCGAGCAGCGTTTCGGTGTCGGATGTCCCTCGCCACATGACCTCACGGCGAGCGCCGAGCTCCCGCCGAAGGTCGAGATGATTGTAGATCTCACCGTTGAAAACGATCACATAGCGACCGCAGGCGGAGCGCATGGGCTGCGCGCCGCGCTCCGACAGATCGAGGATCGCCAGCCTGCGGTGGCCGAGCGCCACGCCCGCCTCCGGCTCGACGAAAGTCGCGCCGGCGTCGGGCCCGCGTAGATAGAGCGCCTTGGTCATGGCGCCGATGGGCGCTTCGAGCCGCGCCCCCGACGAGTAAAGATCAGATAAGATACCGGCGATGCCGCACATGATCGAAACTCAGATTGGTCGAGAAGGGCGCTCCGGCGCGGAGCGCAAGCTTCTTTCGCTGACCCCGCGGTCGGAGTCGATCTCGATCACGCGGCCCGTTCTTTCGCGGGATCTCGCGGCGCGCGAAACACGCCGCGAAAACGATTGCCGAAGGTCACGCCGAAGAAGCTTTTGCCGCCGATCGCAATCGCGAGGGCGGCGATTGCGCTCTTCACCGCGCCGCCTCCCTGATAAGGCCAGCCGGTTTCATATACGCTCCAGTGCGCCGCCTGGAGCTCGGGCCAGAACCGATTGAAAAAGGCCAGCTGCTGCGTCGCGTCGACGCGCAGGAGATGGGTCGGTGCTCCCGAGCCGGCGAAGCCCGGCTTCAACAAGCGCTTCGCCTCGCCGAAGAGACGCGCCGCCCAGAACACGGGACTGGGATTGCTTTCCAGAGGCCCCTCGACGAAAAGCAATCCCCCGGGCTTCAAGAAACCCATAAGCTCGCCGAGCGTTGCCGCGGGATCTTCGAGATGCTCGAGCACGTCGCCGAGATGCAACGCGTCGAAGCTCGCCGGCTCGCTCTTTTGCGCAAAATCCCCAATGGCGTAGGCTGGACAGCCCGACGCGGTCGCAGCCGCTTCGGCGGCCTCTCGGTCGAATTCAACTCCCGTCGCCAAAAACGACTGCTCCTTCAGCGCGCGCAAGAACAATCCGAGCCCGCAGCCATAGTCCAGCACATGCGCGCCGGCCGGGAGGAATTCTTTCAGGAGCATCGCGGAATCACGATAGTGTCGGCTTTCGCATTCGGCGTAATGAGCGTCGTGATAGGCGCTCTTCGCATACATTTTTGCGAAGGTCTCAGCGTTCGGGACGGGATCGACGAAAACGCTGTGACAGGAGCGGCAGGCGAAACGATTGAACGTGAAGCCGTTGAAACGCGTCGCATAGGGGAAGGCGGCGCCGCCCGCCTCGCCGCCGCATACGGGACAAGGACGCCTAGTCTCTTGCTTCGCGGCAGCGTCATTCAGTCCGTCTGCAATCATGGAGTCACATTAGCCGAGGCTTCTAGATGCATCAATCGCAGAAACCGGTCGGCAATATGTTCGGGCGAAAAGTCGAGCGCCCGCCGCTTCAGCGCTTCCTTGTCATGCGTCTCGTCGAGAGACGAGAGCATGGCCTGAGCGAGCGCGGCGGAGTCGCCGACGGGAACGAGGCGACCATAACGGCCATGTTCCAAAATCTCCGCTGGCCCGCTTCGGCAGTCGGTCGAAACCACCGGCAGGCCGGAAGCCAACGCTTCCACGATGACATTGCCGAAGCCTTCGAAATCCGAAGACAGCACGAAGAGGTCAGCCGATTCGTAATAGGCCGCAGGATTCACGCGAGCGCCCGGCAGCATCACTTTGTCCGCGATGCCGAGAGAGCGCGCCAGCGCGGCGGTGCTCTCGAACAGCACTCCCGTTCCGAGAATCAGGAGCCTTGCGTCTCGGCTCGCAAGCAGACTCTTGAAAGCTTTTAGAAGCAAGGCGTGATTCTTTTGCGGCTTGAAGCGCCCAACGGAGATGATCCTTGGGCCACGCCATCCCCGCCAGAGCTCTTCAGCTTCACGCGCGTCTTCGCGATCGGCGACGGGAGCAAGATAGATCGGATTGTAGATGACCTCGAAGCTGTCCTTTGGCAAATCCGCCAAGACCGCGAGATCCTCCGCAACGCCGTTCGACACGGCGACGCGCGCGTCGGCGAGCGGATAGAGAAAACGCAGGCTGGACTTGAGGAAGAGATGATGAGCCCTGCCGCGACCGCCATACTGGATCGACAACGTATTATGGTCCCATAGGATCAGGGACGCCTTCACAAGCGAAGTAACTTTGGCGGCCGCTGCGATGACTGTTAGCGGCCACATCGAGGCCACGATGACGTCCGGCCTTTCCGTGCGAAGATAGCGACGATACGGGATGAAGAGCTCCCGGATGCTTTTGCACAGGATCGGAAAATGGCGCGCGCCCTCCGGCAACGACTGCTGGGCTTCCGAAATCTCGAAGATGGTGACGATGTCGACCCGGTAGCCTCGCCTCAGAAATTCCCTGGCGAGCGTTGTGCTGACGATCTCCGCGCCACTCAGCCCGAGATCGGGAATGACGAAGCAGACCAAGGGTCCGCCGTTCTTCTGCGCGAACGGCTTTTCCAAGCTGCAGGCCCCTGCTCCCGAGAGCGTCTTGGCGATCTCCATGACCCTAGCTGCTCTTGGCTATTTCCATCTCACTGCTGGCATGCGCGCGCAGAGCGCGTCTGCAGGCGGCGGCGAGACAATCGAATTCCAGCGCGACGGCCGCACGGATCAGCTCCGCGCTGTCGCGATTTGAAGATCAAGCCCTCGTTCGGAGTCGGGGTAGACGCTCCGGAGGAACTGGTCGACCATCCGCTCCGGCGAAAATTCCGACGCCCGCCGCTTCAACGCTTCCTTGTCATGCGTATCGTCGAGAGAGTCCAGCATGGCCTGAGCGAGCGCAACGGAGTCGCCGACGGGAACGAGGCGGCCATAGCGGCCATCTTCTAAAATCTCCGCCGGTCCGCTCCGGCAATCCGTTGAAACGACTGGCAGGCCGCATGACAAGGCTTCCACGATCACATTGCCGAAGCCTTCGAAATTCGACGACAGAACGAAAAGATCAGCTGACTTGTAATAGGCTGCGGGATTTGCGCGGAGGCCGGGAAGCAGCACTTTGTCCACTATGCCGAGGGAGGACGCCAGCGCGCGGGTGCTCTCGAACAGAACGCCGGTTCCGAGAATGAGCAGCCTCGCCTCTCTGGTCGCAAGCAATTGCCTGAAGGCCTCGAGAAGCATCGCGTGATTCTTTTGCGCCTTGAAGTTTCCGACGCTGATGATTCTCGGGCCGCGCCAACCGCCCCAAAGGCTCTCAGCCTCATGCTCCACCGCGGGACTGGTGACCGGCGCAAGACAGATGGGATTGTAAATGACCTCGAATTTCTCCCTCGGCAAATCCGACAAGGCAGCGAGGTCGTCCGCCACTCCGCCGGACACCGCAATCCGCACGTCGGCCCTGGCGAGAGCGAAGGTCAAACTGTTTTTAAGCAGGAAACGATGCGCCCAACCACGGCCCCCATATTGGACGGAGAGGGTAGAATGTTCCCAAATGCAGAGCTTCGCGCGCGAGCCAGCCAGAAAATGCGCCATCGCAACCGTCGTCGTCAGAGACCACATCGAGCCGACAAGGATGTCCGGCCTCCGCTTGAGAAGGTAGCTGACGAGCGGGGATATAAATCCCCGATGGTTCTTCGACTCCATAACAATATAGCTCGCGCCCGACGGCAAGAGCTTGCTTGCCTCGCTGTCGTCACGCCCCACGACGAATTCCACGCGAAAGCCACGCTTCATCAACTCCCGCGCGAGAAGGGCGTTCACGACTTCGGCGCCGCCGACGCCAAGGCTCGGCAGCACAAGCGTGACGAGCGGACGCGCCCCCTTGCTCGAAGCGCTGACGGCGTTCTGGTCTGACATGAAAAGATAAGCCTTGTTCTTCTTGACGAGATCAAGCGCCCCGCTCAATGCGGCGTGGAGATGCGGCACGGTCATCGCCTCGTTTCTATGCATTATGTGGTCAACGACAGAGTTGAAACCATGATTGGTGGTAAAAACACGCCGGTAGATCCTTGAGATCGCGGCCGGTTGGCCCATCCTATAACGCCCCCACGGAAATGCAAACAGCGTGGGCGGCGCGCCGATGAGCTCACAGAGAGCCCTGCCGGAGTTGCTGGCCTCCTCGACGCTTTCCTCGACGCTCAACTGCGATAGATCGGCGTGATCGAAGGTGTGCGAGCCGAAGGTCATGCCGGCGGCCCGCATTTCGCGAATTTCTGCGGGAGACAGTGTCCCATAGGACTTGGCGCAGGGCTCGACTCCCGGCGAGGTGTAGCGGTCGGCGATGCGTGGCACGGCGCCGTCTTTGACGCAGGAGACGATCAAGAAGAAGGTCGCCTTCAGTCCGTGCTTCACGAGGAGCGGGAACGCATATTCGTAATTGTTGATGAAACCATCGTCGAAGGTGAGCAGCACGTTGATGCGATCGCGCCTCGCTCCGATGATCTCCCCATCATCGTTCAGCCAAACCGGGTTGTAATATTTTTTGACGGCCTCCAAGTGTCGCTCGAATTCGTCGGGATGAAGCCCGAACGGAACCGCGTCGTTCTCCGGCAACACATTATGGTAGATTAAGGTTTTGACGCGCCCCCTGTTCCAGTGGCGGCAGACGGCGTTGAACCCCGAATAGCGCGCAATTTGGTAAGCCAGCGCTTTCAGTTGCATTGCTCGTCTCTTCACCAGGCCGGGAGACGCAAGGCCCCCGATTCTTGATTACCCGTCGGGCGGACGGCTTCACCAGCGTGCGCCGGCGCGGCCAATCCGTCGCAACCCGCCGGCTGAGCGGCAATCTACGTGAATCCGTTCAAATCCTGAAGGCTATTCAGCGAGACAAGCTCGATCTCTTTTGCGATTGGCAAGGCGGCGATCTTTCGCCCAGCGTGAACCAAATGCTCGATGACATAGAGAAACCCATGCTCGCCCGTCGAACGGCCGCGGCGGCCAGGCAAGTCCTGCGCCAGCGTTTCCATCACAGGGCGCTTCCGGAAGACGAACAGGCCGATATCGCGCTCCCCTTCCGACGGCGGCGCGCCGCCAGCCTCCCGCGTCTCGATCACGCCCGCTACGCCTCCCCCCGCGTCGCGGGAAACGACGGTGTAAGGGCGCGCAACCCTGCGGGTGACGAAGGTGAAGTCGTTGTCCTCGCGCAGATGCGCCGCAACCATCTCAGAGACCGTCTCGGGCTGAACGAAGGGAACGTCGCCCCAGATCAGCAGCACATGCTCGGCCGACGCATAGGCAGGCGATTGCGCGTATTTCAATACGGCGTCGCCCATTCCCCTCGGCTCGGGCTGAATCACGAAATGCGCAGGCATCTGCGCCATTTCGAGACTTTGAGCGATCGGATCGGCGCCGCTAGGACTCACGATCACCGTCGGCTGCGCGTCGTAGGATCGCAGCATCTCGAATATGCGCAGAAGGATCGGCTTGCCTTGGATCGGGTAAAGGGTCTTCGGGAAAGGCAGGCCGGCGCGACTCCCTCGCCCGGCCGCCGCGATGAGGGCGCCGATCTCAGCCAACGAAGTCTTTCCCGATTTCTCCGCGCAGACCACGATAGATCGCCAGGTAAAATACGGACGCCTTGGACCCACAGAGATAGGCAAGGGCCTCCCCGGGGCCGTTTCGACTAAGCGTTCGCGCCAGCACGACGCCGATCGTAAGGATGTGCCGAAGCATAACCGACTTAAAATACAGAGAATTCAGAATAAGCTGGTTCTTAAGGTAATAGTAAAATTTGACCGGAGTGAAAGGACGCCGGCTCACATCTGGATGATATTGTATGGCGTCGAGAACCGAAATGACACGACCTGCCGCATGCAGGCGGCAGCTATAGTCGACCTCGTCCCCGGAAAGATAGTAGTTTGAATTGACGTTGCCAATCCTGCGCGCGGTGGCCACACTGACAAGCGCCCCGTTGAACAACTGAGCATAAGGGTAAGTTCCACCCGGGGTCGCGGCCTTGAGCTCAGCCCAGGTATAAATCTTGCGCGGGAATGCGAAGATCGCCGGCTGACCCCATTTGTCTAAAATTGGCATCGGAAAAACAAAATGCGTGGGCTTGTCCTCCCGCAGGACGATCGACGACGCGCAGACGATCCCCTCGTCCCAGGCCTCTTCTAATTTGGCGAGCGCGTTCGAGTGCGGGTAGCCATCGTCATCCATGAGCCATACCGCATCGTAATTCTCATCCATCGCGTATTGGATGCTTCGACGCCAGCCCCCGGCGGAACCCAGATTGTCCTGGGTGATGAAGGAGACGCCGCGTTCCTTCAGCATCTCCTCGGTCCCATCGGTGCTCGCGTTATTGATGATAAGAATGAGGTCGGGGAGGCGAGATTGCGCTTGCAGATGGTCGATGCAGCGCGCCAGCAATTCCTTTCGGTTGTATGTCACGACGGCGGCGAGGATTTTCATTCCTGTTGCTCCTGCAAGTCCAATGTCGAACGAAAGATCACGCGTCGCGTCAACCCTGCTTTCTCCCGACGGCGCACCAATAGGGCTCCGACTCGCTGAATCTGAGGTCGACAAGTCCGGCCGCGGTCATCATCGCCGCGATCTCCTCGCGCGTGAATCGCTTCTCGAGCCTAGTGCCGAATCGATCGAGGGCGTCTGTGCGCATCGTGTAAAAGGATTTGTCGCGATAATGAGAGAGCGGCAACGAGGCTGGCGAAATCCCCAGTTTTTCCAAAACGAGGGCCAAACGCGCCAGCGGCCAATAGGCCACGCCCGCGATGATTTGCGAAATGACGTATCGAAGCGGGTGGGGGAGGTTGGACACGACCAGCCGCAGCGCGTCGGAAGCCTGCCAAATCAGCTTGAACCACAGCGGACGGTTATCGAAGCGATAGTATAGATACAGGAGAAACGGCGCGCCGGGCTTCAACTTTTCGACACAGGCGCGCAGGCCCGCCAGCGTGTCGGGAACGTGATGCAGCACGCCGAGCGAATAGCCGAAATCTTGAGAAGCGAGAGGAAGAAAGGGATCAGATACGATCGCCTGCGTGAAAGTCGCATTGGTCGCGCGGGCGAGCTTGCGCCTGGCGACGCTCAACGCCTTGCCGCTCGGATCGACGAGATTGAGCCGTCCGACGCGCGGCGCGACGAACTGCGCCCAACGCCCGCTCCCGCAACCCAAGTCGAAACCCTCGGCGTTGGGCGGCAGCTCGTCCCAGGGAAATATGTGAAAATAATAGGAGAAGAGCGTGCGCAGCTCCTCTTCTGGAACCTCCGACTGATCGAAGCGCTCCCATTCGTCGCCAAATCCTTCGACGACGGAAGCGTCGGCGTTGATCGGCGCATCTGGCGAATTGGACGAAATTGGCATGCAGCCTCCCAATAGCTAGCGATCTCACCTGACGCCTGCGGCAAGGATCCTTATGCGCGGCGCTCGCCCAGGACTCGCTCTACCTCCAGAGCCTCGACGCATCGACGCCTCAGCGAATACGGATGGACGCCAAGAGCCAATCCACCGAGGACAAAAATGTCACGTAACGTGTTTCGCCATCGCGAACCCTTCGGCGCGACCTGCGAGACCCAACGCTTCATCGTCGCCATGCGCGGCGTCTCGCTCCGCGCCAGCTTTCCCTTTCCCTCTTCCCAGGCCATGGCGTAGAACGGCTGCGTGACCTGAATTTGATCCACTTTGGCGACCTTGCGCGCGACGCTCAAAAGGATGATCGGCTCCACGGAGAGGATCTCGATTCGCGCGCCTGGGCGAGCCGGCGGCATCTTGTACCAACGCGCGGGATCGAGATTAGAGGCGTAGTAGACCTCTGTCTCCGCAAAGCCGTTCTGCTCGGAATAAATCGCAAACATGAGGTCCGAGCAAAATTGATAGAAGCCGTGGCCGCTCAGGTCGTTGACAGGAAGAGAGTGGATGATGCGTCCGCCCACCTCGCACAGCTCGATCAGATTGCGGAAGGCTGTCGCGACGTCAAAGACGTGCTCGAGCGAGCCGGCGTCCACGATTGTGTCGAACCGCTCGCTCATCGTGATCGGACGGCCCAGATCGGCGACGAAGCTCGCCTGCTCGTAATCCGAATAATCGAGCGAGGCGACGCTCGTCGCGCCGAGCGCGAGCAGCGCCGGTTCGCAGTAGAGGCTCTGCCGAGCGACCGCGGCAACCTCTTCCCCAAGCAGGCGAGCGCCGACGCTGAGCTCCTGACGTCCGATGGTCAGCACCCGCCCAAGGGGGCCGCGCTGCGACTGAAACTTGATAAAGTTGAAGGGGTGCGCGTCGATCCCCACCGTCACTCTCCATCCTTGAGTCCTGAACGCGCCAATTGACGCTCGAACGTCTCCGTTCGAGGGACAGGCGCGCCATGCTCGTCAAGCTCGCTCCAGCTGCGTCGCGAACCAGTCGAATTTGTTGACGTCGATAAACTCGATCCCGGCCGCGCGCGCCGATGCGAAACCGCTTTCCGAGTCCTCGAAGATCAGCGCCGCCGCGGCTTCGCATTGGGCGAGACGCAGCGCTTTGAGAAAACCATCCGGCGCAGGCTTGGCGCGCTCGACGTCGTCGGCGCAGATCAGCGGATCGAACCAGTTCTCGTACCGCAGCTTTCGCAGGGCCAGATCGATCGTTCCGCGAGAGCCGGACGTTACCATCGCAAGGCGAAAGCGCGTCTGCGCCCAGCGTAAAAAGGCGTCGATGCGCGGGCTGGGCTCCAGCTCCTGCTCAATCAAGAGCCGCGCACGGCGCTGCTTTTCTGCGACAAGAGCGCCGACGTCAACGTCTTCAGACGCGCGTTTTGCGCTTCGAAACGCCTTTTCGATGGCGTCTCGCGTCCTCAGTCCTGCAAGCGTGGGATAATCGACCGGCACGCCCAACGGCGTCAGCGTTTCGACGAAGGCCCGCGCATGCAAGGGTGAAGTTTCGGCCAGCGTGCCGTCGAAATCGAAAATGAGCAGTTGCTTGCCGTCAAGCCGCTGCAAAGGATTCTCGTGAGCGGTCATGCGCACATCGCCACGCGGGTCGGCTGCTCGTAAAGATCGAGGATCGTCTCGACGATCTTCGCGCCGTCGTGCTTGCCTGGCGCCGACGTTGACTCGAAAGCCTCGACAATGCGGGGAACGGGAACGTCCACATAGCCCTCCTCGTCGTAGTCCACATAGGTCTCGCTGCTCTTGAGCTGGCTTTTGTTGACAAGAACAGCGTCGAAAAGGTCCTGCATCGGGATCTGCCGCGGCTCGGGGCTGTTCAGGTAGCGATAGGCGCCACGCAAATAGTCAGAGGCCTTGTAATTCGGAGTCTCATAATCCGCGCCGATGTTGGTCACGAACACCTTCAGCGCCGTCCGATTGTAAGAGATCGTTCGCGCGAGCCCACTCGCGAGATAAGTCGGATAGAGCGAAGAATGCTGCGTTCCCGCAGAATAGATGATGATGTCAGCGCGTCGAAGCGCGAGCTCAACGCCGGCTGACACGCGCACCGGACAATGGTGACGCTCGAGAAAGCAACGTTTCTCGTCGGTGCTCAAAGGCTCGAAGCGCGCGCGATCGACGTAATTGTCTATCAGATAGATGCGTTCGATTCGCACGTTCGAGCGCAGCTCGACGATTTCAGCCTCGCTGTAGAGCATCTGCCCATTCTCGCGTAGCGCGACGAGCTTCTTGTCCTCGATGCTCGTCGGCAGCACGACGCCACGCAGCTTGAACAAGCGGTCGATGAAAAGCGTCGCCTGCTCCATGTCGCGCCCGAACATCAGAAACGCGCCGGCGTAGACGATGTTCATGATCGCGCAATCGGAGAACGAGAACGGCGTTCCCCGCACGCGCTCGATCGGGCGCAGCCCGACGAGGAACTCCCCGATCATCGCGCGCAACGCTTCGGCGACTCGCCCACTCTCAAAGCGCGTATCGGCGAGCTCTGCGCTTTCCCCTTTGGCGAAGGCGGACAGCTTGGCGATGGTCTCCTCATGGCCGGCGTTGAGCGCATAACGGTGACGGAAGAGCTGCAGATTCGCTGCATGGTCAGGATCGTCCTGCGGCAGCATCAGCTCCTGCACCTTGCGGATGTCGGAAGGGCCGAGCATGCCGAAGAAGCGCCTGATCTCACCCGTGGACTTGCCGTCGTCATAGGCGTTGACGACGGAGGTAACGTGAAGACCCTGCCGCGCCAACAGCGCGGGGATCAGGGTTGCGGCTCCGCGGCCGCCATTCAGCACGACAACATTCAGCATCGGCGCACTCGTCGTTTATCGCTGCAGGAGTTCGGCATATACCTTGGCGTATCGCTCGACTCCCGCTTTGAGGTCGAACTCTCGGCTGTTTTCCCGAATATTCGTCGCGACGCCCGGCTTGAGCGCCTCGTCGACCGCAGCGCGCAACGTCGGCTCGCTGAAGTCGGCGACGATCGCCGAGCCATTTCGCTCGTGATCGATGATGCGGTCCATGTCCCCTACCCCCGTATTGGCGATGACTGGCACGTTGCAGGCGAAGAGCTCGGCGAGCTTCGTCGGCGAGCAGCCTGCTTTGGAAAGGTCGGCGCGGATGAAGATTACCGAGAGATCGGCAATGCACAGGAAGGCGGGCACCTCGTCTCGGTCGGCCGAGACGAAGGCGATGCGGTCGCGCGGAATGTGTTGGGCCGTGCAAGCCTTACCGACGAGCTCCTCGCCATTATTGGCGAGAAACAAGAACTTTGCATTGGGCCGCGCCGCCAAGACCTGCGCAAAAAGCGCCATCATCTGAGGGAGGAGATAATCCGGCCCGAGACTGCCGAGGTAGATGAGGACGAAATCGTTCTCGGTGAGGCCGGCTCTCTTACGAACGCGGCGCTTGTCCGCCTCGCTGACCGCCGCCGGATCGAAATGCCGGAAGTCGGCGCAACAGGGCACAACCTGAAAGTGCGAGGCGGGATCGGGTCGATCCCAGAGGTAGAACTCCGCGAGAAGCGAGGCGGCGCGCTCGGTGAGACAAACGATCTTGTCGGCGGCGCGGATCATTGGCCCCTCGACACGTTTCATCCCGTGGCTCAGCAGCTTCTGCAAGCCGGACGCTTTGGCGATCCCGCCGTCCGCGTAAAAATCGCGAAAGTCGAAGATGAACTTGACGCCAAAGTCGCGCTTGAGCTCCCAGCCGATTAACGCAGGCGGAAAGCTGCGGCAATGGACGAGCTCGACGCGATCCATGCGCGCGATCCGGCGCGCCGCCGCGCGCAACTCCCATTGCGTGCGCGCCTGGCCCAAATATCTCGGCTTGTTTTGATAGGGAACGCGTGTCCAGGCGACGCCCGAGGCATCGAACTCCTGCGCATAGCGTGAGACGAGGTCCTCGCGATCCGGCTTTTCCGCGCTCAACACGTGGATGTCGTAGCCCAGCCGCGCGAGGCCCATGACATAAGGGGCGACCTGCGAGCGTCCGATGTGATCGGTGACGCCATTTTGCGAGATGTAAAGGATCGTCATGGGGATTGGACCGCCGGAGCGATCTCCTCGAGCCAGCGATTGCAGGCGGCTTCGGAACTGAAGCGCTTGGCGCGCTCCAGCGCGCCGCGGCCCCAGCGCTCGAGCGCGCCGGGGTCGTTTAGCGCGATGTCGAGCGCCTCCCGCCAGAGGGCGAGGCTCTGCGGCCGATCGGCGCGAGGCGCCGGCAACAGCGCGCCGCAAAGCGCGGGCTCGATCGCCGAGCGATCGAGGTCACAGACGCCGGCGCCGAGCAGCGCGGCGCGCACGCCGCCTGCCGGGCAGTCGGCGGCAAGAACGGGCGTTCCGAGCGCCAAAGCCTCGAGGATTACCATCGGCAACCCCTCATGCAGCGACGAGAGTAGGAGCGCGCGGGCGCCCGCCATATAGCGCGCCGGCTCGGAAACGAAGCCGAGAAAGACGATCTGCGTCAAAGGGTCTTCGATTGGACCAGAACGCAGGCCCAGTGATCTCGCGAGGGATTCGAGCTCGCCGCGCAAAGGGCCGTCGCCGGCGAGCAGCAGCTGCACGCCCCGCAGAGGCGCCCCAAACTCCTTCCAGGCGGCGAGAAGTCCGGCGGCGTTTTTCTCGGGATTCATGCGCCCGCACCAAACGAAGCGAACGACGCCGTCCCGCGGCAGAGCCGAGGCGACCTGCGGTCGCGCGACGAAGTTCTCGATGAACCCCACCCGATCCGCCGAAAGCTTGTAGAGCCCCGCGACTTCTTCGGCGAGCAGCGCATTGACGCCGAGAACCCGATCGAAGCGCCGATACACGAGGGCGACGAAGGGCCGAAATCTCAGCATCTGGCGATTGCTTGGATTGCCGATGATGTTGATGTGGCAGAGGGCGATCTTGCGGTCACGGCCGCCGGAGATCGCGCTGATCAAATCCGCGCGCCATAGATTGCTGATTGTGACGTCGATTCTGAGCCGGCGCTTCAGCCGACGCAGCCGCCGGGCCGCGATGAAATATTCGAGCGCGCGTAGGGGCAAAGGCAGGCGCGGAACCGGTCCAAGCGGATGGAACGCCGCCGCAGTCTCGAAGCGCCGGCGCGCCCCCGGCGGATCGAAAGAGGCCTCGTGAACCTCGAGCCCTGCCGAGGCGAGGAGTTGCGATACGGACGAGACCATGCGCTCGGCGCCGCCGGTCTCGACCATCGACGGCAAGAGGAGAAGGATGCGGCTCATCTGGCGAGACAACGGGGGTTTAGCTCGCCCCGCCCCGCCTCGCTTGGGCCAGCCGGCACGGCAGCGGCGCCTGAAGCGCGGTGAATGGTCATGGAGTAGTTCTTCGACATGTCAGGAGAAGCGGGCAGGCAGCGCGGCGTTCGACCGCAAGTAATTATAAGAGGAGCGAAGCTTCGTCAAAAGCTGCACCAATTTTGGCGTATAAACCCATTCGGAACCGAGGTCGTATAAATCGCCACCGAAAGATTTCTTGAACGCCAGAATACCGGGTTGCGCGCTATTGATACCACCTAGATCGTATTTCTTAAAGCCTTTTGACTTCAAATACCCAATAGTCTCAAGCTGCATTAATTGCCCCACACCCTGTTCCTTGCTGTTGCTACTGGCTCCCAACATGTAATATCCATACGGCTGAGCCAAATATATTATGTTAATAGCTGAAATTCCTTCCGAATCATGCCCGACAACCGCCACCGCGTTTTTTCCTGCAAATATTTGCTCAAGCATGTCACGATCTGGGATGGGTAAGCCAAACTCGGCCTGCAATCTTTTGAACAATCTATAGAAATCCTTAGTCCACTCTCCCGTTGTCTCTTCAAACGTAACGACCGCTCCTCTCTTCTGGGCGCGCCGAAACTTGTTCCTAACCGTTGCCTCCATGTCGGCGACAATCTCATCGATATCTTTCTCGAGATCTACAACAAAGGTCGCCCAGTGGATGAGCTTGTTGCTGTCTGACGCCTTCTTATACCAGCGCAGACCCACGCGGATTTGCGCCGGATCGACGTTTTGGGACGACAGAGGAGAGCCCGTCGATGCTGTATTGGTCAGGTCACGCCAATGAATGGTGGTGAGATAGCTATTGTGAGGCACGCTTTCGAGTAGCCTGTTCACGCTATCCGTATCCAAATTGAATGTCAGAACCAGCATTTTCGAAACGAATAAAACGCGCTTGACAAGAACGAGCGCATTCTCCTCTTTCAACTCTGACGACCAGCCGAGATATTTAGGAAGAACCCAATCATCGCTGAAATATATCGTATCTAGATTTCCAGCGAGCATTCCGTTTCTCCTCCTGACGGGCGAGCTATCCCCGCGATCAACTGGCGTCTTTTGGCTCTACCAGTTTGCAGGTTATTTGTGCGCGAGATTGGACCCCTCGAGAGACGTCATTCCACCCGCAGATCCTGCCGCTGCATCCTGATCATTCTCGCCGGCACGCCGCCGACGACCGCTTCGGCGGGAACGTCGTGCGTCACGACGGCGTTCGCGCCCACGACAGCGTTGTCCCCAATGGAGACTCCCCGCGTGATCGTCGCCTTGGCGCCGATCCAAACATTGCGGCCGATCTTTATCGCGCCCACCCGCATGCCGCTGCTCGCAATCGAGCCTTGCCGCTCGAATTCATGATCCTGGTCGCGAATGGTCACATATTCGGCGATCAGCGTATCCTCGCCAATCTCAATTGACGCAATGGAAACAATGATATTTCCCGGGCCGATGGAGCTGCGCGCGCCAATTCTGAGGCTACCGCCTTTGCTGTGCAGAATCGTACCAGGATCAATCGAGACATCGTCGCCAATCTCGATCACGCCGCCGCCCGTCGCGCGCAATTGGCTTGTCCATGGGATGCGCACATTTGCGCCAAGGCGCACCTCGGGATAGGCGACCGCGAGAAAAACCCGCTTGATCCGCCAGCTCACCCGCTCTTCCAACACGGGGAGGGCTCGAAACAAGCGGCGAATGCTCACCCTCGACATATAGACAGCCTCTCCTTCCGCCAGACGGGAAACGCTTCCGGCTGCGTCCCAAACCCGCGCGTCCAGGCGGGAAAGACATGCTGTCCAGACAGCTCGAACTGCACTGCGCGAACGACCGGCGCGATACATGGCGTATAACGGTTTATCTCAAGTTACGCGATGGCGCCGCTCTTTCGCGCGAGCGCGCGCAGCTGTCGCTAAGACGACGTCTTCATAAGATCTGGCGTAAGCTTGGATGGCGGCATGTCTGTTTTTGCAGGCCATCGCATACTGATCCTGATCTATTTCTTGTGTATAATCTCGATAAGCCCGGAGCAATTTTTCAGCAAATTCCTTTGGATTATCCAGATCGAAGAAATATCCACGTTCTGGCGCTTGCTCCCTAAATACCGGGATATCCGAGAGCACTATCGCCTTCCCCATGAATTTTGCCTCAGCTATGCTGAGAGCGAATCCCTCAAATTTGGATGAACTCACTACAGCAATACATTGGCGCATAAGGGCCATTGCATGGCCATACGGAACGACCCCGAGCATTTGAAACAGATGATCCACACCAGAAGTTTTCAGGAACGAATGAAACTGCGGATAATAATTTAGATTCCTCGGCTCATCCTGCAGTCCCGTCGAGACAAAACGCAGCTCATGTCCATCTTGTTTGAGAATTTGTAGCGCCTCAATGATGCATCTATGATTTTTATGCTGTCCGAATCCATTCGGTACGTAGAAAAACTTGCTTGGTATAGCGTAAAGTCGCAGCACGCTTTCGATAGATTCGCTGTCATGCGTTAGCAAATCCATTTTTGCAGGGACAAAGGGCCCAACCTCCGGCTTGGCTTTTGCACGGCAATCGCCGACTCCATCAGTTGGCCGCTTGCGATCTGGCCAACCGCCTGGCGCAGCCACCGACCTAAAATGAGCTTGACGAGCGCTTTCCCTCGGGATCCACTAGCGGAAGCTTCACTCTTCAACTCCTTCGCATAAGTTCTCCATAATTAATAGCCTTAAGATATGCCGGTCCGCCAAGAGCCTATATCGCTGGAATATATATTTCATCCTTGTCGGGATTGCAGGGAGCGTCGAGAGTCTCAATCACACAGCTTCGCAGCACAACATATCCGCCGTCTTGTCTGCTACCCAATCGAATGAGATCTGGCACGTCGATTACACGGAGATATTCCAAGGTCGCAGGTGTATGAAAAGTGATCATATTCTCTACTCCATCGTAAGTTCTTTACTCCGAAATTTTGCACAACATATAAAGCGAGCCATTTTTTTGGCGCCTGTATCAGTCGGCGGCGAGATGAGGATGCCGAAGCTCGAATGACGTCTGACCTCGACGGCGCCGGACAGGCGCAAAGTGCTAGTCGAGTTTATCCCTAAGTTAGAGCTTCCCGCCATCCGCGGAACTTTGGGAAGCGCCGATGCCCTGCGCCGCTATAGCTGGAGCCTGCGAGGGGAACAGAAGCCGGGCGCCCGGAAGCTTGTGCAGCAAGCGGATCAGCCGATGCTCGTCACCCAGCCGATAGGCGAGCCCGCGCAAGCTGATGACGGCGCCGAGCAGACAAAGAGCCCCACCGCCCAGATTTGCGACGATCTCGCTCGCATAAAGGCGCAGCGCGCCGGCTCCGCCGATCAAGGCCGCGCCGAGGAGAACGAGCGCCGCTGTCTCGCCTTCCCAACTCGCGCCGATCAGCTTGCGCCCTGCGAGGAGCACGAGGACGGTCTGGATCATATAAGCGCAAACATAGGCGTAGGCCGCGCCCACCACCCCGAAACGCTCGAGCAAGATCAGCGTCAGCGCCGCCTGCACGCCCACGGAGATGGTCTGCGTTGCCGCAAACCAATAGGATGCGGCCTTGGCGAGCTGCACATACCACATCGGCCAGCACACCAGGCGAAAGAATACGCCGAAGGCCATCCAGGTCAGCAGCTCGCTCGCCGCGTCGAATTTCGAGGAATAAAGAATCTTGACGACGTAGGGCGCAAAGCTCGCGGCGAAGAGCAGGCTCGGCAGCGAGAGCAGGACGCCGATCTCGGTCTGCTGATTAATGACTCGGGTGGCGCGCGGCCTGTCGCCGATCATTCCCACGAGACGCGGGTAGAAATCCGACGCCATGCCAGCGAGGACAACATTGGCGAAGACGCCGGTGAGGGTCCACGCCGCCTGATAATTGCCCGCTGCGTCCGCGCCAAACTGGCGCAAAATCAGCGAGCGAACGGTCATGTCGAGGCCAGCCCACAGGATGCCGTTCCACATCATCGCAAGGCTCAGTCCGAGAATCTTGCGAAAGCAAGCCCAGGTCTCGGCCATAGTGACCTTGACGGAAGCGAGCGCGACACGTCGTGAGAAATAAGCGGAGCAGGACAACGCCACGACCGAAGCCGCGATCATCGAGGGGACAATCCCTGATTCCCCCATCAGTAGAAAAATCGCGATCGTAGCGACGCAGCTCAGCGCGGCGCCGATAAGATTTGAGCGCGCATAGTCGCCGATGCGCCGAACGCCCTGCAAGAGACTCGCCTGCACGCCATTCGACGAGTTGATGAGGAGCGTCGAGCCGGCGATGGCGATCGGCCACGCGTGCTCCCGCGACCCTGTCATCCATTCGCTCAAGGGGGAGCAAAAGAGGATGGCGAGCGCCCATCCGATGGCGCCCGTGGCCAGCAAGATGCGCCGCAGCATCGCAAAGGTCCGGGCAAGCTCCTCGGCGTTTCGGCCGCTGTGCGCGGTGGCGATCTCGCGGATCGCGCTGGGGCTGGCGCCGAAATCGGAGACGGCGCCGACGAGGGCGATCGCTGATGTGTAAGCGCCGAGGAAGCCGACGCCTGCAGGGCCGATCAGCAGCGCGACGACCTTAACCCGGACGAGGCCGATGGCGTAGTTGATCGCCTGGGCGCCCCCGACGATGGAAGAGGAGCGCAATATCTGTCCATAAGAGTGCTTGTGCTCGCTCATCCCGCCCGGCTCGATTGGCTGTCTTCGGCCACTCGGAAATCGAGCGGCGGTTCTGTTAGCGCGTTTCCCGCTCCAACGGAATCGTTCGAGCGATAAGGAATCGCGCCAAGTCAAAAACTCAGAGCATGTCCTGACCGGAAAACCGCTTCGCACTTTTCCGGGACATACTCTAGCGGCCGGGCGTCGAGCGCAATCATAACGCCGGCTGGAGCCGCGCGGCTCTTCAACGGCGGGCGCACGCGCAGATCATTTGGGAGGATTATGCTCTCGGCCCTGCTCCACGATTGGCTCGCTCGAGTATTTGTCGGGAGACGGCCAAGAGCGCCTCATTGCTCAACCGACACTCCGCCGGCATGCGAAACGTGAAATAGGTGCTCTCTGCGGCGTCCAATCGCGAGAGGGAAAGCTGCGCTTTGAGCCGCCCCCAGAAGAAGTCGAGGAGCGCGTCAAATCTCGAAAAATGTCCGAGCGCCCTTCCCTGATAGACATAGACCGTTCGCCACGGGGGCTCGGGAAAGCGAAAGGCCATGAGCCTTTCCGGCGCCGAGCCGAAAACGCTTCCGGAAGTGACGTAGACAGGAGCTCGGCAGAGCGGCGAGCGCAGGCTCAACGAAAGGCGCGTCTGATCCCGCGCATGCTCCACGACGAAATTGCCCAGCCGCTCGCCCTGCGGGTGGATTTGAGCCGTCGGTCGATGAAGCTCCTCCCGATCTGGCGCTAATCTATGAGGTCCGAATCGAAGAAGAACGCCAACCACGAAGGCGAGCAGAATCGTCGCGAGGACCGCCTGACGCATCCTCATTGCGGGCGCGAGCGATATTCATCATCGAGGCCGAAATAGAAGAGCGCCAGCAGGCCGCCGAGCAGCAACCATTCCAAAATCGCGACGCCCGCGCCTTCGTGCCAGAACATGTAGCTTTCCATCGACCAAGCGCACAAATTCAGGCGCGCCGTGTTGACCAGCACGATCCAGCTCACCCCAAGGAGCAAGACGACCCACTGGCGCCGGCTTGCGGCCTGCCCCTGAATCTTCAAGAAGGACAGCCAGAGCAGGGCCGCCGCGACGACATTGAGGAAGGCCGAGCAGGACGCTTCGACGACGATCGTGTGCCCTCCGGCGCCCGAGATCGCATTGCCGATGAGCTCAAACGCGCCAAGATGGGATAGCGTCAGGAAGGCGAAGGAAGTCTCGACGGGCAGCAGGAATTCCTCAACCGCCGATTGGACGACCGGCCCCCATAATTCCAAACAGGCAAGCCCCAAGCTCAGTTGCCCGATCGCCGCCAGCCGCGCATCGCGCCGCATGCAGAACCATAGGCCCAAGAGCGTCAAAACCAAGCCGCCCATGTGGCGCCAAGGATGCGCCAGCGCCAATCCCGCCAGCGCAAGCAGCATGTAGTCGGGCCACGACAAGACCGCGTCGGCGCCCAATCGGCGCAGCATGCAGGCGATGGCGTACAAGGCGATGAGCGGGATCGTCGGAAACGCCTGGCCTTCAATCAAGATCGGCAGATAATCGAGACAAAACAGCGAGAAGAAAAAGACCATCAGCACAAGGCGATCGCTCGGCGCGCGCAAGGCCGAGAGCAGCCGGAAAACGGCTCCGTTCGCGATGCTTTCACTCGTGGTGGCGAAGCTACCCTTCATTCAGGTTTTCACCACGTCTATCGGCCCATCTCAAAGGCGTAGGCGGCGCCTTTCGGCCCTGCCCCACCCGGCTCAGATCCGGCCCCGCCGATGAAAGGCGCGATGCCTCACGCCGCGGGGCGACCCTGCTCCTGCCGCAGTTGAGCGACGTGCCAGGCGACGGTGGCCTCCAGTCCCTCGGCGAACCGATGTGTCGGCTCATAGCCCAACAACCGTTTCGCTTTGGAGATATCGGCTTGGCTGTGCCGCACGTCTCCCGGTCGGAAGTCGCGGTGCTCGACCTTTGCCGAGGCTGCCGCGGGGGCAGCGTCGACGAGCAGCTTGCGCGTGCGGGAATGAAGCTCGTTGAGCGTCGTTCGGTCGCCGACCGCGACATTATACACCTGGTTGATCGCGGCCGGCTCTTCGACGAGAGCGGCCAGCAAGTTGGTCTGCACGGCGTTGTCTACGTAGCAGAAGTCGCGGCTCGTCTCGCCATCGCCGTTGACGATAACGGTCTCGCCCTTCATCAGGGCCGCGATCCATTTCGGTATGACGGCCGCATAGGCGCCATTGGGATCCTGTCTCGGACCGAAAACGTTGAAATAGCGCAGCCCGATTGACGGCACGCCGTAGCAACGCCCGAACACATCGGCATAGATCTCATTGACGAGCTTCGTCACTGCGTAGGGGCTCAAAGGGCGTCCAATGACGTCCTCGACTTTCGGCAAGCCGGGATGATCGCCGTAAGTCGAGCTGCTAGCGGCGTAGACGAAGCGCTTCACTTTGGCGTCGCGCGCCGCAACCAGCATGTTGACGAAGCCGGTCACATTCGCGGCGTTTGTCGCGATCGGGTCGGCGAGACTGCGTGGAACCGAGCCGAGCGCCGCTTGGTGCAGAACGAAGTCGACGCCCTCGCAAACGCGACGGCAATCTTCCAGGTTGCGTATGTCGCCTTCGACGAACTCGTGCCTCGCCCACTGCTCCGGCGTCACCAGGCGCTTGACATCCTCGAGATTCGACCGGCGCCCTGTGGCGAAATTATCGAGGCTCACAACCCGCTGATCGAGTCTCAGCAGGGTCTCGAGCAGATTCGAGCCGATGAAGCCCGCCGCGCCCGTGACGAGCCACTTTCGTGGGGCTCCACGCAGCTCTCCGGTCAGGCGCTTGTATGCCGTCATCATCGTCTCCTCACAGCCGCAAATCGACATCGGACGCCGGAAGGACGTATTTCAGATCATAGAGCACGTGATCGCTCTTTCCGAGAGCGCGGATCGCCTTTGCGCCCATCTCCCGGAATTGATGGTGGGCGACGGCGACGATGATCCCGTCGTAGCCGCCCGCGGCTGGAGCGTCGATGAGCGACAGTCCGTATTCGTGCTCCGCCTCTGCGCCATCGGCCCAGGGATCAAATATATCGACGACGACGCGATAATCCGCGAGCTCACGCACGATGTCGACGACGCGCGTGTTGCGCAGATCCGGACAATTTTCCTTGAAGGTCAGCCCCATGATCAGGATGCGCGCGCCGTCGACATGAATGCGCCGCTTGAGCATCGCCTTGACCAGTTGGGAAGCGACGTAGGGCCCCATCCCGTCGTTGAGCCGGCGCCCGGCGAGGATGATCTCGGGATGGTAGCCGATCGCCATCGCCTTGTGCGTGAGGTAGTAGGGGTCGACGCTAATGCAGTGGCCGCCGACGAGTCCGGGGCGAAAGGGAAGAAAATTCCACTTCGTCCCTGCGGCGAGCAGCACCTCCTCCGTGTCGATCCCCAAGCGATTGAAGATGATCGCCAGCTCGTTGATGAGCGCGATGTTGAGATCGCGTTGCGTGTTCTCGATCACCTTGGCGGCTTCGGCGACCTTGATGCTCGAAGCCTTATGCGTGCCCGCGATGATGATCTCGCCGTAGAGATTGTCGACGAGTTCAGCAACCTCGGGCGTCGAGCCGGCGGTGACCTTCTTGATGGTTGGAACTCGGTGTTGCTTGTCGCCCGGATTGACGCGCTCCGGACTGTAGCCGAGGAAGAAATCCTGATTGAACTTGAGGTTCGAGAAGCGCTCGAGCACCGGCGCGCAGTCTTCCTCGGTGGCTCCGGGATAGACCGTGGACTCAAATATCACGATGTCTCCCTTTTTGAGAACCTTCCCGATGGTTTCGGAGGCTCGGATCAAGGGCGTGAGGTCCGGCTGCTTATGCTCGTCGATCGGCGTGGGCACCGTCACGATAAAGACGTTGCGCGTGGCGAGATCGGCGGGGTTGGTCGTGTAGACGAGTCCTTTTGCTTCGCTGAGCTCCTCTTCGGAAACCTCGAGCGTCAGGTCCTTGCCTTGCTTCAGCGCCTCCACGCGCGCTGCGTTGATGTCGAACCCGATCACCTCGCGATGCTTCGCGAATTCGGCCGCGAGCGGCAGCCCCACGTACCCCAGTCCGATGATTGCGAGCTTGACATCAGACAGCTTCGTCACAGGCGTCGGTTGCGGCATGCAATTCCTCTGAGGCTCTTGGTGAATTTAAGGGTGAACGCGCTCCGAAGCGCGTGCGCGTCGAAGCTTCGAGGATGCGTCGACGCATCGCTTGGCCGCTCTGCGGCGGCGCGAGTCGGCGCAAGATGGGGATAGGCGCCGCGCGTCCTTAAGGGGTCGCCTCGGAAGCCGGCAAGTTCAACTCACGCAGAGGCCTGTCGCCTCTCCTGCCCGCTGCCCGAAAGTCGGCGGCGATCCGCTTGCGGGCGTCTGCGGGAAGGTTCGCCACAGCCGCGCGGATATACGCGATCTGCTCTTTCGAGAAGTTGGCGAAGTCCCAAAGGAGATCGGAGACGAAAACCGATCGAGCCTCCGCCGGCGCGGAGTTCCAAATCTGTAGAGTAAAGACCGCTCTCCCGGTCATGACTCGCGACTCGCTGGGCGCCGTGACGCTCGACATCGCCAACGCCCTTACAACCTGATCGGCGGGCATGCCGGCGGAGGCCTCCGCCTGAGCCAAGGCCAACCACGCGGCCCCATCGGCCGGCGTAAGGGAGAGGAGCGAGCTGAAAGGCTCGATCATCTGCGCCGGCGATCCTCCCTGTGACGCCCATTGCGCAAGCCTCTGACGAGCGAGATGGCCCACAGGGAAGACATTGGCGTAACTCGCAAGAGCGCTCACGCCGGCAGCGTCATTCGCGACATTGTTCGTGGACGAATAGCGCAGAAGCGTGACCGCGCCGGAGATGGCGTAAACGCAAGCGCCAATGATGACGAGCGAGGTGAGGGTGCGGAGGCGAGACTTTCTCGTCATTCGCTATAATACCGGCGGTAGTAACGATGGCCATAATGATCGGCGCTCGCGTATTTCCCGTATTTCTGGGCCTGCGAGTCGACGACATAATTGAAGACGATCCCAGCGACTTTCCGCTCGCCCACCAATCGTTTCAATGTGCTCGCCACGAGCTCTCGAGGAGTGGAAGCCCAGCGAACGACGAAGAGAACCTTATCGACAGTGGAGGAGATGATTGCGGCGTCGATGACGGGTCCCAGCGGCGGAGAATCTATGATGACCAGATCGAACTTCTCGCGCAGGGCCAAGATGAGCGCCTTGAACCGCGCCGAGCCCAGAAGATCCATGGGATTTTGCGTTTTTCCGCCTGCGGGCAGGACCCAAATCCCGAGCTTCTCGTCGATCAACATGACATTTTGCAGCTCGGCCTCGCCCACGAGATATTCGACGAGCCCGATATTCTTCTCCGCTTTGAAATAACGAGAAGCGGAGGGATGGCGAAGGTCGGAGTCGATGACGAGCACTCTGTGGCCGGACTGCGTCGCCGACGAGGCGATGGACAGCGCCACAGTCGTTTTTCCCTCGCTCGGCATCGCGGAGGTCAACAGCAAGACTTTTGGAGGATGGTCCACGTCGCTCATCTGAATGGCGCTACGCAGGGACCGGAAACTCTCGCTCAATCGCGAAAGGGGCTTGGCGAGCGGGAACTCAGGAACCGTCCGCGGCGCCCCATCCAACATGAGCTCGCGCGTTTCAACCTTTGAAATCGAGCCGAGAACAGGAAGCTCTAAAGTCTCTTCCACTTGCCGAGGCGTCGTGAAGCCGGCGTTGAGCGCCTCCACGGCGAAAGCCGCGCCGAGACCCGCCGCCAGCCCGAGCGCCAAAGCCATAGCGAAGAACATCGTCTTCTTAGGATAGGACGGCACCTCAGGCGGCAGCGCCGGCGTGATGATCCGCGAGTCGCGCGCCTCGAAGGTCGATTGCTCCTGAGTGATTTTCGCGCGCTGCAAAAAATCCTGAAACAAGGTGTTGTTCACGGTCATGTTGCGCTCGAGCTCGCGCAAGGTCACAGTCTTGGCGCTGTCGAGGTCGGTCTCTCCGGAGACCTGACGAAGGGTCTTGTCGATCGCGGTCTCCGCGGCCTTGGCCAGCTCATATTCGGAGCGCACCGTCACGAGCATTCGCTGCAACTCAGAGCGGATGGCGCGATTGATATCCGATATTTGCGCCCGCAGATTGATGACAGACGGGTGACTCGCATTGTAGCGAGAAAGCAAATCCGCCTCTTGGCGCGATAAATCCGTAAGCTGTTTGCGCAAATCTGCAAGCAATCCAGCGTTCATCGTATCCGGAAGCGAAGAGAGGCTGGCTCCATTTGACTGGATCCTTTCAATAACCTCGAGCTTCGACTTCACCTCTGCTGTGGTTGTGCGCGCGGTGACGAGCCGAGTGTTCAACGCCCCCAATTGTTCCTGGCTGAGCGTGCCGCGGCCTGTTCCCGACGCCGGAAGGTTGTTCTCGGCGCGAAAGCGATTGACGGCCTCCTCGGACTCGCGCACCTGCTGGCGCAATTCGACCAGTCGGTCGCTGAGCCAAGCGGAAGCGCGTTTGGCCGCCTCCAGGCGCGCATCGAGCTTGTCGACGACATAGGCGTCCGCCACGGCGTTCGTTAATCGCGCCGCCTTGATGGGATCCACCGATGTCACCGAGAGCGTGATGACGAGTCCTTGCCCCACGCCGCGGGCGACGACCATTGCGCTCCTCAGATTCTCGATCGTGCTGATTGTTTCAGAGGAAATATTCCCAAAATTCTCGCCATTCTGATCCTTGGCGGAGATCTCTTCCTGCGAGGGCGCGGGAGCAGGTCTCGAAAAGAAGGCGCGGATGGGCGCCAAAATGCTCACCGAGCCCGCGCCGCTCAAAGCGCCGCCTCCGAACTCCGGATCGCGCGTGAGCTGCAACTTGTCCACGACGCGACGCAAGAGCGTCGTGGATCTGATGATCATCATCTGGTTCTCGACCATCTGCTGATCGAGCATCGCGTCGGACATAAAGACGTCCGCCCCAGCGGCGCGCTCCTTGCGTTGATCGAGCAGCAGCTGCGCGGTCGCCGTGTAAAGCGGCGTCACCCTCGCAAGATATAGGGCCGCAAGAAAGACGAAGAGCGCGACCATGCCGCCAATGAGCTTCCACTGCCGCCAAAGAAAGTTGACGACATCCCGAAGGTCGAAGCCGGCGCCTTCAGCATTAGAAGCCGGCGTTTCTTTCACGACGTCGAGACGATTGAGCATGATCGTCCTTTCCCTCTCTGAGTTGATCAGCGAGAGCGCTAATCCGAAGTGGACACCCGCGAACTTTGGGATTGTGAGACGCCGGCTCCGAGCAGCGCCATGAAGGTGATCGCCACCCCCTCGATTTGAACGCTGAAATCGACGAGAGCGTGAACGCCGACCACCACCGAAACGACGGTCGCGACAATCGCAGCGGTTGCGTCACGCTCCCGCTTCATCGCGCCTTGAAAGCATAGGGCGACGAGCCAGAGCAAGCACCCGATGAGCATCGTTCCAAACAGGAGCCCCAGTCCAAGCCAGACCTCAAGGTAGGTGTTATGGGCCTTATCCCATAATTCCCAAGTGCCGAAGGCAGGATCGCGGTACATCGGGAACACGTCCTGAAATGTTCCATAGCCGAATCCGAGCAAAGGGGCGTCGAAAATCGCATGGACGGTGAGAGCGTAAAGAGCGACCCGGCTGGGGTCCGTGAGCCCCTCAGTCGAAATCCGGCCTACGATGAGGTCGCCGAAGAACGCGAAACAACCGACGATCGCGACCGTCACGAGCGCCACGGTCTCGAGTCGTTCCTTGCCGGCGCGGCGGCGGCGCGAGAAAATCATCGAGTATAAGAGGAAAATCCCCAGCCCTGTCGCGAGAATGCCCCCTCGGGAAACGCTGCCGAGCAACGCGACGAGGATCGCGATCGCGCTCCCCAGGAGAAACAGCCCTCGCTCGCCGGTCAGCTCCAAGAACCGGCTCAACCGGTAGGCTGTGAGGGTTCCATCGTTCTCGGGCATCGCATCCCTGTACACCCGGAAAAGGAGCGCGATGTTTACGATCAAGCCCATTCCCGCATAAGTCGCGAAATGATTGCGTCCGACGAAAGCCGAGCGAACGACGGTCGACCCAGCAACATCCGAGAAGAACGGCATCCGGCCGGAAAAGACAGCGACGGACACCAACCCGTATACCGAATAAGCCGCGACGATAGCGACGATCCACCAAAGGAGCAAGAATACGCGCTCGCGTTTGCGACAGAGCTCGAGAGACAGCCAGAAGACCGAGGCCGCGGTTAGCAACCGAACTAATGCGATTCCGGTTTCGCCCCGGTTGAGGGAGATGCTGGCCGTCACCGGCTCTTGGAGCACTTCAGCAGTCATGCCCCAAAGCGGATGCGAGAAGAGCGAGCTGATCTCGCCAGCCGTCTGCGCCATGATCCAGAGCACGACTCCGAAGAAAAGCGCGAAGGGACCCAGGATGCCGTTTAGCGCAAAGGGGTGTCGGCGGCCTCTCAGGGCCAAGCTGATTTCATAACAAATAACCAGGCTTGGAAACAGGACTCCGTTTACGCCCCAAGCAAACATCCTGTCCCCGCCGTACCAGAACGGCGCCCAGGCGAGACAGGCGATCAACGCGCCGAAAAAGGCGGTCTCTAATGGCTCTTCGGCCCACAGCCGCGCCCATTGGCCGCGCTCTCCTGCCTGGATGCCGTTCGACGCTTCATAACGGGAAGGTTCGGAGCGATAATGTCTGTCCATGCATCTCACCAAGCCCATGCTACCGCAGTCCGGGTGAAGCGATTCAAGCTCCACTCGATTTGCGCAGCCAGGCACGCGCCTCAGCGCGAATGTCGTCTAGAGCGCGTTCACCATGCTCGGATTTGAACGCGCTCCGCATCTCATTGGCCGAGCCAGTCCCTTTTCAAAAACTGATTTGTTCTTTTCGGGAACATGCTCTAGCAGGCCGCCACGAGGTCCGAACTCCGAACAATCGCCGGAATTCTGCCGCCCATGATTTCCAGCAGTACTCGCACGCGTCCGGCCCCGTCAAGGCGAACAAGCTCGCCAAGCTGCTCGGCAAAAGGGCCTCGGATCACGCGGACGCGCTGGCCAGTCAAAAGCCCCTGATCGAAGCGACACACGCCCGTTTCGTCGACAGTGTCCAAGATCGCCTCCACGACGCCGCGCGGGACCGGCAAGGGTCGTTCGTCGGCTCCAACGAGGCGGGCCACACCGAAGGTCCCGTTGACGGAGCGCCAGCGATCGCGGTCTAGATCGAGCGCGACGAATAAATAGGCCGGAAATGCAGGCGTGCGCACATGCCGCATTTTGCGCGCATGGCGCACCGTGCGGGCAATTTTCGGAAGGAAAACGCGAAAACCCTGCGCCCCGAGCTGCATGGCCGCGCCAACCTCTCGGTTCGGCAATGTTCGCGCGACATACCATCTCTCGCCAATAGAAAGCTCGTCGTTCGAAGTCACTCGCCCGAAGTCCTTCAATCTGCTCGCCGCGGAGCTGAGATAATTTGCACGAAAGTCCTTACGGCGTGAGAGAACGCCACGGGACAGCGAGCGCTTTCCGACGAGGTGCAGGGGATGCGACCCCAGGGAAGGGCCAGACCAGATAGGACGCGCAATCGAAGACATTATGACAGACAAGCAAATGCGGCTCCAGGAATTCACAGCCGGATCCTCGCGATTCAAGAACCGCTCGGAAAGTGTACTAACAGGAGCCCAGGGTCGAGGTCAAATGATCCGCATCATTTCTCGATCGTTGCTCAATTGTGTTTTAATTGTGCTTGCTCGAACGATGCTCGTCGGGACGACAGCCTATCTCACCGAAAACCAGTACGCCACAGCAAGAATTGTGGCCATACCGACGAGCAACGCCCGATCCGAGGAGCGCCGCGCATGCGCGAGCGCCGCCAGCGAGCGAGGGGAAAGCACTACACCGGTGACGCTTTGCTCGCTGATGCGCGAGAGCGTCGTCTCCGCTTCTTCCAGCACGGCGGGAAGGCGCCCGGCCATTTTCGCAAGCTCCACCAATCCGCGCCCCGTATCCTCGATCTTGGCCTTGGGTCCGAGATTCCCCTCGATCCAGTCCCGCACGACCGGCTCGGAGGTTTTCCAGATGTTGAGCTTTGGATCGAGCGAGCGCGCGACGCCCTCCGCGACGACCATCGTCTTTTGCAAAAGGACGAGCTCGGTGCGCGTGCGCATGTCGAAGAGCGCGGTGACCTCGAAGAGCAGAGTGAGCAGGCGCGCCATCGAAATATCCGCGGCGTTGACCGTATGCAGCGGCTCGCCGATCGCCCGCAGGGCCTGCGAAAACTCCTCGACCGAATGCGCGGGCGGCACATAGCCCGCCTCGAAATGCACCTCGGCGACGCGTCGATAGTCGCGCGTGATGAAGCCGTGCAGAATCTCGGCGAGGAAGCGCCGCTCCTTATGCCCGAGGCGCCCCATGATGCCGAAATCGATGGCGACGACCCGCCCGCTGGCGTCGACGAAGAGATTCCCCTGATGCATATCGGCATGAAAGAAGCCGTCGCGCATGGCGTGACGCAAAAATCCCTGCAGCACGCAGCGCCCGATTTCCTTGAGGTTGTGACCGGCAGCCGCGACCCGGGGAAGATCGGAGAGCGGAACGCCCTCGATCCACTCCAGCGTCAGAACCTCCTTGGCGGTGCGGTCCCAATCGACCTCTGGCGCGTGGAAATCGGGGTCATTGGCGACATTATCGCGAAATTCCGAGGCGGCGGCCGCCTCCAGGCGGAAATCAGTCTCGAGCTTGACCGTGCGTGCGAGCGTGTCGACGACCTCGATCGCGCGCAGTCTTCGCCCCTCGGCCCAGTAGCGCTCTGCGAGGCGCGCGACGAGATACATGTCCGCAAGGTCCCTGGCGAATTGGCGCTCGACCCCCGGCCGAAGCACCTTGACCGCCACCTTGCGCTCGCCATCAGCATAGAGCGCCCGGGCGATGTGCACCTGGGCGATGGAAGCCGCCGCGATGGGCTCGCCAAAGCTCACGAACAACTCGTCGATCGGCTTGCCAAGCGACCTTTCGACGATTGTGACCGCCGGCTCGCGTCCGAACGGCTCCACCCTGTCTTGGAGCGCTGTCAGCTCATTGGCGATCTCGCCGCCGACCACATCGGGCCTCGTCGCGAGAAACTGTCCGAGCTTGACATAGGAGGGCCCAAGCTGCGCCAGCGCGCGCGCCAACGCCTTCGCGCCGCCTTCCCGATCGCGGCGCGCGAAGAGATTAGCGAAGCGCACCAGCGCCCCCGCCGGCGGCGGCAACAGCACAGGGTCCAATTTCGCGAACACGCCCTCGTGGGCGAGAACATACGCCGCGCGCGCGAGCCGCCAAAAATGTCCGAAGCCCAAGATCACGCGAGCACCGCCATTATCGTTTTGCGTTGCGGGAGCCTAAGCCGAGGCGCGGGCAAAAAGTCAATGCGCGCGCCCGAGCTCCCCCTGGCGCTGCGGCTGGGCGAAACTTTTCCTTGTTGTCGGTCTGACGTTCCGCCGACTTCAGGGCTTCCAGCCGGAGTGGATCGCCACCACGCCGCCCGTCAGGCGTTCGTAGGCCGTGCGGCGGAAGCCCGCCTTGCGAATCATCGCCTCGAATTCGTCAGCCTTCGGAAAGCGACGGATCGACTCGACAAGATAGCGGTAAGGCTCGCCGTCGCCCGCGACGACCTTGCCGACGAGCGGGATGACATTGAAGGAATAAGCGTCATAAATCTTGTCCAACCCCGGCAGTGTGACCTGGGAGAACTCCAAGCACAGAAACCGCCCGCCGGGTTTCAGCACGCGGAAGGCCTCGGCCAGCGCGAGTTCGATGCGCGGCACGTTGCGGATGCCGAAAGCGATTGTGTAGGCGTCGAAATCAGCGTCCGGTAAGGGAAGGCTTTCGGCGTTGGCCTGAACGAATTCGAGCTTCTCTTCCAGCCCGCGCTTATGCGCGCGGTCGCGCCCGACCTCGAGCATGTCCCCGTTGATGTCGAGCACAACGATCTTCGCATCGGCCCTCGCCTTCGCCGCGATGCGGAAGGCGACGTCGCCTGTGCCGCCAGCGACGTCCAGATGACGAAAGCCCGGCCTCGCGCTGGCGTTGACCTTGGCCGCGAGCTGGTCCTTCCAAAGCCGGTGGAGTCCGCCCGACATCAGGTCATTCATCACGTCATAGCGATGCGCGACCTTGTGAAAGACATCGTCGACGCGCTCCTGCTTCTCGGCGAGGCGCACCTCCTCGAAGCCGAAATGGGTGGATTCTTCCGGATCGGCAGGGGCCGTGGTCATCGCATGCTCGCTGAATGGGGAGAGACGGGGAAGCTATAGCCGCTCAGCGCGCGCGAAGCTACCGGGCGCCGAAGGGAAAAGGAAAACGACCAAAATCGCCGAAAATTTGCAGCGCGCGCCCCAGTTCTGGCCATGTGAGCTCAGTGACTTCAGCCATCGTCAGCGTCCGGTCAGCGACCACATGCTAGCCTCTCGCCGGTTCGGGGAACATTGAAACCGCAAAGGTCCCGCAGCCGCTCTTACCGGAGCGCGCGGCGGACCGCCTGGAGGGAACTTTATGCTTTCATTGTCGTCCAACTTGGCGGCTCAGCGGACGGTTGCGCGCCGCCGCTCCCTCCCCCTCCCGCCACCCCATTGGACCGAAAGGCAAAACGGACTATCGCTTAATTTGCGGACCTTGATCGGTCTCGCGCCAATGCTCGGACATCGGCTCGACGACCGGCAATCGGTCGCCAAGGGTCAGGCCGCCGCGCTCGCCATGCGGTTCGCGCGGGAATCCGAGCGGCCGCTGCCTGCGGGAACCGGGATTTGCGACTTCTTCGTCGCGCCGCTCGACATTCTCCCCTACAGGCGGGAAGGACGGCTGCAATTTCAGCTTCTCGAGCTCAACGGAACGGGAATCGGCGGCATCACCAACATGCCCGGGCCGCTCGTCGAAGATATTCTGGATTCTATCGCTGAGATCGGCATTTTGTGCGACGGCCCGGCGCCGCTCGTTGTGGTGGCGTCCTCGGGACGGGAGGTTGCGACGGACATCAAGCCAAGCCGCCTTCTCCACGAAAAGCTTCTTTTCGTCGACCGCATCGCCGGGATGTTGGACCGCCGCTTCGGCGACTGCAATGTCCTCACTCTCGATCAGCTCACCGCAAATGGGGGCTGGCTAGACCGCTGCCGGCCCACTGTCCTGCTCGGATATTCGCGCGAGCTCGTCGAACGCTCCGATGTCGTAGGCGGGGTCCCGCGTCTCTATGGACGCGACATTGCGGCGGTGGTCAACGACCGCTTCCTTTACAATCTTCAGACCGCCTGCGGCGCCCTGAGCCCTGGAGCGTTTCTCGCCGCGAACAGCTGCTATGCCGCGGGCGCGGACAAAGCCGAGGCCTATCGTCACGTCAATTCTTTTGACGCGCGAAACGGTTTCGACGGGATAAGCGAGCCGATTCGCTTCGACGTCTGCCGCGACGCAGAAAGCCTGCTCGACACCGTTTGCGCGCGACTTTCTCGCGGCGAGCAATTGGTAATTAAGCCGAGCGGCACGGGGCACGGCGACGGAATAGAATTCTTTTTTGGCTGCGAGGGCAAAGACCTCGTCGCCAGCCAAATAAGCCGCTCGCTCGCCGTCGTCGGCGAACGCTACGGCCGGGGCGCTGGCTACCCCTACACCGTGACTGAATATCTCGACGCCGAAGTGATCCGCAAACCCGATCATCCGCTGCAGGGCAGCAAGTTCGAACTGCGCGTCGTCGTCTATCGCAAAGGACGCATGCTGCATGCGACTCCTTCCATAGCCAAGGTGGCGCCGGAGAGATGGGATCCCATGCATCCCACACGCGGCGCGTTGATCAACAATGTCTCCGCTTCGATCCGCGGCGGCAAGACCAGCGGCGCCGACCATGTGCTGCCGCTGTGTCGGCGGGAAACGCTCGAGACGCTTGGACTTGATGACGATATGCTCATGAAGTTGTGCCGCTGGGCGACCGCCTATGTCGCGCATGTGCTCGCCGAGACGCGCTCTGAATTGGAAATGCGTTGATGCAGGGCTGGATTCTCTCGCACCTCGAAACATCGCCGAGCCTACCGCTCCTGCTGGATGCTTGTCGCAAGGCGGGCCATCGAGCGGAATTAGTCCATCCCAGGGATTGTCTCTTGGAGCCTTGCTCAAATCGGCCCCCTCGCGCCGCGACGACCGAGATCGTTCCCCAGTTCGTTATCACGAAGCTCGGCAGCACCGCGCCCGGATATGCTTTGGGAGTTGTCCGCGCTCTCGAGGCGGCGGGAGTGACCTGCATTAACGATTCCGCGAGTCTTGAACGGTCGCGGGACAAAATCCGGGCGACGCAGGAACTCGCCGCGGTGGGAACGCCGATGCCGACCAGCTTGATCCCTCACTGGAAAATGCGGGCGGCCGAAGCGCTCGATCTGTTGGGCGGAGCGCCGGTCATCGTCAAATTGGCGCGCGGCACGAAAGGCGTCGGGGTCATGCTCTGCGAGAGCAAAGAGTCGTTGCAAAGCGTGATGGACATGCTGTGGGGGCTCGGAGAGGATTTCCTTCTGCAGCGAGCTGTGGCGGATAGTTTTGGCGTCGATATCCGCGTTTTGGTTGTCGACGGGCGAGTTGTCGCAGCGATGCGCCGATCGGCGACGAACGGCGATTTTCGGGCGAATCTAGCCGGGGGCGGCGTGGCGACCGCGTTGACGCCCACCCCAGAACAATGCCGCATCGCGGAGACAGCGGCTGCGCGCCTCGGCCTGGCCATGGCGGGTGTCGATCTGCTGGACTCGGCGCGCGAGGGCTCGCTCCTCATCGAGGTCAACAGCGCGCCGGGGTTGGGGGGCATCACCTCCGCTAGCGGCCGCGACGTGGCCGGCGAAATCGTCCGCCTCGCGGAGAGAGCCGTTTCATCCGCTGTCGCCAACGCCGCATGAGCGAGTCTCAGCCGCCATTGCCACGGGCGTGGCGCGACTATGCGATTGGCAATTTCATCAGTCAGCTTGGCTCCTGCATGCAGTCGACGGCGCTGGCGTGGCTTGTTCTGGATGAGACACGATCTTCGTCCATGCTGGGCTTGCTGATCGCCATCCAGTTCCTCCCGTCAATTCTCTTGGCCGTCCCGGCCGGGAAAGCCGCGGATCGCTGGGGTCGTCGAAACTTGCTGCTCGGCGCGCAAGCGGCGACGGCCGTGCTCGTGGGCGCCCTCGCGGCGTCCATTGCGCTCAAGGCGACGTCTTACGCCGTTCTCGCGGGCTTCGCTTTGTTGCTCGGAATAGGCAACGGCCTTTCGCAGGCGACACGCCTGTCTCTGGCAGCCAGCTTGGCCGGGAGCCAGGGTCGCGCCCGCGCCGCGGGATTGGCGACGCTCTCCTTCAATCTTGCGCGAATCTTGGGGCCGGCCTTGGCTGGCTTCGCCATCGCATTGTGGGGACCGGCAGTCGCCATAGCTGCAAACGCAGCGTCGTTCCTCCCTCTCATTGTGTTTCTCGGGAGCCTCAGCTCGGAGGACGCCCCCTCGCGGCCGCGATCCCACTCCACCTCTGCGGCGCTCCTCTTCTTATGGAGAAATGTTTCGACGCGGGCGCCGCTGTTGACTGTAGCCGCGGCAGGAACCTTCGCCGTGAATATGCAAACCCTCGTGCCCGCATATGCGCGTTTCGGACTGGGTCTCGACGCCGGGGGCTTCGGGCTGCTTATGAGCGCGGTCGGCGCCGGGGCTTGTGTCGGGGGCCTGCTGCAATGGCGGCGGCCTGCTGCCTCCATCTGGCGCCCGCTGGCCGCGACAGCTGGACTTGGCCTTTGCCTCGTCATGCTTTCGGCGGTTCGCCAGTTCGCGCCAGCCGCCCTGCTGCTCGCCGCCTTTGGCGTTTGCTCCGCGACTGTGTTTTCCTCCGCCTCCGCCGCGGTTCAGAGCCTCGTTCCCGATCCCATGCGCAACGCCGCCACCAGCTTGCAGGTGACGATCGTGCAGGGCACCAATCCGATCGGAAGCGCCTTGGCGGGATCGGCGATGGACCTCCTCGGCGCGACTGGCGGCATCGGCGCGCTTGGGGTGACGACTCTTGCCGCCGCGATAAGCTTGGCGTTCGCGCACCGCGGAGAGCGGAGTCGGACGCAGGTCGTTCCAGAATCGCCGCCGCCCGTTGGAGCGCGGTGCGGAACTCGCGCCTAAGCGCAGCGCCATCTGAGCGACTGTGCGGGACAGTGAATTAGAGCTTGTCACAGAACAGCGCGAAGCGGTTTTTCGGTCAGGACATGCTCTATTGGCAGCGAGCCTTTTCCAACGATCAGGACGCGTTCCGATGATCGCCCTCAGAAGCTCGCGATCGTCGCATCCCCTCGCCGCAACAGGCACGCGCGGAAGATTCCGACAACACGGATCTGCTGTACAAAATTCGACGCCCAACTTTTCCATTCGAGATTCCGCTTCTCGCCTGCGGGCCTCAAGATTCGGGACGCCGTCAGCGTCGCGTCAGCGACACATGCTACCCCCACGCGGGCTTCTGGGGGACGTCGAAACTCAGAAGGATTCTGCAAGCTGGTCTCACGAGCGCCTTGAGCGGGCCGCCTGGAGGAAACCAAATGCATTCTTTGTCGTCCGATTTTACGGCTGGCCGGAAAGCGCCGGGGTTTCTGTCGAGAAGAGAGCGGGCGCCGCTTTGCATGAAAGCCGCCAAACATGTGCTCAACGCGTTGTTAATATCGCTCGCCGCAATGTCCTGCCCGTCCGTGGCAGTCGCACAGACGGCGCCCTCATTGAATTCGACGAGCGTGAGCCGCGCGGCGGGCCCTTACACGCCCGTTCCGCAACAAAGCCTCGCCGGCGACGCCTCGCATCGCGTTATCGTCTCGAATGATCTCGGCATGCATTGCGCCGACCTCGACACCCGCATCGCCTCCATCCTGCCTCCTTTCAACGTGCTGCATGCGCAAGTCATCGCCAGGGGCGCGCGGCCTGCCTTGCTGGACAGCAGCTCTGTCAGCGTCTTCTATTCGGCTTCGTCAAACCCGAACGATCCGGCCCAGGGCGCGTCCCCGATCGTCGCGACGGACGGGAGCGTTTACAAGACAAACTTCTGGATCGACACGGGCGCCTACGCGGCCTTCTACCCGCCGGCCGTTCTTTCGCAGTTTTTCCCGTCGCCGCCGATCCGAACGGACATTGGACTTCCCGTCCCCGATCTCGTTCGACTCTACCTCGGAGACGGCAAGCTCACGCTACGCCAGCAGACAATGCCGGACGTAACCTCCTTGACGCTCAACTCCAATAACATCCCCCTTGCGGAGACCACGAAACCCTACGTGGCTAACGCGCCGCAGCCCTTCGCCTCTTTTGAGGGCGGCTGGCCTCTCTTCAAGAATTTTCCGTTCGGCTATGTCGCCAATAACGTCAAATGGTTTGCGGCGGAGGGAATTCCCCTCACGCCCTTCGATGACGTCGGGCGCGAGAATCCTTTTTCGCTCATGCGCGTCCAAGCCAAGAGCAAGAGCAACAATGCGATTCTTGCCTCGGTCGACACCGTGGTCCCGGTCTCTGGCGACATCAACTGCAAAGGATGCCATCTGCCTGCCCCTTATGGCAACGGCCTTGGCACCAAGCGGCTCTCGAACCCTTTGATCCCTTCGGACGACCCGATGTATGGCCACACCATCAACTGGGTCAGCGAGGAGTGGGCTGCCGACGTGAACACGCTCAGGGCGCATGACCTGATGCACGGCACCAGCCTATACTCTGGCTATGATCATAATACGGGCGCGGCCACGCATCCCGTTGTCTGCCAGAGCTGTCACTACACGCCGGCACTGGACCTCGCGCAGGCGGGTCCACAGCAGGCGGGCGGACTGACGCAGACAATGCATCAGTCCATGTCCCGGGTTATGCATAATGGTCACGGGAATCTGAAAGACAAAGCAAGCGGCTTGCCGCTGTTCCCGACCATGCCGGCGCCGAACAGCTCGCTACGAGCCAATAGCGGACCTAATCCGATCAACGCCTTCACCCAAGCGACGCTCGGAGCCAGTTGCTATCAATGCCACCCGGGCGAGCGCTCGCAATGTCTGCGCGGCGCAATGTTCAGCGAGGCGGGCGCCGTCTGCCAGGACTGTCACGGGCAGATGAAGCAAATCGGGGACGACTTCTCGCGCAATCTGCCAACCGGCAGCTTCATATTGGCTTCCGACTACTTCAAGAATCCCGCCACGCCGCGGGTGCCCTGGGCGCATGAACCGACCTGCGGTTCTTGCCACACCGGCGATGCGGTTTCGAACATGGCCTCTTCGGCCGGGGCGATCCCCGCGAGCGATCACATTCGCCTGCTGCAGGCCTATCTGTCATCGGATCCGAAGGCGACGCCAATTCTGCCAACGAACATGCGTTTCGCCGAGCCGCGCGTCTCGAGCGGGCCAGCGGCCGGCAGTCCTCAACTGTTCCGCCTCAGCGTCGACACGCATGGCGGCGTTTTCTGCGAGGGCTGCCACGGGGCGACCCATGCGGAGTGGCCCGTGCACAACGCCGCCGCCAACGACAACGTAGAGGCAGTTCAATTGCAGGGTCACGCCGGGAAGATCGTCGAGTGCGGCGTTTGCCACACCGGCACGCTCGGCGCGACCCTGTCTGGCCCGCATGGCATGCATCCCGTTGGCAATGACGGCAATTCCGCGCGTTGGGCCGATGGTCACGGCGATTTTGCAGAAGGGAGCGGCGGCGTTGCCGCCTGCAAATCCTGCCATGGCGCTAAGGGAGAAGGAACGCCACTCGCAAAGGTCGCTGTCGATCGTCCCAACCTGCCCTGCGAAGGCGGTTCATCCTGCCGCGGGGAGCGCATCACGCTCACGGCTGGCACGCTCGTCAGTTGTGGATTGTGCCACCGCAACCCCGTGCACTGAGGGCGGGAGGACGACCGAGGCTAAGCCACGCCGTTCCGAATATGACGTTGTACGGCGAAGTCACGCGCATGAGCGGAGGCGAGAGAGAGCGTGACGCAGGCGCCGCCGCTTTCGCGATCCTCGATCCGCATGGCGCCGCCGTGCAGATCCATAATTCGATTTACGAGCGCGAGCCCAATCCCTGCCCCCTTTCCATGCCGGCGGGGACGCGTCCAGTAGCGTTGAAACACCAGTGGTTTTTCTGAATCGGGGATACCAGGACCGCGGTCCGACACGGAGATTTGCGCCGGTTCGCGGACCTCGATCGACACCATCGAGCCAACCGGCGTCACACGGAGCGCGTTTTCAATCAGGTTACGAACGGCGATTTGGATGAATTCGGCGCTGCAGGAGGCGAGGACCGGCGTCGACGGCTCGTCGAACTCGAGCAGGCGACCTTGTTGTGCGGCCAAGAAGGCCATCTCCTCGCATGCGGCGCGGGCGATTTCTCGAAGATCTTGCTCGAGAAAACCCGCCTTCGCCAATTGCTCCGCCTGGGCCAGACGCAACAACTGATCGACCAAACGCCCCATCACAGCGACGTCGGATCTTAGCCTCTCGACCGGCTCGGACGGAGGCAAACGCGAGATCTGCAATGAAAGCGCGGCAAGCGGCGTGCGCAGCTCATGTGCGGCGTTATCCGTAAATTGCTTTTGTTGAACGAGCATCGACTTGAACTTTTGGAGTAAGATATTAATCGCCGCGACCAGATCGAGGGCTTCCCGCGGCAACTCCTCCGATGGCAACTCCTGCAGCGGCGCGCCGGAATCCACCTCTATCGCGAGGTCCCGCGCGGATTCGGCGATGCGGCTCAAGGGGCGAAGAGCGGAGCGCAAAGCGAGGAAGATGGCGAAACCAAGGGGGGGAATGATCAAGAGGCTCGGGATGACCACGTGGTCGATGACTTCCTCGACGATAACCTCGCGCCAGAGCGCCGCCGGATCGCCGATTAGAGTCGCCTGGATCCATAGATGTGTACTGCTTATTTCTTTTCCCCAGGTTACGAGCCATTGCTCCTTTCCTGCTTCGCCGCCGCCCCTGCGCCTATAAGCGAGATATGGTGGGCCGATGTTGAGGTAACGCGGCATGCCCGTGAACAACGCTTCATTGACCTCGGTTAATATTTCATTCTTATCGTTGACTACGCGGTAGCCATAGGCCTCTGGATATCTTTTACAGTATTGAAGGAAATTCGAATTTCTTCCAAAGCGCAATCCGTCGAAAAGATGCTTGGCCTGATGCTCAAGTGTTTCTCGGCGTAGCTTTCCAATGTCGCTTGTGTATTCCATCACAGTGACGAGCGTTAAGACGCTGATCACTCCCATCGCGACCATGGTCAATCGGACGCCAATCGTGTGGAGCAGAGGTTGCACGAGCGTCGACGAGCGCATTACATGCGTTCCGACAATATGTATCCGATCCCGCGCATAGCGGTGATCGACACGCGGGCGCCCGCCTGATCGAGGCGTTTGCGCAGCCTCGACACCACGGCCTCCAATGCGTTGGGCGTCACGTCTTCGTCCGTCGCGTAGAGCGCTTGCTCAAAACTGCTTCGCGAGACGAGCGCGGCGCCGCTGCGCAACAAGATCGCGAGGGCGTTCAATTCCCGACGGGACAGATCTACGTTGAAGTCATCGACCCTGACGATTTGCCGTCCCAGGTCGAGCTCGAGATTGGCGAGGCTCAGCGTCGCCTGCGCCATATGCCTCGGGCGCCGCAATATCGCGCGCACGCGCGCGATGAGCTCATTCATATGGAATGGTTTGGCGAGGTAGTCGTCGGCGCCGTCGTCGAGGGTCGCTATCCTGTGCGGCGTGTCGGTTATTGCCGTTGCGACGAGGACAGGGGTGCAGCGTCCTTGACGGCGAACGCAGCGGAGCAAGTCTCGCCCGCACCCATCAGGAAGTCCGATGTCGAGTATCATCAAATCGAAGTCAAAATCGCTCAGATGCGCATGGGCGTCCGAAAACGTGCCTGCGACGTCGGTCACGAAACCGGCTGATGAGAGGCCCTCAGCGATCAATTCGGCCAAGCGCGGGTTGTCCTCGACCAACAATATGCGCATGCGGGAACTCTTGCGGTGCTCAAACTCTGCCGGCGGCTACATGGACGCCTTCCAAATGAGCCGAGGCGGCCACATTGCAGACCAAAAGTGGCAACATTGCACCGTCGAGCGCCGGCGCCTCGGAAAAGGAAACTGGATTCTGAAACCGCTCGCGCCCCACCCTACCGCAAAAGCATGAGGTTTCCGGAGAAGCAGTCGCTTGCAGCGGCGCTCAAGGAAGATGCGGCTGGCGGATCCTCCGACATCGGAAGCGCTTCGCTGAAGCTGGCCAGGCGCGCCGAGCGACGAGAATGCTGGCGCCGTCCAAGGGGGCGCGCAAGAAAACCGGCCTCCTTTCGGAGACCGGTTTGTCCGTGTCGGCGCGGAGAGCCGTCAAGCGCGATATTGCTGGAGCCGCGTCGTGCGCAGGCCGGCAAGGCCATGTTGATCGATCGAGGCCTGCCAGCTCAGGAATTCGTCGACAGTGAGCGTGTAGCGGCTGCAGGCGTCGTCGAGCGAGAGCAAACCGCCGCGCACCGCCGCGACGACTTCCGCCTTGCGTCGGATGACCCAGCGCCGCGTCGTCGGCGGCGGCAGATCCGCGATCGTCAGCGGACTCCCGTCGGGGCCGATGACATATTTGACGCGGGGACGATATGTCTCTGTCATGCTGTTACTCGCTTACTGGAAACCGACACACGCAAATCTTCTATATGCGTTCAGCTTTAAAATTTACCTAAGCGCGTCAGGGGCTTACGCCCGCATTTTCGGCAACAAAATCTTAAATTCATGTATCGGATTGGCTCGCCCGCGCGGCTCGACGTAAAGAATTGCTAACGCCTGCGGTCATTCTTGAATAAATCGTACAGAATTGCGGTTACCGATTTGCAAAGGCCGCGGTCCCCGTCGGGGGCCTACGACCTACTCCGAGAGCGGGTAGGTCTCGTCGTAGATTTCTCTGAGGAGCCGCCCGTTGAACGTCCAATGCGGGCCCGGTGCGACGCTGTAAGGCAGACCAAGCAGCTTCTTCGTTGCTGCGGTCAATGACATTTCATCCGTACCCAGGCGCACTTTCTTTGACGTTGAAACCATCACGGTAGTCGTTCCATCCTCAAAGAAGAGTGTGGAGCCGATCGGTATGCCCATTTCTAGAAAGTTCAGATTTGGTCGCCGAGAAGCATACTCCTCGCCGGCTCTCACCTCCTCGGTGTCAATAGGCGTCGGCGCCTGCCCGACGTCGGCTGTAGCATCTTCGACATGAAGCAATCTGAGGATTGCTATTGCCTGGTCGGGCTCTATCGAGAAGAATTCACGTCGAGGGTTTACCCGGTTGGGGGCAAAGGCGCGGTGCAGTGCTTGCTCGACCTCCTCGGCGTTGGGCACTCTGCAAGCGAATTCTAACTTGAAGGGGAACGGCACGCCGCTCGTGTAAAGCTGCGAGATACGAAATCCGGCATCATCCCCCGCCGTGCGCCCGATCTTAACGAGACCGGGCATAGCAGGGTTGGTGACGACGTATACAATCGATAGCGAAGTCATTCCATTGTCCAAGCCACGTAATGCGCTCGTGACAGATCAACAGTATGCGCCAAGTTTAATACGGGCGGCAACAAGTCTACTCGCTGCTCTTCACTAGGCCTTGCTCACGCCACCACCGCCGCCGCCTTGCTCTTCCCGAACTTCTTGCGATCGTTGGGGTCGAGATACACCTTGCGCAGCCGGATCGACTTCGGCGTCACCTCGACGCGCTCGTCGTCCTCGATATAGGCCAGCGCCTTCTCCAGCGTCATTTGGATCGGGGGCGTCAGGCGCACGGCCTCGTCCTTGGACTGGGTGCGGATATTGGTGAGCTGCTTGCCCTTCAACACGTTGATTTCGAGGTCGTTGTCGCGCGTGTGCTCGCCGACGATCATGCCGCGATAGACCTTCCAGCCCGGCTCGATCATCATGGGGCCGCGATCCTCGAGCTTCCACATGGCGTAGGCCACCGCCTCGCCCTGATCGTTGGAGATCAAGACGCCGTTGCGTCGGCCCTGGATGTCGCCCCGATGCGGCGCGTATTCGTGGAACAGCCGGTTCATGATCGCCGTTCCGCGCGTGTCGGTCAGGAGCTCGCCCTGATAGCCGATGAGCCCGCGCGTCGGCGCGTAGAACACGAGGCGCAGGCGGCCGCCGCCGGAGGGCTTCATCTCCACCATCTCGGCCTTGCGCTCGGCCATCTTCTGCACGACGACGCCGGAATGCTCCTCGTCGACGTCGATGACGACCTCCTCGATGGGCTCCAGAAGCTCGCCGTTTTCGTCCTTCTTAAAGACGACCTGCGGACGCGAGACGCCGAGCTCGAAGCCCTCGCGGCGCATGGTCTCGATCAATATGCCAAGCTGCAACTCGCCGCGCCCCGAGACGATATAGGCGTCGCCCTGGGCTGAGTCCTCGACGCGCAGCGCGACATTGCCCTCGGCCTCCTTATAGAGGCGCGCGCGGATCATGCGGCTCGTGACCTTGTCGCCTTCCGTGCCGGCGAGCGGCGAATCATTGACGAGAAAGGTCATGGACAGAGTCGGCGGGTCGATGGGCTGCGCCTGCAGCGGCTCATTGACCTCCAGCGCGCAAAGCGTGTCGGCGACGTTGAATTTCTCGAGGCCCGCAATGGCGACGATGTCGCCCGCCTCCGCCTCGTCGATCGGCTGGCGCTCGATCCCGCGGAAGGCGAGAATTTTCGAAACGCGCCCCTGCTCGACGAGCGAGCCGTCGCGCGCCAGCACCCTCACCGGCTGGTTCGGCTTGACGGAGCCTGCGAAGACGCGGCCAGTGATGATGCGGCCAAGATAGGGATTGGCCTCGAGCAACGTGCCGAGCATGCGGAATCCACCCTCTTCCACCTTCGGCTCGGGCGTATGCTTGACGATGAGATCGAAGAGCGGCGCCATGCCGTCCTTGGGACCGTCCGGCTCCTCGGCCATCCAGCCTTGCTTCGCCGAGCCGTAGATGATCGGAAAGTCGAGCTGCTCGTCGCTGGCGTCAAGCGCGGCGAAGAGGTCGAAGACCTCGTTGATGACCTCGCTCGCGCGCGCATCGGGCTTATCCACCTTGTTGATGCAGACGATCGGCTTCAGGCCAATCTTGAGCGCCTTGCCGACGACGAATTTCGTCTGGGGCATGGGGCCTTCAGCCGCGTCGACGAGCACAATGGCGCTGTCCACCATCGAGAGAATGCGCTCGACCTCGCCGCCGAAATCGGCGTGGCCGGGCGTATCGACGATGTTGATGCGCGTATCCTTCCAAACGACCGAGGTGGCCTTGGCCATGATCGTGATGCCGCGCTCTTTTTCGAGATCGTTCGAGTCCATCACGCGCTCGGCGACGCGCTGATTCTCGCGAAAGGCGCCAGATTGCTGCAGGAGCCGGTCGACCAGCGTGGTCTTGCCGTGGTCGACGTGAGCGATGATGGCGATGTTACGCAGCTTCATGGGGAAGGCGGCCTTGAGAACGACCGGCGCCGTCTCCGGGGCCTGCAACGCGGCGGACGGAGGGACGCAAGGGTCGATAATGTTGCGATGCGGCGCCGTATACAGGATCGGCCGGCAAAAGGGAACCCTTCAGCCCTTGGCCAGCCGGGTCGTTCGGTAGACGGCTTCGATCGGGAATTGGACGCCGATGCTTCTGAAGGCCAATTCGCCGGCCTCGACCACTTCCGCAGCCGCCGGCCAGTTCCCGTCTTCCCCACGCCGTAGCATCTCGGCCCCGATGGCCTCGGTCCGGAAGATCGCGATCTCCTTCACGCTCGGGATCGTCGTATAGGTCCACACGTTCGAGCGCGTTCTGGACTCGTTGCCCGGCGACAGAACCTCGATCAAGAGGGTCGGCTCCGACACGCACAGCTCTTCTTTTTCGTAACCCCGGCAAACGACGCCGAGATCAGGGACGCGAAAATTTGCGTCGGAGCGGACGCGCGGCACGATCCCCGGATTGATGAGCACCGAGCAGGGGCTGGCTTTTTCAACCAAAGCATTCGCGATCAACCGCCCGAGCTCCGCCTGAATCGCGGCATGCGTCCGGGTCGCCGGCGCCATGGCCATAGGCTGGCCCTCGACAAGCTCCCAGCGCGCCTCATAAGGCTCCTCCCAGGAGAGGAAGTCCCGCAGGGTCATCGAAGCCGCGGCGTTGGCGAGAGCGCTCATGCTGGCAATATAGCGCAACCGCGGGTCGATCCGAACCAGAAATCCCCCGCGCCGACCCGTTGCGGCTCACCCGGCCCCGTTGCCCTTCGCAGCGGCGCGCGCCGCCGCCACGTCGCGCGCGAGCCTTCCGGTCAGCTCGGCCAGATGGTCGAAGCGGGCTTCGTAAAAGCCCGCGCCAGAGGTCGCCGAACGCAATTCGACGATGAGATTGTCCATTTCGGCCTCGGGCATCAGCGCCTCCATCTTGTCCCAACCCTCCCAGCCTTCACGCGGCCCGAAACCCAGGATCTGTCCGCGCCGGCCCGAGACGATCGCGGAAGCGCGCGAGATGTCCTCGCTCGGCGCATAGACCGTCACGGCGAGCACAGGCTCGAGCAGCACGGACTCCGCCTGCGCCAAGGCCTCGCTCATGCCGACGCGACCGGCGGCGCGGAAGGCCATGTCGGAGGAATCGACCGTATGAAAGGAGCCGTCCATCAGCACCGCCTCGACGTCGACGACCGGGAAACCGAGAGGCCCCTGTCCCATTGCATCGACGCAGCCCGCTTCAACGGAGGAGAAATACTGCTTTGGCACGGCGCCGCCGTGAATCTGCTCGGAGAAATGGAAGCCTTCGCCGCGCTCCCGTGGGCCGACGGCCAAGAGCACGTCGCCGAACTGGCCATGGCCGCCGGATTGCTTCTTGTGGCGACCGCGAGACTGCACGCGCTTGCGGATGGTCTCCTTATAGGCGACCGTCGGTTTTCGCGTCTCAACCGTGACGCCGAAACGCGACGCCAACCGTTCCAGCGTCACGCGCAGGTGCATCTCGCCCTGCCCGAGCAGCCGCGTTTCTGAGAGGCTCTGATCGTTAACGCATTGGAGCGCCGGATCCTCGTCGATCAATTTCGCCAAGGCGCCGGCGAGCTTCATCTCGTCTTTGCGGTCCTTCGCCTTGAGCGCCAGCGCATGCACGGGCGGTGGAGGGATCAGCTCGCTTTTCGTCGCCTCCTTCGCCCCGAGACGCGGATCGCCGGAGAGACGATCGCCCGTCTTGGCGTGCTCCAAGCGTCCGAATGCGAGCGTGTCGCCCTCCCTCGCCTCCCCTTGCTTCGACAGCGCCCCCCCGAGCAGGCGCGAGAGGCCCGAGATCTTTTCCTCGCCCTCCGGCGAAAGGACTGGCTGGCCATCGACAAAATTCCCGCGCAAGACGCGCGACAGCGAGAGCTTGCCGCCATGCGAGGTGTGGATCGTTCGAAGCACCTGGGCGAGCGCCGGTCCCTCCGGGGCCACGCCCAACCTCTCGCGAGTGGTCGCGACGCCCGGCGCCTCATGGCGCAGGGCCTTCAGCAGGCGCGTCACGCCGGCGCCGCGTTCGGCCGAGCCAAAAAACAGCGGCACGACAAGGCCGGCGCGCAACTCCTTGGAAAGGTCGTCGAAGATCTGGTCGCGAGGCGGCTCGATGTCGGCAATGAGCTCCTCCATCAGTTCGTCGTCGTAATCGGCGAGACGCTCGAGCATCGAGTAGCGCTCTTCCTTCTCATGCGCGGTCTCGCCGGCCGGAATCTCGATGATTTCCGAGGTGGAGTGCTCGCGATAGACATAGGCGCGCTCGAGCGCCAAATCGATGAAACCGATCGCGACGCCATTCTTCCACAGCGGCATTTGTCTTGCGATCAAAGGCGTGCGCGAGGCCGGCTGCAGCATGGCGAGCGCCTCGCGCACGCTGGTGACCGCCGTGTCGATCTTGTTGAGAAAGAGAAAGTGCGGGAGCCCAAGCTCCTCGAGCTCGCGCAGAACGAGTTGGAGCGGAAAAATCTTGCGCGGATCCGCCTCGCAGACAACGATCGCGGCGTCGACGAGCGGCAGCGTCTGGCGCGCTTCGTGTGAGAACTCGAGGGAGCCCGGTATGTCGATGAAGGTGAATTGATCGCCGAGATAATCGGCGGAGCCGATATTCGCCTCGACGCTCATCTGGTGCGCGCGCGCCTCCGGGGAGAGATCGCCCAGCGCGGCGCCTTCTCTCGCCGCCCCGGCGCGCACGAGGAGCGCCTCGAAAAGCTTGGTCTTGCCGGTCTGGAAAGGCCCGAGGATCGCGATGAGGCGCGGGCCTCCGATCCTTGCGCCGAGAGTGTGATCCGTCCCGCTCATCGCCTGCTCCTTTCATCGAAGCTTGTTGGAGTTTTTTTGGCTTTGATGTCGGATCGTCCCACCAAGCGACGCGGAGCGCAAGGCGGGAGCAACGCCCGACATGACGCAGCAAATCTATTTCCGCCGACGGTCTCAAACTAAGACGCCTGCCGGCAAGGACCGCCGGCGCGATGTCGAATGTCTGCGAAGCCCGCGATCAATAACGCGATCAAAAAGGACTAGGCTCCAAATCAAGATCTTAGAACATGTCCTAACCGGAGAAACCGCTTGCCATGTTTCCGTCACAAGCTCTAGCGTCTCCCTCTCCCCTGCCCGAACCGAATCGGCGACTAGGCGGAGCCGGCAGGCCCGCCGCCCCAGGAGCACGACCATGGCCACCCCCGCTGCGCAGACGCGCGCGCCCATCCATCCTCACTTCGATCCGCAGGAAATGCGCGAAGCGCACGCCGCCCTGTCCAACGCGGACGGGATGATCACCGCCATCGCCATCGGGCCGGAGAAAATTTCGCCGGCGGAATGGCTCCCCAAGATCGGTTTCGGCATTGCAGGACCAAATAATCTGGACCGGCAGCTCAACCTGCTCGCGGAACATTTCATGGACCGCCACGACGAGATCCTCAGGCTCGTCCGGCAAGCCGGCAACGCTTACGAGCCGCGCTTGTGGCGCGACAAGGACGGGCGCATCGTCGCCGATGACTGGGTTGACGGATTCATGGACGGCGTTCGGCTGCGCTCGGAGCCCTGGCAAGAACTCTTCCAGCAGCCCGACTGCGCCCTTCTCTCGCCCATCCTTGCCCATCTGCGCGACAAGGATGGCAAATATGTCCTCTTCGATCCGATGACCGGAGAAGGCGAGAAACAGTTGCGCCTTGCGGTTGAGGCGCTGCCGGAAGCGGTGGTGGCGTTGTCGCGCTATTGGCGGCGGCGGCGGGCTTTCGCCAATGGCGACATGGAGGCGGTCTCGCTCTTCGGCAAAGTCGGCCGCAACGAACCTTGTCCCTGCGGATCGGGCAAGAAATTCAAGCGCTGCCACGGCGAAGCCGCGTGAGCCCGAACCTGCGGGGGCCTTCGCGCGCGCGTCAGGCGAATTGGGCGAAGGGAGCGAGGGCGACGGATGGATGAAAGCATCGGACATTTCGTCGCCCTGCTCGCCGTCGCCATGCTGGTGGCCATCGCCGCGCGGCGGCTGAAGCTCCCCTACACGGTCGGCCTCGTCGTGGTCGGCGCGGCGCTGAAGTTCAGTCGCCTCGATCTCGGCGAGCATCTGACGCATGATCTCGTCTTCGATCTCATTTTGCCGCCGCTGCTGTTCGAGGCGGCGCTGGCGCTCTCCTGGCGCGATCTGAAGCGCGATCTCGTCCCGATCCTCGTCTTCTCGACGGTCGGGGCGCTCGCCGCGACTTTCTTCGTCGCGGAAGGCATGACGTTGCTGCTGGGTTGGCCGTTCGCCTCGGCTCTCGTGTTCGGCGCCTTGATCGCCGCAACCGACCCCGTCGCGACGATCGCCATGTTCAAGGACAACGCCCTTCATGGCCGCCTGCGCCTCCTCGTCGAGAGCGAAAGCCTCATGAATGACGGGGCGGCGGCGGTCATCTTCGTCGCGAGCCTCGCCTGGGCCGGCGCGGGCGCGGCGGCTTCGGCCGATGGGAGCTCGGTATTGAGCCTTGCCGGCGTCGCGGTTGGCGGCCTCGCGATCGGTTGTCTCTGCGGCGGCCTGGCCATCCTCGTTGCGGGGAGAACCTCCGAGCATCTGGTCGAAGCGGCGCTGACAACGATCACCGCCTTCGGCGCCTTTCTCTCCGCGGAATATTTTCACGCGTCCGGCGTGCTGGCCACCGTCGCCGCCGGTCTCGTGATGGGCAATCTCGGCGTGCTCGCCGACGACGAGAAATCCTATCTCACGAACAGAGGCCGGGAGTTCGCCGTCCCTTTGTGGGAGTTTATCGCTTTCCTCGCCAATTCGGTGGTGTTCTTGCTCATCGGCGTCGATCTGGCGTCCATGCCCTTCGGCGCCGGCGAGGCATTTGCGATCTTCGTCGCAATCGGCGTCGTGCTGCTCGGGCGCGCAGTGACGATTTATCCCTTGAGCCTGCTTCTCGCCCCGACGCGCTGGGCCATCCCTCTTCGTGAGCAGCATATTCTGTGGTGGGGAGGCCTGCGCGGCGCGCTGGCGCTCGCCCTGGCGCTGTCGCTGCCCGAGAACCTGCCGCTGCGCGACGAGCTCAGGATCGCGGCCTTCGGGGTCGTCGGCTTCTCGATCGTCGTGCAGGGCTTGACGATGCCGCCGCTGCTGCGCCGGCTGGGATTGGTGACGTCGAGATGACAGGCGATTATCTCATCTCGATCCCAGCGGCGGCTGCGGCGAAGCGCTCGCCGCCTTTCCGGAGGCGTTCGCCACGGTGACGGTCGCGGTTTGTCCAGCAATGAATTTCTGCTACTCTCGACAGGTTTGTTGGCATTTGCTGGGGATCAAAAATGAAGCGCCTATTGGTTGTCGCAACGATCTCTTTCTCGGCGCTCCTCGCCGGCTCCGCCCAGGCGGAGGTTCCCATGACCGGCTCTTTCACCGCGCAGCAAGCCTGCCCGGCGACGCCCTCGATCCACAGCGGCGACAACGCCGTCAGCTTGGAAGCCAATCACTCCTATAAGCTCCTGGCCAAGAACAAGGACGCCGCGACGCATTATCTCCTCGAAGTGCCGGGCGCCGAGCCCACGCGCCGCTGGGTCGCCATCGACTGCGGCGATCTTTCGACGGGCGCCGCATCCGCTCAGACCCAAGGAGGAAGCCAAACCAATGGCGGCAAGCAAAGCTTCTACCTGCTCGCGGTCAGTTGGGAGCCCGCCTTCTGCGCCACGGAGCCGAGCAAGCCCGAATGTCAGAGCGAGACGCCGGGCGGCGCCGACACGAGGCAGCTTTCTCTGCATGGTCTGTGGCCCGATCCCGATGAATATTGCAATGTCCCGGGCGACGTCGTCGCGATCGACAAGCAGAAGCGCTTCGGCGATCTGCCGGCCGTCAACCTGTCCGAGGACGTTCGAGACGCTTTGGAGCAGGTCATGCCTGGCACGAAGTCGTCGCTGGAGCGTCACGAATGGGTTAAACACGGCACCTGCGCCCCTGTCGCGACGCCGGACGCCTACTTCACCGCGGCGACCGCATTGATGGGGCAATTGAACGCCTCGGAAGTCGGCGCTTTATTCGCGAAGAACGTCGGCGCCCAGATTACGACGGCGCAAATCAAGAAGGCGATGAACGACAGCTTCGGCGCCGGAGCGGGCGACCGCATCAAGGTGAGCTGCAAAGGCTCCCACGGAGACCGCATGATCATGGAGGTCACGATCGGCCTCCAAGGGCAGCTCGATGGAAAATCCGACCTGTCGCAGCTCGTCGCCGCCGCGCCGGCGGTCGCAGATTCGGGTTGTCCGAGCGGGCTCGTCACGGCCGTCCGACAGTGAGCGCCCGCCCGTGGGGGCCGCGCCGCGACGGCGCGTTCCTGCGGGGACGCCCTCGACGGGCCTATAAATTTAGCGCATTCATGGCCGGCTCGATGTAACGCGTTCCGGCGGCTGCGCCAGCAGGCAGCGCTTCGCCGATCCGCGCGATCTCGTCGGCGGAGAGCGCTATCGACAACGCCCCGACATTCTCGTCGAAATATTTGCGCCGCTTCGTGCCGGGAATAGGCACGATGTCCTCTCCCTGCGCCAGCACCCAGGCCAGCGCGAGCTGCGCCGGCGTGCAGCGCTTCTCGCGCGCGAAGGCTTCGAGCTCGCGGAGAAGCGCGAGGTTCTTGTCGAAATTCTCTCCCTGGAAGCGCGGGGTGTGACGGCGGTAGTCGTCTTGCGGCACATCGTCGGTGGATTTGAAGCGCCCGGTCAGGAAGCCCCGCCCCAGCGGGCTGTAAGCGACAAAGCCGACGCCGAGCTCTCGGCAGGCGGCGAGAATTTCGCCCTCGGGCTCGCGGCTCCAAAGCGAATATTCGGTCTGCAGCGCGGCGATCGGATGCACGGCGCAGGCCTTGCGCAACGTCGCTGGCGCGGCCTCGGAGAGGCCGAGATAGCGGACCTTGCCGGCCTTCACGAGCGAGGTCATCGCGCCGACGGTCTCCTCTATCGGCGTTTTGGGATCGACGCGGTGCTGGTAATAGAGATCGATCGTTTCAACGCCGAGGCGCTTCAGGCTCGCCTCGCAGCAGCGCCGCACATAGTCGGGGCGCCCATCGACGCCGAGAAACGCGCCGTCCGGCGCGCGCACATTTCCGAATTTCGTGGCGAGAAAAACCTCGTCGCGCCGCTTCGCGATCGCCAGGCCAACGAGCTTCTCATTCTCGCCGAGCCCATACATGTCGGCGGTGTCGAGAAAGGTGACGCCGCAATCGAGCGCGTGACGGATCGTCGCGATCGACTCGGCCTCGTCGCCGCCGGCATAGAAGTCCGACATGCCCATGCAGCCGAGCCCGATCGCGGAGACCTCCGGGCCGTTGCGTCCAAGCCTGCGTTTTTGCATGGGCTTCCTCGATAAAATCGCGACGAAGGATCGCGCGAACGCTCGTCTATCTAGCGCGCTTTCCGCGCCAGCAGGATGGCTAGTCCCTCGCTCCCCTCACGCGCCGGCTCCGCGTGCGAAGACCAGGGCGCGCGCAACGAGCTTCTGCACGGGCTCGTCGCGCTGATTGTAGGTCGTGAGCTTGATCGTCGCGATTCCTCTATTGGGACGCGAACGCGAGCGCTTAATTTCCGTCACCTCGCCTTCGATGCGGATCGAGTCGCCCGGTCGCACGGGCTGCGGCCAGCTGAGCTCGGCGCCCATACCGATGAGGCCTCCCGCGAAGGGAGCGGGTCCTTCGACAAGGAGGCGCATCGACAGCGCCGCCGTCTGCCAGCCGCTCGCGACGAGCCCGCCGAACAGGCTCGCCTTCGCGGCCTCCGCGTCGAGGTGGAAATATTGCGGATCATTGTCGCGCGCGAAGCGAATGATCTCCTCGGGCGTCAGGACGCGGGGCTCGGAACGAAACAGCTGACCGACGGACAAATCTTCGAGATAGAGCGTCATGCTTTGCTCTGCTCCTGATGGGGAGCCAGCCTCTTGATTGCCGTCACCTCACCCGCCCCGGCGGCGACGTTGCGCGCGCGGACTTCATCCAAAGGTTCGGACGCGACCAGCATATGCGTCGCGTTGGCGTGCAGCAGCGTCGAGGCGTCGCGCATGATCCCGACATGACCTTTCCAAAAGACGAGATCGCCGCGCTGCAGAGGCTCCTCCGCCGCAACGACCCGCCCAAGCCCCGCCTGCTGCAGATCGCTGTCGCGCGGCGCGGCGATCCCTGCGCGCGCCAAGGCGCATTGCACGAGGCCCGAGCAATCGATCCCCAGCGGGCTCTTGCCGCCCCAAAGATAGGGGACGCCGATCAACGTCTCGGCGACGGCGACGAAATCATCGGCATGGGCGTCGATCGGGGCCAAATGCTTCGCATAGATGAAGCCACCCTCCCCCGTCGCCAGAAAGTCGTCCCGCTGCTCCACGATGCGCGCTGCCGCGCCGAGCGGCAGCGCCAGGATCGTCGGCGCCTTCATATTGGCGGCGGGATAGACGAAGCTGCGCGCCACGCGAACCACATGGGTCGGCGGTTCGACGCGGCTCCAGAGCGCATTGGCCGCGATCCAGCCGACATAGCCGTCGCTTGCGAGCTGACCCCAGCACCAGCCCTCCTCCTCGTCATAGACGGTCACGCAGTCGCCATAGAGCGCCTGGGTGTCGAGCGGCGCGTCGGGGCGCGGCTCGCGCTTCACGTCCACGACGCCCTCCTTGATCTGCATGGCGACGCCATCGACGAAGCGCGCGGCCGCAACGCGGCCTTCGAGATGCTTGGCGGCGATTTCGGGTCGCGCGGGCGTCAGCCTTCTGTCGAAACTCCCGCTCATCGCGTCGCGCTCCTTGTCGCGACACGCGCCTCGATGAGGTCGTAAAGCAGGCGGGCAGCCTGGATCTCGCCGCCTTCGGGGCGGCCGGGCTTCGTTGAGGGGTTCCAGCAATAGACGTCGAAATGCGCCCAGCGCTGCGGATCGGCGACGAAGCGGCTGAGGAAGAGAGCCGCCGTGATCGAACCCGCGAAGCCGTGGCTCGTCGTGCTCGACACATCCGCAATCTTGCTGTCCAGCCCGCTCTGATAGGCTTCCCAGAGCGGCAGCCGCCAGACGGGATCGTTCGCGCTGGCGCCAAAGCGCGCGATCTCCTCGGCGAGCGCGTCGGAACGCGTGTAGAAAGGCGGCAGCTCGGGACCGAGCGCCACGCGCGCCGCGCCCGTCAGCGTCGCAAAATCGAAGAGCAGATCGGGCTCGTCCTCGCTGGCGAGCGCCAAGGCGTCGGCCAGGATGAGCCGTCCTTCGGCGTCCGTGTTGCCGATCTCGACGCTCAGTCCCTTGCGGCTCTTGTAGACGTCGCCGGTGCGGAAAGAAGCGGCGGAGACCGAATTCTCGACGATGGGCAGGATCACCCGCAGACGCAGGGGCAGATCAACCGAGAGCAGCATTTCGGCAAGCGACAACGCGACCGCGGAGCCGCCCATGTCTTTCTTCATCAGCGCCATCGCGCTCGAGGGTTTTATGTCGAGCCCGCCGGTGTCGTAGCACACGCCTTTGCCGACAAGCGTGACCTTGAGACCGTCCGCGGGGCCGCAGGAAAACTCCACGAGTCTCGGCGCCTCGGCGGCGGCGCGGCCGACCGCGTGGATCAGGGGCAAGTTCTCGCGCAAGAGATCGTCGCCGATGACGACGCGCGGCGCGACGCCCTGGCGCTCGGCGATAGCGAGCGCTGCATCGGTCAGAGCCTGCGGCCCCATGTCGTTGGCCGGCGTGTTGATCAGATCGCGCCCCATCGCAACCGCCGCGGCGATTCGCTCGAGGCGCAGCGCGTCGACGCCCTTGGGCGCGCGAAGCCGTGGCGCTGCGGCGGGTTTAGCCCGGTAGCGGAGGAATTGGTAGGAGGACAGGAGAAAGGCCAGCGCCGCCGCGTCCGGATCGCGCGGCGCGCGCTCGAAGGCGTAGACGCCGGGAGGCAGAGCCGTCAGCTTGCCGGCAAGAAAGGGATCGAGTCTCCGGGCGCCCGGAGACTCGACGCCAAACAGCACGCGCGCCAGCGCTCCCTCTGGCGATGGCGGGAGAAGCAAAGCGCCAGGCTTGGGCTCGAACCCTGCGGCGCCGACATAGGCGCGCATCGGCGGCGGCAGCCCCTCCAGATATTGGGCGAAGCTTTCCTTGTCGACGCAATCGATCGGAATCGCCGACTCTTCATTTTCCGCAAAATGCGCCGCGTCCGCCATTTCGACTCCTTCGCTCGCGCGCCGCCAGACGCACCTTCAGCATTTGTTAGGGGCAAGGCTCCATCACGGCAAGTTTTGGGGCTCAAAGCGCTGGAATGTCAAACTGATCAGGACATTCCGTCGTATCGCATCCGACAGGCGCCGCAGCAGCCTCAGTGCTGCGATTGCTGCACGGCGGCGCCGATCATTAGGGAGATTTCGTGATGAAGCACCGAAGATTTTCCTGCGCGCTGTCGCCACGATTGCCGCGCGATGAGAAAACCTTGAAGGAAGCCGCGTTTCAGAATGGTCCGTCGCCGATCTGCCCAACGGCCGACGTCAAACCCAACGTTTGACTTTCCGGCGATAGAAAAGCCGCGCCCAAAGGCGCGGCCCCGGATTGAGCAAGCGAGCTTGCTCAGATCACGCTGCGTTCAGGCGGAATCGCCTGAACGCAGAAAACGTGATCGATTCTAAAAGTTTGGAGCGCGATTTGCGCGAAAAACCGGCTTCCACTTTTTCGCATCGCGCTCTAGTCCCTATCGTCCCAGTCCTCGAAGGCGAACAACTTCATCAAGTCGCCGATTGCCGGGCTGTTCGTCGGCACATAGGGACTGTCGTCGTTGTGCCGTGGATTCGGCAGATTGTCACGGCTCAGCTTCGAGATCTTGGGCAGGCCCCAGTTCCTCTCGATGAACTTCAGCAGCGAGACGTGATCGTAGTATGTGTGATCGACGTAACCCTTCTTGGCGTAGGGCGACACGACGATGAGCGGAATGCGCGTGCCGTCGCCGAAGAAATCGACAGGCTGGATGTAGCCCGAGTCATAGTAGCCGCCGCCTTCATCGACCGTGATGAAGATCGCGGTCGATTCCCAAGCCTTCGAGCCCTTCACGCGCTTGATGAGCGTATCGAGGAACGCCTCGTAGAGCGCCGGGGACGAATTCGCCGGATGCGCGGCGAAGGCCTCGAACGGGCGAACGAAGGAAACAGCCGGCAGCTTGTCATTCGCCAGATCGTCGACAAAATCGCCATAGCTCTGCAGCTTCGCCGCCTCGGAAGCGTTTGTCTCGATATTGCTGTAGCCCGTCAGCGGGTCACAGATGTTGCAGTAGGAGTGATAGCGGACGGACGGCCCGGTGTCGTTCGCCGCGACCAAGGGGAAGAAGACGCCGTCCACCTGGTCGTGGAACCGGGTCTGATCGTTGCCGCTATCCGCGCTGTAGTATTTCCAGGACACATTCGCCTTCGTCATCACTTCGGCGATGGTCGGCGCGCTCTGCGGCGGCAGCGTGAAGTTGTTGGCTGCGCCAACTGGGTTGGTGACGCCCGTGAATCGGTTCCAATAAAGGTTGTAGTTGTTCACGAGATAGTAGTGTCCCGGCGCGCATTTCCTGTCCTTCACGCCGCGATCATTGAGCTCGTCCGCAACCGCCTTGACGCCAGGCTGGCCATTGTCGGAGCATTCGACGTAAGAGCCGCCGCCGTAGCCATCCTGAGTGTAGTAGTTGTTCGTTCCCGAGAGCGGATTGGGATTCTCGATCTGGTTGCCGAGAGGCGTGCCGACCGAACCGTCGAGCTTCGTCCAATCGGTGAAATAGGCGGCGTGGCCGGTGACGAGCGCCTGGAAGTTAGCGCCCGTGCCGCCCATGACCGCCTGATGATAATTGTCGCTGATCGCATATTGCTGGGCGAGCGACATGAAGACAGGCGCGTCGCCGGCGCTCATGTTGTAGAACCCCATGGAGATCCCGCCCTCTTTGGGGTTGAACCCTCCGGAGGGCGGCGGATTGCCGTTCGAACCCGTGCCGATGGTCTCCTCGACCCAGACGAACTTGTCGTGCTTACGGCCGTCCGCCTCCTGCCACATCTGGAAGAAGCGGTGAACCGGGTCGCCCGTGTATGCGCCGTAGGGCGCATATTTGCTGATCTGGAACGGCCCGTTCGGCAAATTCGCAGGAAAGCGGCTGTCTGGAATGCTCGACGGCGCGGAGACGAAAGCGCCATCGCTCGAGCGCGGCTGGAATTCGTGTCCCGTGTAAGGCTGCGGCAGCGTGACATAGGAGCCGGTGGTCGCGGTCTCCACATGGTAGTTCGGCCCGGGCTCGTATGCTGTCCGCTGCTTGGCCGTGGCGAAATTCGGACCCGGATCGCCACTTGCCAGGATGATGCCCTTGCTCAGCAAATTGTCGACAAGCTGGCCATTTGTCGGCTGATAGGCGCCGAAGAGATTGTCGAAGGTGCGATTCTCGCCGACGACGATAATGACGTGTTTGATTGGAGTCCGGGTTGAATCCGCCTGTGCCGGCGCGAGCGACGCCGCCGTCAGCGCGGTCGTCGCAAGACAGAGGGATTTGAGAAGATTACGACTCATATTTGTCCCCAATTCTGAGTTCGAAAATACATGGACGGCGCGCCAGCCGAGTGGAACGGGCGTTGGGCCGCAACGGGGCTATCGGCGAGGAACGTCTCAGGGGGATGTCGACAGGATCAAGAATTCATGACGAAGCCAGTGACTGTAGTGGCGAGTCACTCCGCCGCCGACAGCGCTTGCGCCAGATCGTCGATGAGATCCTGCGCCGTTTCGAGCCCGACCGACAGCCGCACGACTTCCGGTCCCGCGCCCGCGGCGAGCCGCTGCTCGTCTGTCAATTGACGATGCGTCGTTGACGCCGGATGCAGTATAAGGCTGCGCGTGTCGCCGACATTGGCGAGATGCGAGAAGAGCCGCACGCTTTCGACGAGCTTGATCCCCGCCGCATAGCCGCCGTTGAGCCCGAAGGTGAAGACGGCCCCTGCTCCGCGCGGCAGATATTTTTGCGCCGCCGCGCGATAAGGGCTCGAGTCGAGACCGGCGTAGGAGACCCAGGCGACCTTGGGCTGGCTCTCGAGGAAGCGCGCGACAGCCAGCGCATTGGCGACATGCCGCTCCATGCGCAGCGGAAGCGTCTCTATGCCCGTGAGCGTGAGAAAGGCGTTCATCGGCGCCAATGCGGGACCGAAATCGCGCAACGCCACGGCGCGCGCCTTCGTCGTGAAGGCGAAATCGCCGAAGTTCTCAAAGAAATCCAAACCGTGATAGGCGGGCTCGGGACCGGCAAGCGCGGGGAACTTGCCGTTCGCCCAATTGAAGCGGCCCGATTCGACAACGACGCCGCCGAGCGAATTGCCGTGGCCCGCGAGAAATTTCGTCGTCGAATGGCAGATGATGTCGGCGCCCCATTCCATCGGCCGACAGAGAAAAGGCGTGGCGAGCGTGTTGTCGACGACGAGCGGAATGCCGGCGTCCTGCGCGATCTTTGCGATCGCCTCCAAATCCCCGACGATACCGCCCGGATTTGCGAGGCTCTCGATGAAGATCGCCTTGCAGCGCTCGGTCAGCGCGCGCCTGAAATTTTCGGGATCGCTTTGATCCACGAAGCGACAGGTCCAGCCGAGCTTTTTAAAGCTCAGGCCGAATTGGGTGAGCGTCCCGCCATAGAGATTGCGGGAAGCGAGAAATACATCGCCGGGCTCGAGCAGCGTGAAGAATGCGAGAAATTGCGCGGCGTGGCCGGAGGCCGCGGCGACGGCGGCGCGACCGCCTTCGAGCGCGGCGATCCGCTCCTCGAGCACCGCGACTGTCGGATTGGAAAGGCGCGAATAGATGTGGCCGAAGTTGTGCAGGTTGAAGAGCGAGGCGGCGGCCTCCGCATCGTCGAACACATAGGAGCTTGTCTGGAAGATCGGCGTGACGCGCGCGCCGGTGACGGCCTCCGGCCGCGCGCCGGCGTGGATCGCCTTCGTCTCGAAGCCGAAATCGGCTTTCAGTGTCCCCGCGCTCTTGCGCAAAGGGGCGCGCGTCGGAGGCGAAGGCGCGCGATTCGAGATGACGCCGCTGTTGACGCCGCCCCAGGACAATTCGCCGGCAAGGCGGCCGTATTCGATCTTCGGGCAGCGGTTCATTACGACCTTGAGCCCCGCGGCCTTCGCCCGCTCGGCGGCGGCGTCGTCACGCACGCCGAGCTGCATCCAGACGACCTTGGCGCCGATCGCGACGGCTTCGTCGGCAGCGGCGCCGGCGAATTCCGAGCGGCGGAAAATCTGAACGAAGTCGACCGGCTCCGGAATCGATTTCAGATCGGGATAGACGCGTTCGCCTAAAATCTCCTCTCCGGCAAAGGCCGGATTGACGGGGATGACGCGATAGCCCTTGCTTTGCAGATATTTCATCACGAAGAAGGCGGGCCGGTTCCACTTCTTCGTCGCGCCGACCTGCGCGATGGTGCGCGTCGTCGAGAGGATCTCGCGAAGATAGTCTTCGGAATAAGAGAGGTCGTCGGTCATGGCGGAGTCCAATGGCGGCGTCGCCAATCAGCAGGCGGATTGCAGAGCGAAGTCAAGTAGAGATCGAAGGACTGAAGTCTCGCATATTGCCAGAGCGGCCGCCCTCGCGCAGCGCGCGAAGCTTTTTTTGTCCAAGGTCGACGCACGTCATACATTCGTCACGAAATACGCATAGCGCTTGACGTTCATCAATCAAGATCCGATTTGCCCGTCTGCCCGACGGCGTCGCATCTTCGGCGAAGGAGCAAGCCATGATTAGCTATGTCGTGCGCTGCAAAGCCCCGGCCGACGCGCTGGCCTCGCGCGAAGAGATGCGTTTTTCCCGCGTGATGACGCGACTTATCTAGCGGAAACCGCTTCCCCTTTCCCGCACGCATCTGGCCGTCTCAGTCCTGCTTCCGCCCGCAGCGCGCTGCGGAAGCGGCTCATCGACGGCTCCGATCCCTCCGCTTGCCTGACGAGCTCCGTCATGTCCTTTTCGCTGCATCTGGCGACTCTTCGCTTCGCCCTGCGCTATTGGCTGCTTTCGCCGCGGCTCTTCGCGTTGATCCTCCTGGCTCGCCTCCTTTCGCACGCCGCGGAGCTCGCACTTCCCTTCGCCTCGGGACGACTTGTGGACTCGCTCGTCGACGCCAATCGCGACGTCGGCGCGCCCTTACGGGCGCTGGCCCTCTTGATCGGGCTTATCATCGCCTTCCACGTCTTGCGCAAATGCTTCGGGCTTGCGCTCGTGCCTCTGGTGACGACAGGCATGGAAGGCCTTACGCGCGACGCCTTCGCACGCGTGCAACGCTTCTCGGCCGACTGGCACGCCAACGCCTTCGCCGGCGCCACGGTGCGCAAGATCACGCGCGGCATGTGGGCCTTCGATCTCTTGAGCGACACGCTGATCTTCGGCTTGCTTCCCTCGAGCCTGATCGTCCTCGGCGTGACGGCGACGCTCGCCTGGCTCTGGCCACCGCTCGCCCTCGTCGTCGCGGTCGGCGTCGCGATCTTCCTCGCCGTCGCCGTGTCGCTTACACTGGGCTGGGTCGCGCCGTCCGGACAGGCGCAGCAAGCGCTCGATTCCCGCGTCGCCGCCCGTTTGGCCGATGCGATCACCGGCAATCCCGTGGTGAAGGACTTCGCCGCCGAGTCGCGCGAAGACTCAGCCTTTGCGTCGCTGATGCGACTGTGGCGCAACGCCGCGCGAACCAACTGGTATCGCGACTCGATCGCCGAGGGCGCGCAGACGGTGGTGATGATCGCTGTGCAGGCGGCCTTGCTCGGATCGGGCCTTTACCTCTGGGGTCAAGGGCGACTCTCGAGCGGCGATATCGTGAGCCTCGTCGGCATGCAGTCGCTCCTGAACAATTATCTGCGCGATTTCGGCAATCACGTGCGCAACTTTCAGAAATGCGTGAACGACATGGAGGAGGTCGTGGGCTTTTCCGAGGCTGCCCCGGATGTGCTCGACGCGCCGAAAGCCAAGCCGCTCGACGTGATGACTGGTGGGATCGTCTTCGATCACGTGCGCTTCCGCTATCCCCATGCGGCGCGAGCGATATATGACGGACTCGATCTCGTCATCGCGCCCGGCGAACGCGTCGGCCTCGTCGGCGCCTCAGGCGCGGGCAAGTCCACGCTCGTCAAGCTGCTGCAGCGCGCCTACGACCTCGAAGGCGGCGCCATCCGTATCGATGGGCAGGACATTGCGCATGTCACGCTCGCGTCGCTTCGACGCGCGATCGGCGTCGTCGCGCAGGATCCGATCCTGTTTCATCGCTCGCTTGCGGAAAACATCGCGTTCGGTCGACCCGACGCGACGCGCGAGGAGATTCGCGCCGCCGCCCGACGCGCGCATGCCGACATCTTCATCAACCGGCTCTCCGACGGCTATGACACGCTCGTCGGCGAACGCGGGGTGAAGCTTTCGGGCGGCGAGCGCCAGCGTGTCGCGATCGCCCGCGCGATTCTCGCGGATAATCCGATTCTGGTGCTCGACGAGGCCACGTCCTCGCTCGACTCGGTGTCGGAATATCACATTCGGGCTGCGATCGAGGAGCTTTCGCGCGGCCGCACGACGCTCGTCGTCGCGCACCGGCTTTCGACGGTGCAGCGTCTTGATCGCATCCTCGTGTTCGAGAACGGTCGCATCGTCGAGGACGGCCCGCACGCCGAGCTGCTGCGCCGCCAAGGCGGCGTTTATCGGCGGCTGTTCGAGACGCAGTCGAGCGGGATGGCGATCGACGCGCCGCTTGGGAAAATCGCGTAAGAAAGCGAGCGAAGGAAGGCTGATGCCTCCCTTCGCCGCAGCAATCGAAGCTGCCTGACGGCGCCGCGATCGCGACGAAGGGCGTCGTCCCCGAGGATCATTACCGCTGAGCGCCGATCATCCGCCGCCCGCGACGGCGAGGCACGCAATCGTTGACATCAATGCAATCATTGACTACATCGTGGGAACGAGAGACAAGGATCTTCATGGCCAGCCTCACGATCCGAAACCTGGAACCGGCGCTCAAGGAGCGACTGCGTATTCGCGCGGCCGTCGGTGGACGCTCCATGGAAGCCGAAGCGCGCCGCATTCTCCAAATTGCACTGCAAGACGCCGAGTCCGTGCAAGAGATCAATCTCGCCGAAGCTATCCATCGGCGCTTCGCGCGCCTGGGCGGAGCCAACGATCTCGAGACTCACCCCGCTGTGGCGACGGGCGAGCCGCCCGGCTTCGACTCGTGATCGTGCTCGACACCAATGTCATTTCGGAACTGATGCGTTCGGCGCCGAACGCAGCGGTGCGCGATTGGATCGCAGCGCAACCGCGCGCCTCGCTCTACACCACGAGCATCAACTGCGCGGAGATTTTCTTCGGCATTCGCGCTCTGCCAGCGGGCAAGCGCCGCGCGGCGCTGGCGGGGGCCGCGCTGTCGATGTTCGAACAGGATTTCCGGGGACGCATATTGCCGGTGGATGCTCGTGTGGCGGCTCGCTACAGCGAAATCGTTGTCACGCGACGCGATGCTGGCGCGCCCATCGAAGCCTTCGACGCCTTGATCGCCGCCACGGCCGCCGAGGCGGGCGCTGCGGTTGCGACGAGGGATGTTCGAGGATTCCAGGGTTGCGGGGTCGCCCTCATCGATCCCTGGCAAACCTGATCCTCACCCCCCCGTGAACGCCAGCACCGCCTCCTTGATCTTGGCGCGCGCAAATTGTCCGAGCGTCTCGAGGTCGAGGTGCGGCACATTCGGAATCTCGCTGCCGACGACCGTTGCATCGACGATGGCCGGTCCCTCACACGCCAGCGCGTCGGCGATCGCTTGCTTCAGCTCGTCGGGCTTCTTCGCGGCGAAACCCTGCGCGCCGCAAGCGCGCGCAAAGGCGGCAAAATCTGGATTTGGGAATTCGATGCCGTGCTCATAGGCCGGCACGCCGATCGACTCGGCCTCCAGCCGGATCAAGCCGAAGGCGGAGTTATTGTAGATGACGACCTTGACCGGCAGCTTGTGGTGAACCGCCGTGAGGAACTCGCACATCAACATGTTGAAGCCGCCGTCGCCGGTGAGCGCGATCACCTGCCGCGCGCGATCCAGAGCCTGAACGCCATTGGCCTGCCCCAGCGCCGTCCCGACGGCGGCGTTGTTGAAAGAGCCGATGATGCGCTGCGATCCGCTTTGCCGGATCCAATTGGCGGACCATAACGTGTTGAGGCCGGTGTCGAGCACGAAAACGGCGTCGCGCTTGGCGAGATCGCTCACCGCCCGGGCGACCGCCTGCGGATGAATGCGCTCGGCGCTGCGCGCGAGGTCCGCCTGCTGATCGAGCTTGCGGCTCCAGGCCCGGCAATCCTGCGTCAGGCGATCCCAGAAGCTCGTGTCAGTCTTCGGCGCGACCTGATCGATAAGCAGCTTGAGCGTCGGCCGCGCCGAGCCCAGGACGCCAAGCGTCGTGGGCGCGCGGCGGCCAAGCGCCTCGGGCCGCTCATCGATCTGCACGACCACCGGCCGGTTCGGCAGGAAATTCGGATAGGGATAGTCCGTGCCAATCATCAGCAGCAGCTCAGCGCTCATCACCGCATCGTAAACGGGCTTCGAGCCGATCATGCCGATCCCGCCCATCCAGTGCGGATCGTCGTAAGGCATGATGTCCTGGCCTTTGACGGAATGGATCAACGGGGCCTTGATACGGTCGGACAGCGCCCGCAGCTCCTCTGCAGCTCCACGGCAACCGGCGCCGCAGAGGATGAGGACGCGGTTGGCTGCGTCGATCCGACTGGCGAGACGAGCGACGTCGTCCGGGTTTGCAGCGATCTCCGGACGGGGCCGCAAAGTGTCCACGCTGGCGACCCCGCGACTGCATCGCGCCATCATGATGTCTTGCGGCACAGTGAGATGAGCGACGCCCCGGCCGGCATAGGCCGCAGCGATGGCTTGGTGAATGACCGCCGGCGCCTGTTCCGGCGACGCAATGGTTTCGGTGTAGAGCGACACGTCGCGAAACAAGAGATCGGGCTTGGTCGTCTGGATGTAATCCGTGCCCTGCATTTTGAGCGGCATGTCGCCGGAGATCGCGAGCACGGGCGCATGATCGCGCGAGGCTTCATAGAGGCCGGCGACCAGATGCGTGCTGCCCGGCCCCGTGGTGCCGGCGCAGACGGCGAGCCTGCCCGTGAGCTTCGCCTGGCCTGCCGCCGCAAGAGCTGCCCCCTCTTCGTGGCGAACGCCGATCCATTCGATCGAAGAGTGTCGCACGGCGTCGGCAAGCGGATTGAGCGAGTCGCCGATCAGAGCAAAAATCTGTTTGACGCCAAGACTTTCGAGAACATCGACCAACACTTCCGCGACTGTTTCCGCCATGAACGCCTCCCAAATCTCGCCGTCGGTCGAGCCTCAGTCCGCCGGACCCGCCACCTCATCTAGTCGCGCCTCGGCGAAGTCCATCCCTGATGGTCTTCAAAGCGACGCTTCATGCGGAAACAATTCCCGCAGCCCCTTCTCGCTCGCCGCGCAAACACCGCGTTCCGTGACGAGCGCCGTCACATAGCGAGCCGGCGTCACGTCGAAGCCGAAATTCTTCGCAGGCGAACTCTGAGGCGTGACGCGCACCCGCGCCACCTCGCCTGCATCCGTCAAGCCCTGCATGAAGGAAACCTCGTCGCCGCTGCGCTCCTCGATTGGGATTTCCGCGACGCCGTCAGAGAGCCGCCAATCGAGGGTCGAGCCGGGTAGAGCGACATAAAAGGGCACGTCGTTGGCGTGCGCCGCGAGCGCCTTGAGATAGGTGCCGATCTTGTTGCAGACATCGCCCTGCCGCGTCGTCCTGTCGCTACCGACGATGCAGAGATCGACCTCGCCGTGCTGCATCAGATGGCCGCCGGCGTTGTCGACGATCACCGTATGCGCGATCCTCTCGGCTCCGAGCTCGAAGGCCGTGAGGCTCGCGCCCTGATTGCGCGGGCGCGTCTCGTCGACCCAGACATGGAGATCGATCCCCGCGCGCGCCGCCTTGTAGATCGGCGCGATCGCCGTGCCCCAATCGACGGTTGCGAGCCAGCCGGCGTTGCAATGCGTCAGTATGTTGACGCGACCGCCCTTGCGCCGCGCGGCCTCCTCGATCAGCTTGAACCCGTTCTCCCCAATCGCCTCGCAGCAGGCGGCGTCCTCGTCGGCGAGACGGCCCGCCTCCGCGAAAGCCTCGGCCGCACGCTCCCCAATCGGGGCGCTGAGGAGCTTCGCGAGCACGCGGTCCAGCGCCCATTTCAGATTGATCGCAGTCGGCCGCGTGGCGAGGAGCGCCGCATGCGCGCTGCGCAACGCCGCCTCGCTCGCGTCCTGCCTTGCCGCGAGCGCGAGTCCATAGGCGCCCGTCACGCCGATCAGCGGCGCGCCACGCACGACCATGTCGCTGATCGCGCGCGCAGCCGCCTCGACGGAAGCCAGCCCGCGGGTCTCGAAGCGAAACGGCAGTTTCGTCTGATCGATGACGTGAACCGTGGCGCCATCCTCGTCGAGCCAGATTGTCCGGTAATGCCGCCCCTCGATTTCCATGCGCCCGCTCTCCTTGATCCAGTCTTTCGTTAGCATGACGAAGCCCGCCAACGAACCTTGCTTGCCGCTCGCCCTTGCTCGAGGACCAGCCCGCGCTAGAATCCCCTCGCAAGGCCTATAATCGAGACAGAACCATGCGCGAATATCTGAAGTTCTACATCGACGGTCATTGGGTCGAGCCGGCGGAGCTCAGGACGCTCGAGGTCATCAATCCGGCGACGGAGGCCGTCTGCGGGCATATCGCGCTCGGCTCGGCGACGGATGTGGACCGCGCCGTCGCGGCGGCTGGCGAAGCCTTCAAAAGCTTCTCACGGACGAGCCGCAGGGAGCGTCTCGAGCTACTACAGCGGATTGTCGTTGAGCTCGAGAAACGCCATGAGGACATGGCCAGGGCCATCACCGAGGAGATGGGCGCGCCCGTCTGGCTCGCGCAGCGCGCGCAGGCCCGCATGGGCGCGGCGCATTTCAGCACGGCGATCGAGGTGCTGAAGCGTTACGAATTCGAGGAGCGCCGCGGCGCGACGATCATCGTCAAGGAGCCGATCGGGGTGTGCGGCTTCATCACGCCCTGGAACTGGCCGCTCAATCAGATGGCCTGCAAGATCGCGCCCGCGCTCGCGACCGGCTGCGCCATGGTGCTGAAGCCCTCCGAGATCGCGCCTTTTTCGGGCATAGTCCTCGCCGAGGCGCTGGAAGCGGCGGGGACGCCGCCGGGCGTCTTCAATCTCGTCAACGGCGACGGCCCGACGGTCGGGGCGGCGATCAGCTCGCATCCTGGCGTCAGCATGGTGTCCTTCACGGGCTCGACTCGCGCCGGCGTCGAGGTGGCCAAGAACGCCGCCCCCACCGTCAAGCGCATCTGCCAGGAACTCGGCGGCAAGAGCCCGAACATCCTCCTCGAGGACGCCGACATGAAAGCCGCCGTGACGGCGGGCGTCAACGCGGTCATGCTGAACTCCGGTCAGTCCTGCAATGCGCCGACGCGGATGCTCGCGCCGCGCAAAAGAATGGAAGAGGTCATCGGTTTTGCAAGAAGCGCGGCGGAAGCGACGACGGTCGGCGATCCCAACGGAAATGCGCAGATGGGCCCGGTCGTCTCCGAGGCGCAATGGAACAAGGTGCAGGGCCTCATCCAGAAGGGACTGGAAGAAGGCGCGAGCCTCGTTGCGGGCGGTCTCGGCAAGCCCGAGGGCCTGGAGAAAGGCTACTACGTCAAGCCCACCGTCTTCGCGAATGTCACGAACGACATGACGATCGCGCGCGAGGAGATTTTCGGGCCGGTCCTGTCGATCCTTGCCTATGACAGGGTCGCCGACGCAATCGAGATCGCCAACGACACCGAATATGGCCTCTCAGCTTATGTCTCCGGCGCCGACCCGGCCCGGCTCATGGAGACCGCATCGCGCTTGCGCGCGGGCCAAGTCCAGCTGAACAGCGCGCCCATGGACCTGATGGCGCCCTTCGGCGGTTACAAAATGTCCGGCAATGGTCGCGAATGGGGCGATCACGCCTTCGCGGAATTCTTGGAGACGAAAGCGATCATCGGCGTTGCGCCGTAGGTTGAGACGCGTCAAGCTGCGCGCCTCGACGCGCTCTCAGCCGAAATTCATTGCGGCGTCACACAATAAGCCGTGAAACCGCGTTATCTCTGATATCTTGGCTCTCCGCTAATCCTTTGGCCACCCCGTCTCGATCCTGCTTGGAGCGATTTTGACTCATTTTCCGCTTCGCATCGAGACGAGAGATCGGCATGCGCAGGCCCACGACGCTGCGAAGTTGCGATTTAATGTAATCGGGCGGCGCATCCGTCACCGCCCACGGCTCAGGCCGCGAGGATTCATGTAACGTGGTCAAGCGCGTCACCACGTCGAGCAGTCGCTCTTCCTCAGTAAAAAACTCGATTGTTCCATAGGCATGCACGGCGACATAGTTCCAGGTGGGGACGACTTTCCCCGTTTCCTGCTTCGTTGGATACCATGAGGGCGTTATGTAGGCGTCGGGTCCCATGAAGATGACCAAGGCCTCGCCCATTACGGGCGCCTGCCATTGCGTATTCGCCTTGGCGATATGTCCGTAGAGCGCGCCGAGTGCGCCCTCCGCCTCGTCATAGAACAGAGGCAAGGGCGTGGCGATCAGACCGCTAGCCGTGACGGTCACGAGATTGGCAAGCCGAGCGGCCCGTATGGTTTCCCGGATCGCGGCTCCGTCGGTCTCGCGAAATTCAGGGCTGATGTACATGCTTTTTTCGCCTCTCGCGTCCGTTCATTTCCAACAACGCAGCCCTTTCGTTAGCCACCCCAGCAGCTTCGGCGAACAAGCGGCTCGACCCTCACGAACGTGGAATCGTTCGAGCGATAAGGAATCGCGCCAAATGAAAAGTTTGGAGCCTGTCCTGACCGGAAAACCGCTTCGCGCTTTTCCGGGACATGCTCTAGTCCCCGTCGAGAAAAGCGGCGATGGCGGGATCGGCGCGGAGCCGCGCGAGGTCGGCCTCGCTCGGCAATTGCGGCTTGTCGCGCTCTCTGTTCACGAGGCAGAGGAACCCCAAGGTTTCGCCGGCGTTTGCGCGGAATTGATGCCAGGTCCAGGGCGCTATCGCCACGAGATCATGCGGCGCGAGGGCAAGGATCTTATCGCCCACGAGGCATTGGCCGCGCCCGCGCAGGATCATCACCGCATGTCGATGCTGATGGCTCTCGAGCGTCGAGTGACCGGAAGCCTCGATCTCGAAGTAGCGAAGCTCGCCTTCAAGGCCTTCGCCGCCAAAAAGCGTCTGGCGCGAGATCGACTTGAAGGGCGCCGATCCCTCCTCCTTGTAGGCGAGCAGGTCGACCCCGGACCATCGAAATCCCGATTCGGCCTTGCGCAACACGTCTTCGCCGCCGCCGCTCATGCCGATCCTGCGCCATAGTTTTCGACGCCGCGCACGAAGGCCGCCGTCTCGCGAGCAAGCGCCTCGCGCTCGGAAAGCAGCAGATCGCCGCCGATGAGCAGCATTGTCTCCTCGCCGTAAAAGTCGAGCGTCTCCTTCACCCGCGCGAGCGTCAAGCCGCCCGCCGGAACAGGCATGGCGCGTCGCAGGCGTCCGAGCGGCTTCCGCGCGCCGTCGGCAATGCCGCGGCACGTCTCGCGGCTGTAACCGAAGCGCCCGCCGAAGGTGGCGTAGATCACCGCGTCGGCGCCGAAGAGCCGATAGAGCTTGTTGTATAAGGGCTGCGCGATGCGCGCGCCGCCGGTGAAGCTCGGATGCGCGAAGAAGGCGAAATCCGCATGCTTGCGCGTCAGCGCGACAAGATTTGAAACGCCAATGAGCGCCGGCGCAACCATGACCGCCTTGAGGCCCTCGTCGCGAGCCAGGCGAATGCGCGCGTCGATCTCTTCAAAGCTTCCCCAGAGACTCGGGACGTAATGGGTGAGTCGACCCGTGACCTTCGCGGCCTCTCGCATCGCGCGCGCGCAGGCGGGGGCGCGCTCGGCGAAGGGCGCATAGTCCTGATCCGCGAGGCCGTGATCGTCCTTAATGAAATCGGCGCCGCCGAGCGCGAACTCATGGGCGAGCTCGGCGAGCGCCGCCGGGGAGAGGCCTTGCGGCTTCAGGGCCGAGCATGTCAGCGCGCGGCGTTCGACGCCCGCCAGCGCGCGCAGCCCCTCGATCCCGTGATTCGGCCCGCCGAAGGCCGCGAGCAAGGAGGGCGGCAGCTCCGCGTCCTCGAGCGAGACGTCCTCATGCATGGAGCTGTTGCCGAGCAGCATATTGAGCAATTGCCCAGCGTCGGCGCCGACCGTGCGCGCGGACAATCCGATCGTCGCGTCGAACAGGCGCTCGCCCCGCTGTTGAATGCAGAGCACCTTGCCGACGATGTTTTTCATAATATCGGGATCGCGGACGCCCGCGAGCGGCATCTCGACGCTCTGCTCCACGGCGATCTTTTGGGCGCGATCCTCGACCACGCCCGCGTCGCAGCGCAAGCGATAGCGGGCGATGATCCTCGGCTCCTCGACCGCTTGCGCGCCATGTCCCGGCCGCACGGCCTCAGTCTCGCTGTCGGCGCGCAAGGCTATCGCCACCAGACGTAGATAAAGCCGACGGCGACCGCCAGCAGAAAGCCGATCATCAGTTGGCGGAAGAAACCGCCCCCGAACTCTTCCATTTCCTCATCCCTCAACCGCCGCCGGTCCGAGCTTCCGCACTTATAGCAAGATTTGCGACCGCGGGATCGGGATTCTTGAGCGGCGCGCGATCCCCCGCCTCGGCGTCCGAGCTCAGCGCGCCGCGCCCTCTTCCTGAGGAGGATCTGCAGGAGCCGTCTCGAAGGAGAGGGCTCGGAATGACTCCGCGCTTGGCTGCCCTTCGAGACGCCCGCTTCGCAGCCTCTCAGGGCGAGGCGAGAGTGGAAAAACGCTCACTCGATCTCTTTGCGCGCCGCTTGCGCCGGCCGCAACGATATCGCAAAAGGTCGTCGCTTTCGCGTTCCCCGACAGGGGAAGCGCCCGCGATGAGCTGGGAGAACGAGAGAGAACGAGGGAAAGAATGGCCGCCGTTCCGCTCCTCGCCATAGAGCGCGCCTCGAAGCGTTTCGGTTCGACCGTCGCGCTCGACGACGTGTCCGTCGACGTGGCGCCGGGCGAGTTCTTCGCGCTTCTCGGCCCATCGGGCTGCGGCAAGACAACCCTGATGCGCCTCATCGCCGGCTTTGAGAGGCCCGATTCCGGGCGGCTCACGCTCGAGGGCCGCGATCTGGCGGGGCTGCCGCCTCACCAGCGGCCGATCAACATGATGTTTCAGTCCTACGCGCTCTTTCCGCATCTCGACGTCTTCGAGAACATCGCCTTCGGTTTGCGACGCAAGGGTCTCGCGCAAGACGATGTGAAGAAACGAGTGCAGGAGCTTCTCGACGTCGTCCAGCTGGGGGGCTTCAACGCGCGCCGAATCCACCAGCTTTCCGGCGGCCAGAAGCAGCGCGTGGCGCTCGCCCGGGCGCTGGCGCCGGGGCCGAAGCTCTTGCTGCTCGACGAGCCGCTCGGCGCCCTCGACCGAAAATTGCGAGAAGAGACCCAGCTCCAGCTCAAGCAGATTCAGCGCAAGCTCAATACAGCCTTCGTTATCGTCACGCATGATCAGGACGAAGCGCTGGCGCTCGCCGATCGCATCGCCGTGATGCGCGCAGGCAAGATCGAGCAGATCGGCGCGCCGCCGGACGTGTACCGACGACCGCAAAACCGTTTCGTCGCGGACTTCATCGGCGCGACGAATCTGATCGAGGGCCATGTGTCGCGCGCGGACGGAGTCTGGTTCGTCGCTCCTTTCGGGAAGATCGCGCGGGCCGTCTGCACGCTCGACGACGGCGCCAGGGCCGCGCTGTCCTTGCGTCCGCAGGACATTCGTCTCGCGCGGGACGGCGCGGGGCTACCGGGACGCGTCGCGCAGGCGAGCTTTCGCGGCGAGACCACGCTGCTGTGGGTCGAGCTCGACACGGGGGGGACGCTCCGCGTCTCCTGCCCTCCTGACGCGGGCCTCGCGCAGGGCGACAGCGTGCGCGTGACGATCCCGCCCGAGGCCGGCGCGCTCCTCGCGGAGCCAAGGCCGTGAGCGCGCGGCTGAGCCGTGGGCGCCGGGCCGTCCTGGCCCTGCCCTATCTTTGGCTCTTGATCTTCTTCATCGCGCCGATGGCGCTCGTCGCAAAGATTTCCTTCTCGCATCCCGCGGAAGCGCGCCCCCCCTATGAGCCGGTCTTCTCGCTCTCCGACGGCTTCTCCGGCGCGATCGAGAAGCTGCGCTCCCTCAATCTCGACGCCTATCGCGCCTTCGCTGAGGACAATCTCTACCGCGACTCTCTTGTCACCTCGCTCGTCATCGCGGCGACCTCGACGCTGATCACGCTGTGCATCGCCTATCCCTTCGCGCTGGCCATGACGCGCGCGCCGGCGCGCCTGCGCCCGATACTGGTCGCCCTCGCCGTCGCGCCTTTTTGGACGAGCTTTCTTATCCGCGTATACGCTTGGATCGCGCTCTTGAAGGACGAAGGCCTCATCAACCACGTGTTGACGACTCTCGGCCTCATTCAGGAACCGCTCGGCATCTACGCGACGAATGTCGCCGTCATGATCGGCATCGTTTACAGCTATCTACCGTTCATGCTGCTGCCGCTCTATTCGACGCTCGAGCGCCTGGACCCTTCGTTGGGAGAGGCGGCGGCAGATCTCGGCGCGACGCCAGCGACGGTTTTCTTGCGCGTGACCCTGCCCTTGTCGCGGCGGGGCGTCATCGCGGGCTGCCTGCTGGTGTTCATTCCGGCCGTCGGCGAGTTCGTGATTCCCGATCTGCTCGGCGGCTCCGACACGCTGATGATCGGCCGCACGATCTGGAACGACTTCTTCGCCAACAGGGACTGGCCGACGGCAAGCGCCGCGGCGATGCTCCTGCTCCTGCTTCTGCTCGGCCCTCTGCTCCTCACCGAGCGGCTGCGGTTGCGCGACGAAAGAGAGAACTCATGAGCGCGCCCGCTCGCCTTGCCGGCCGTGCGGCGCTCGCGTTTGGCTTCCTCTTCCTCTACGGGCCGATACTGGTGCTGGCCGCGATGAGCTTCAACGCCTCTCGGCTCGTGACGGTCTGGGGCGGTTTCTCGACGAAATGGTATTTTTCGCTGCTCGAGAACGACGCGCTGCTCGACGCGGCAAGGATCAGCCTGGAGGCCGCCGCGATCTCGGCGACGCTCGCGACGAGTCTCGGACTTTGCGCCGCGGTGGCGCTGACGCGCTTCGGCGCGTTCAGATCCCGCTCACTCTTCTATGGCGCCGCGCATGCGCCACTCGTGCTGCCCGAGGTGGTGCTCGGGCTCGCTTTTCTCAGCGCTTTCGTGTCCTTCGGCTTCAACCGCGGATTTCTCACGCTGGTGATCGCGCACGCGACCTTCACGATGTCCTTCACCACCGTGGCGCTCACTTCAGCGTTGCGCGACCTCGACCCCTCTCAAGAAGAGGCCGCGATGGACCTCGGCGCGACGCCGCCGCGAGCCTTCGTCTTGGTGGTGCTTCCGGCCATCGCCCCGGCGCTCGCCAGCGCTTATCTCATGGCGTTCACTTTGTCGTTCGACGATCTCGTCATCGCGAGCTTCGCCACGGGACCCGGCGCGACGACGCTGCCCATGCGCATCTATTCGCAGGTGCGGCTCGGCGTGACGCCCGAGGTCAACGCGGTCTCCACCCTGCTGCTGGCCTTCGTCTTTTTCGTGCTCGCCGTCGCTGCGCTGTTGCGCCGGCGTCGGCCCGCTTGAAGCGGGCGCATTACGATTCACTAACCGATTCATTTATTTGCAGAACGAGTCGCGCAAAAGTTTCTCCTGGACAATTTGCCGATGTCGGATTCTCATGGAGATGATTCGGGGGAAAGTCGCTGCGTTCCCTCTCGCCGCAAATTGATGGAGACATTCCATGGCGCGGGCCTCCGCCGCCAACGCGACGACTCGCGCCGAAGCGATCTGGAGCGCCGATCGCCAGGGCTGCAACGCCGGCGGCCCCGACCCGGGCGAAGAAAAGTGGTTGAGGCGCCTTGCGCTCCTCGCTGGCGTCATCTGCATCCTCGCCATATTCGAAATGGTCGGCGCGCTTTCGAGCGACGCGCATGATCGCCTGCTTCTCGACGCAGCCGCCGATCTTGACCTCTTTTCCAAGGCGATCTGGCGCGACCTTTCCGAGATCATCGTGCAAAACCGCGAAAGCGCCGCGATCGACGAGCCGCTTTTGGCGATCGCGCCGCTTCACGCGAGCCGCGGACGCAGCATTGTCGTCACCGACGGGAAAGACCACATCGCCGCGACCTGGCCGCAGTCGAAGCTCGCCGGCTCCACGCTCGTTTCAATGTTCGGCAAGCAGTCTCAGACGGACCTTGAACGATCGGGGCCTGTCCGCATCGTTATGAGCGACGGCACGCCGGCTCTCGCCATTATTCGTAAGCTTCCGGCCCCGTTTGGCAGCCTCGCCGCGATCCAGCCGCAAAGCTCCGTGCTGATCGACTGGCGCGCGGCCTCCTCTCGTCACAAGCTTCTGCTGGCCGCGACCGTGGCCGTTCTCATCGTCATCGTCGTCGCCGCCTTCAGGCAAGCGAGACGCCGACAGGCCGCGGAACAGACGAACCGTCGCATCAAGAGCCGGCTGGCGACGGCGCTCTCGCGCGGCCGCTGCGGCCTGTGGGACTGGGACATCGAACAGGGACGCCTCTACTGGTCCGACTCGATGCACGAGATGCTCGGGCGGGAAATCGAGCGCGGCTCCCTCACGATCGGCGAACTCGCGGAATTGATCCATCCCGACGACAGCGATCTTTTGAAGGTTGCGTCAACGGTAGCCTCGGGGCGGACCACAGCCGCCGATCGGGAGTTTCGCATCCGTCACACGAGCGGCGCTTGGATCTGGATGCGCGCGCGCGCGGAGGTCATCGTCGATCCCGAAACGAAGCGCATGCATCTTGTCGGCATCGCGGTCGATGTCTCGGAGCAAAAAGCGCTCGCGCAAGCGACCGAAGCCGCGGATCGGCGTCTGCGCGACGCGATCGACGCCGCCTCCCAGGCCTTCGTTCTGTGGGATGCGCACAAGCGGCTGGTCGCCTGCAACGCCAATTTTCTTGAGTTCCACGGCCTCAAAAGCGAAGACGCGTCTCCCGGCGCCGCCTATGACGCGGTGATGGGCCGCGCGAGCGGTCCGACGCTGCGCAACGAGGCGACGCCCAGCGCGTCGCTGGGGGCCTTGGCCTGCGCCTATGAGGCTCGCCTCGCCGATGGCCGCTGGCTGCAGATCAACGAAAGGCGAACGAAGGACGGCGGCTTTGTATCGGTTGGCACTGACATCACACAGCTCAAGCACAACGAAGAAAATCTTCTGATATCCGAGCGTCGCCTGCAAGCGACCGTGGTCGAGCTGACTCGCTCGCGGCAGGCTTTGGAGATGCAAAAACAGGAGCTCGCGGCGCTCGCCGAGCAATATCACTTTCAAAAATCCGAAGCCGAGGCCGCCAATCTCGCCAAGAGCGAGTTTCTCGCCAACATGAGTCACGAGCTGCGCACGCCGCTCAATGCGATCGTCGGCTTCTCGGAGCTGATGCTACAGCAGCCTTTCGGCGAGCTGGGCTCGAGCAAATATCTCGAATATTGTCGCGACATTCACAAGAGCGGCGGGCAACTCGAAGCGATGGTCGCGGACATATTGGAAATGTCCCGGCTCGAGCGAAACGAGCCGCAGCTCTCGGTCAACTCCGTCGACCTATCGAAGGTGGTTGACGACGCCGCGACGGCATGGCGTCAGAGGGCTTTGGAGAAGGGCGTCACCTTCTTCTGCGAGATCGAGGACGCGCTGCTGTGCGCGGGCGATCACGCCGCCATCGTGAAGATCCTGGGCGTGCTCCTTTCCAACAGTCTCAAATTCACGGCGCCCGGCGGCGATGTGCGGCTGCGTGCGCGCAAACGCTTCGGGACGATCTGGATCTGCGTCGCCGACAACGGCCAAGGCGTCGAGCGCGAGGCGCTTGCCAAGATCGGAACGCCGTTCCTGCAGTCCCGTGCGGTCATAGAAAATGGCATGAAAGGCTCGGGCCTGGGACTCGCGATCGCGCATGCCCTCGTCGAGCTGCTGGGCGGCGGTCTGCGGCTGCGCTCGCGCGTCGGCGTCGGCACGCTCGCGCTCTTCCGCCTGCCGGCCGATCCCACGGCGTCGCGCGACGACGCTTGGCGCGCCCAGCGCCCGCTGGCCTCGGTCGCGGCGGCCAGGCAGCCTCAGCCCTTGGGCGCCGCGCCGCGCCTCGCTCACGCCCGATCGGAAGGCGTCTCGGGAAGCGGCGCACGCAGCCACGGCGTCGAGAAGATCACGCGCAAGCCCGGCGCATTGTCCTCCAAGCGTAAATTGCCTTGATGCAGGCGGGCGATCGCGAGCGCCAGCGCCAACCCTAAGCCCGATCCCGGCAAAGATCGCGATGATTCGAGGCGCCCGAAGCGTTCGAGCGCTTTTTCGCGATCCTCCGGCAGGACGCCGGGTCCATGATCGGCGACGGCGATCTCGATGAGGGGGCCGGCGCGCCGGACCGTCACCCTGACTTCCCGCGCGTCGCCGCCAACCCCGTATTTCAACGCGTTGTCGACAAGATTGCCGAGCGCCTGAGCGAGGAGCTCGCGATTGCCCCGGGCAATCAGTCCTTTCTGCGCCTCGCTTTCGAGCCGCGCGCCGAGCTCCTCCGCCAATGGCTCATAGAGCTCGGCGATCTCGCCCGCGATCTCGCCAACATCCACCTCGCTCATCCCGTCGCCGACATGGCCGGCTTCCGCCCGGGCGATCATGAGCAGCGCGTTGAAGGTGCGGATGAGGCCGTCCGATTCGTCGAGAACGGCTCCGAGCGCGGCGCGGTATTCGTCCGGTGATTTCTCGCCCCGCAGCGCCGCCTCCGCACGGTTCCGCAAGCGCGTCAGCGGCGTCTTGAGATCATGCGCGATATTGTCGGAAACCTCGCGCAGCCCCTGCATCAACTGGCCGATGCGCGCGAGCATCGCGTTGAGATTCTCGGCGAGACGATCGAGCTCGTCGCCAGCCTCGGAGGTCTGCAGGCGTTCGCTCAAGTCGCCCCACATGATGCGGCGCGCCGTGGCGGAGAGCTCGTCGACGCGCTCCAGCATGCGATACGCCACATAAAGGCCGCCGAGAGTGCCGACCATCGCGAGCCAGAACAGCGAAGCCCCCAGACCCTGACTGAGGATTTGGCGCAGCACGCGATGATCCTCGATATCGCGCCCGACGAGGAGACGAAAACCATCGGGCAAGATGACCAGCTTGGCGAGAGCGATATGCGCCTGGCTAGAGGCTTCGGCATGGCGACGATAAAGCGTTTCGATCAGCGTTCGCTCTTCCCCGCCGATGGCTGGCGAGGCGACAATATTGCCGCCGACGAACTCTCCAGCCGGCGTCGTCACGAGATAGATCATGCCCCCCGGCGCGCGTGCGCGACGGGCGACGGAGAGGCTGAGCTGCAGCAGGCCGCCTTCCGAGTAAATGTCTTCCAGCGTCTGGATCTCGGCGTCGATGGACCGACTGATCTGCTCGTCGAGCACGATCTCCACATTGCGTCCCACGCTGCCGAGCACCAGCACGGCGCCCACCGCAAACAGGATGAAATAGGCGGCGGAGAGCTTGAACGCCGTCGTTCGGAAAAGCTTAGCGAGCGCTTTCACGGATCATGTATCCCGCGCCGCGGACGGTATGCAGCAACGGCGTCGCTCGTCCCTTGTCGATCTTGGAGCGTAGACGCGAGATGTGGACGTCGATCACATTGGTCTGCGGATCGAAGTGATAGTCCCAGACGTTTTCGAGCAGCATGGTGCGGGTGACCACCTGGCCGGCATGCTTCATCAAATACTCGAGCAAGCGGAATTCCCGCGGCTGCAACGTCACCTCGCGGCCACCGACGGTCACATTGTGCGACAATCTATCGAGCTCGAGATCGCCGACGCGATAAACGGTCTCCTCGCCGCGCGATGCGCCCCTCCGGCGCCGCGACAAAACCTCGACCCGCGCCAAAAGCTCCGAGAAAGCGTAAGGCTTGACGAGATAATCGTCGCCGCCGGCGCGCAACCCCTTCACCCGGTCGTCAACTTGTCCGAGCGCCGACAGGATCAGGCAGGGCGTCTCAACCTTCTGCTCGCGCAGGCTCGAGATCAGCGAAAGCCCGTCGAGCTTGGGGAGCATCCGATCGACGATGAGCACGTCGTGCTGACCCTCACGCGCCTGGGCGTAGCCTTCGAGGCCGTCCGTCGCAAGATCGACGACATGCCCCTCCTCGCGGAAAGCCTTGACGAGGTAGGCCCCCGCTTCCTTGTCGTCCTCGATGATCAGCAGTCGCATGGCGACAATATAGGGGTTATGTCGTCAGAACCGAAGAGTCGAAGCTTCGATCGCCGAGACCTTCCGACCCTCGACGTCGTCTCGTGCGGGGAGCAAAATTTCCCCTTGGCGCCCCCAGAGTATGCGTCTATAAGCCTATTTTCGTGGCGCGCGGCCTTCCGGTCCCGCGCCGCGACTGTTTTGCGCGGGGCGCGCGATGCGTCCAGCCTCCTTCAAAAACGGGCTCAGGCAAGAGACGATGGCCAATCCCCTCCAATTCATCCAGGACGTGCGCTCCGAGGCCAAGAAGATCTTCTGGCCGACGCGCCGCGAAACCATGATCACCAGCTCCATGGTGATCCTGATGGTGATTCTGGCCTCTCTCTTCTTCGTCATCGTCGATTCGGCGCTGCGCTTCGGCGTGAAGCTGATGCTGACGGCCGGACATTAAAGTTCAAACTTCGGAGCGGCTTTCATCCTCATGAGCAAGCGCTGGTACATCGTCCACGCCTATTCGAACTTCGAGAAGAAGGTCGCGGATTCGATTCGCGAGCAGGCCGCCCAGCGCCATCTTACCGAGCGCTTCGACGAGATTCTGGTGCCGACCGAGCATGTCGTCGAGGTGCGGCGCGGTCGCAAGATCAACACGGAACGCAAGTTCTTCCCGGGCTATGTGCTCGTGAAATGCGATCTCACCGATCAGGTGTTCTCGCTCATCAAGAACACCCCCAAGGTCACTGGATTTCTCGGCGCCGACAACAAGCCCATGCCGATCTCCGAGGAGGAGGCGAACCGGATCAAGGGCCAGGTGGTGGAAGGAGCCGAGCGGCCGAAGTCGACGATCACCTTCGAGGTGGGCGAGACGGTGCGTGTCGCCGACGGGCCCTTCGCCTCCTTCAACGGCCTCGTCGAGGAGGTCGACTACGACCGCTCACGCCTGAAGGTCGCGGTTTCGATTTTCGGCCGCGCGACGCCGGTGGAGCTCGAATTTGGGCAGGTGGACAAGGTCTGACGACCCAACGAGGCGCAATCTCAGTTGCGCAGATGATCGTTCACGCGCGTCCTTAATTCACTCAAATCCCTGCGCCACTGCTCCAGAGCGAAGGCTACGGCAAAGATTGACCGAACCGCTTCCTCCGGCATGGGCCGCAAAAGCCCCTCTGCCCGGAGCGCGACGATCTCGTCGTGGAACGCGTCAAACGCGCTTTCCCAACCTGCCTCGGCCGGCGCTTCGCCGCGCGCGCGCAGCCGCCTGGCGTTCAGCCGCAACTGGTCTTCGATCACTTTCGCGAGCGACGCGAGCGACGCCTCCAACCGCATGGCGATCGCCTCGGGCAAAGGCGCATCGGCGGCGCGCCCCGTCATGATCAGATCATGCCGCAGGCGCAGCAGCGTTCGGCGCAGCTGCTCGAACTCGGGCTCGCTTGAAGGATCCTCAGTCAAGAGCGAGAGGCGCTCATGCCCGGCCTCCAAGCCCGCCGCTTCGAATTTTGCGTAGGCGGCGGCAATCCGTCGGTGCAGATCCGTCACCTTCTGCCGATCGAAGGGAATTGTGAAGCCCGCGAGAACCATGGGCGCCGCGTCGGCGATCGCCTCCAGCATGGCGGCCGCCGAACGCCTCGCCATGTTGCTCGCCCGCGCGGGCAGGACGACGAGCGAGACGGCCAACGCCACAGTGGCGCCAAGCGCGACCTCCTCCACGCGGTCGATTGCGGAAGCGAGCGGCGTTGCGTGCGTCAGCGTCGGCACGACAACCACGATGAGGCCCGTCGGGACGGCCGCGGCGAATTTCGGGCTGACGGCGGCGAGCAGCGCCAGCGGGGGCACGGTGGCGGCCAAGGCCGCGAGGAGGCCGGCGTCAGTCGTTTGCGGGATGAGCGCCGATATGGCCGCCGCATAAACGACGCCGCCGAGCGTGCCAACGAAATAGTCGAGCGTCGCCTTCACCGACTTCCCGACGCTCATCTGCGTCAGGAGCACGCTGGTCAGCAGCGCCCATAAGATCATTGGAAGCCCGAGCAGCCGCCCAAGCCCGAAGGTCAGCAATGTCGCGAGCGTGACGCGCAGGCAAAGATAGAATTCCATCTTGTAGCGGGCGATGAAACGCCACATGGTCCACCCACCGCAGGCGCGGCGCCCCTAATCCGCAAGGAACATCGACCACATAGGCGCAGGCGCCCGGTGCGAAGCGAAAGCCTTTGCATTTCCCCCGACAGAGCTTTAAAAGGCCAGAGCCCTCTTCACGAGGGCTTTTTTCGTTCCCTGAAAGAACGAAACCGCACGTGGCGGGCGCGCCCTTTCGCCAAGGGAGACCGCGTCGGACCACGACCTGCAACCGGCGACGCTGCGCGGGCTCCGCGTGGCGGCGCCTATCGTTGGAGAAGCAAATGGCGAAGAAAATCGCGGGCTTCATCAAGCTCCAAGTGCCGGCGGGCGCGGCCAATCCGTCGCCGCCGATCGGCCCCGCGCTCGGTCAGCGCGGGTTGAACATTATGGAATTCTGCAAGGCCTTCAACGCGAAGACCGCGCAGATGGAAAAGGGGACGCCGATCCCCGTCATCATCACCGCCTATCAGGATCGCTCCTTCACCTTCGAGATGAAGCAGCCGCCGGTCTCCTTCTTTCTGAAGAAGGCGGTGGGCCTGAAGATCGGCAAGAAGCCGGCTTCCGGCTCCAAGACGCCGGGCCGCGGCACGGTCGGCAAGATCACCATGGCGCAGATCCGCGAGATCGCGGAGAAGAAAATGCCCGACCTCAATTGCTCGACGGTCGAGTCGGCCATGACCATGATCCAGGGCTCGGCGCGGGCGATGGGCCTGCAGGTGGTGGAGTAAGACGATGGCGCATATCGGCAAACGCATCGCCAAGGCGCGCGAGGGCATCGAGCGCACCAAGCTCTATCCGCTCTCCGACGCCGTCAAGCTCGTGCGCGAGCGGGCCAAGGCCAAATTCGACGAATCGGTCGAGATCGCCATGAATCTCGGCGTCGATCCCAAGCACGCCGACCAGATGGTGCGCGGCGTCGTCAACCTCCCGAACGGGACGGGCCGCACGCTGCGTGTCGCGGTCTTCGCGCGCGGACCGAAGGCTGACGAAGCGAAGGCGGCGGGCGCGGACATCGTCGGCGCCGAGGATCTCGTCACCACCGTGCAGGGCGGCACGATTGATTTCGACCGCTGCATCGCCACGCCCGACATGATGCCGCTCGTCGGCCGTCTCGGCAAGGTGCTGGGCCCGCGCGGCCTGATGCCGAACCCGAAGGTGGGCACGGTGACAATGGACGTGACCGCCGCGGTCAAGGCCTCCAAGGGCGGCGCCGTGGAGTTCCGCGTCGAGAAGGCGGGCATCGTGCAGGGCACGATCGGCAAGGCTTCTTTCGACGACGGCAAGCTCGTCGAGAACGTGAAGGCCTTCGTCGACGCGGTCGCCAAGGCGAAGCCCGCGGGCGCGAAGGGCACCTATATCCAGCGCATCGCCATCAGCTCCACCCAGGGGCCGGGCGTGAAGGTGGACGTGGGCAGCGTCGGCGGCGTGACGGCGTAAGTCAGCGCCAAAAAAAGCAATTTGCGAAGCCGGCGGGCGACCGCCGGCTTTTTCTTTGCGGATTGGCGCAGCCTATACTCGACCCGTAAGCTGATTGGGGAACGCGCATGCGTTATTTCACTGCGATCGCCCGCCCGGTTTTCTTCGTCATGGGGCTCGCTCTGGCGCCCGCCCTCGCCTCTGGCGACGACGACAAAGCGGCGATCGCGGCGCGGCTTGCGGAATGGAGCGACGCCTTCAACACGCGCGAGGCCTCCAAATGCTGCGATCTCTTCTCGGCCGACCTGATTTCCACAATGCGCGGCCGGCCTGACGAGGGCCGCGACGCGGTGTGCCGGCGGATCGCGAGGGCGCTCGCCGATCGCAATGTCAGTCTGCGGTATACAGCGAAGATCGAGGAGATCATCCTGAGCGGCGAGCTCGCGGTCGTGCGGCTCGTTTGGACGATGACGACGCGTCGGGGCGCCAAGGTCGTCGCCTGGGAGGAGCCGGGCGTCGACGTCTTTCGCCGCGAAGGAGACGGCAAATGGAGAATTTTTCGCTTTCTCGCCTTCTCCACCGCGCGAGACTGAGGGTCAACGCCGCCGTAATCACGGCGTCATCCGCGTGCTGCTCTACTCTCCCTGCATGGTTTTGGTTTGCGTGCAGACGCCCGGAGCGGCTTCCCGGCCAGGACATGCTCTAAGCTTTTGATTGCGAGCGAATTCTGATCGCAAAAGTCTGTCAGCTTTTACGGAACCCGCTCTCGAGCGACGAAAGGGCAAGATCAATGGCCGTCAAAACCGACTTTTCCGCCGAGGAATGGAATACTGTGCTCGCGGCCCCCGTTCTCGCGGGCTTCGCGATCACCGCCGCCGACCCAAGCGGGATTTTCGGCACGCTCGCGGAAGGCTGGGCCAGCGCCAAGGAGCTCGCCGCCGCGAAAGCGGGCGCCAGCGACGAATTGATCAAATCCACCGCCGAAGACCTCTTCACCTCCGAGGGCCGCTCCAACGCGCAAAACCGAATGGCTGCGCTGCTGGAGGACGCGAAGGCCGAGGAGCTCAAGGACCGCGCGCTCGAGGAGTTGAAGCGCGTCGTGGCGCTCGTCGACGCCAAGGCGCCGAACGACGCGGCAGCCTTCAAGCATTGGCTATCGCATATTGCGCAGATCGTCGCGGAGGCGAGTTCGGAAGGCGGCTTCCTCGGCTTCGGCGGCGTGCAGGTGTCCGAAAAGGAAAAGGCGACGCTCGCCGAGATCGACGGCGTGCTGGGCGTCTAATACGACTTTCGAAGGTGCGCCTCGTGCGAGCCAGAGGCTCGCGGTCCTGGCCCGCTCGGACCGCGAGCCTCCGGCTCGCTGGAGACGGGGAATTGCCGTCTCCTACTGCGGGTTCTCGAGGCTGAAGGACTGGCTCGCCTCGTCATAGGCGAAGATCTCGCCGTAGCGGCCCCAAGTCGTCACGCTCCTGAGCGTCGTCTCGGCGTATTCCTCGCTCATATAATCCTGGAGCTCCTCGCGAAAGCGCGTCGCCGGCGCATGATGCGAAGGCCGCTCATCGAGCACGCGACGGATTCGCTGCGCGAGCGGCACGTAAGCGAGCAGGTGATCGCCGAAGAGCTTCTTGCGCTGATCGACGCCGAGCTCCGCGAAGCGCCGGCCGGCCGAAGTCAGCTTGATGTCGCCCTCGGCCAGTTCGGCGAAACGCAGAAGCTGCAAAGTTTCGGCGACCGGAAAAAGATCGTCGATCTCGAGCTGCAGGCTGTCGGCCAAGGCCGGTAGGTCGGCCTTGCCGTCGTAAGGCTCGGCCGCAACCTCCTCGATCATGCCGGCGAGGGTGTTGGTCGAGACGGTCGGCAGCGCCATGCCGAGGCCCAAACCTGGGAAGGCGCCGGACCCTGTCTTGGCCATTTCGGCGCGGCGCGTCATTAGCGCATAGATGCGATCGACGAGCTGACGGAACTCGGGATCAAGCCGATTGCGCGGATGCTGCATGGAGACGCCGATCTCGGCCGCGATGCGTCCGGGATTGGACGACAGCACGACGATGCGGTCGCACATCAACACGGCTTCCTCGATGTTATGCGTGACCATGAGAATCGATTTGATGGGCATCCGTCCTTCGACCCAAAGGTCGAGGAGATCGGTGCGCAGCGTCTCGGCGGTCAGCACGTCGAGCGCCGAGAAGGGTTCATCCATCAAGAGAAGGCTGGGGGCCACCACGAGCGCGCGCGCGAAGCCGACGCGCTGCCTCATGCCGCCCGAAATCTCCTTCGGATAGGCGTTCTCGAAGCCGTCGAGGCCGATGATGTCGATCGCCTGCAGCGCACGCTTGCGCGCCTCCTCTCGGGGCGCGCCCTTGGCCCGCAGCCCCAGTTCCACATTGGCCAGGACAGTGAGCCAAGGGAAAAGCGCGAAGCTCTGGAAGACCATGGCGACGCCGTCTACGGGACCCGCGACCTTCTCGCCGCGATAGCGCACCTCTCCGCCAGACGCACGGTTCAGCCCCGAGACGATGCGCAGCAGGGTCGACTTGCCGCAGCCCGACCGTCCCAGCAGTCCGACGATCTCGCCTTCCTTCAGCGTAAGCGAAACGTGGTCGAGGACCGTGGTGCCTTTATCTGGGCCGCGTCCGTAGTTCTGCGAGACGTCGTCGATGACGAGGAGCGGCGGGTTGGAGCTTCTTGATTGCATGGAGGCGGCCTTTACGGGTAGCGGGATTCGTCACAGCAAACGCAGCCGGCTTTCCGCAAAGACCGAGAGCCGGCGCCAGAACAGACGGTTGACCAGGATCACGACGATGCTCATCGCCGCCACGCCCAGCACGATCTTCGGATAGTCGCCGACCTCGGTCGCCTGAGCGATATAGGCGCCGACGCCCTCCGCGGAGACGCGATCGTTGCCCCATTTGACGTATTCGGCGACGATCGAGGCGTTCCACGAGCCGCCCGAGGCCGTGATCGCGCCGGTCACATAATAGGGGAAGACGGCCGGCAGGATCACGCGCTTCCACCAGTCCCAGCCCCTGACGCGAAAATTCTGCGCCGCCTCGCGCAAATCATTAGGAAAGGCGCTCGCGCCGGCGATCACGTTGAAGGCGATATACCATTGCGTGCCGAAGACGATCAGCACGGAAAGCCAGATGTTCGGGTTGAGGTGGAAGCGCAGTATGCCGATCACCGCCACCGGAAACAGAACATTCGCCGGAAAGGCGGCGAGAAATTGCGCGAGCGGCTGCACTTTTTCGGCGACGCGGGGCCGCAGACCGATCCAGACGCCGATCGGGACCCAGATGAGCGTCGTCAGCGCGATCAGCGCCGAGACGCGCAGGAAAGTGTAGAAGGTGAGCTGCGCCACGCGGAGGACTTCGGCGAAGTCGATGCTCGTGCGCAAGAACTCGATGATCAACGCCGCCGCAGCGCAAATCGCGGACCCGAGAATAAGATACCAGGCGAAGTCGAGAGCCCGCTCCGCGTACGGGTTGTTCTCGCGCGCAACGCTTCTCGTCCCGGGAAGCCGCATCTGCAGAAGCGCGATGCGCGCCAGCAACCGCGCGAGCGGAGTGGTCGCGTTCCGCAGCCAGCGTGTGCGCAGAAAAAGATCGCGCACCCAGGATTCCGCCGGCGTCTGCGAGGCCGTCAGCTCGACTCGAAACTTGTCGGCGAAGGCGACGATGGGACGAAATAGCAGCTGATCATAGGCGAGAATGATCAACGCCACGGCGACGACCGCCGCGGCCACGCAATCGATTCGGCGCTCGTCGATCGCGAGCGCAAGATAGGACCCGATCCCCGGCAAACGGATATTCACGTCCCCGACCAAAATCGCCTCCGAGGCGACGACGAAAAACCAGCCGCCCGACATCGACATCATCATGTTCCAGATGAGGCCGGGCATGGCGAAGGGCGTCTCGAGCTGCCAGAATTTCTGCCAGGGCGTGAGGCCGAAATTCGCCGCGACCTCCTCGAGATCGCGCGGCACGCCACGCAACGACTGATAGAAGGAGAAGGCCATGTTCCAGGCTTGGCTCGTGAAGATCACAAAAATCGCCGCGCATTCCGCGCCGAGCGTCGAGCCGGGAAAGAGCCTCAGAAAGAAGGTCACGGTGAAAGAGAGGAAACCCAATATCGGCACGGATTGCAGGACGTCGAGAATGGGAATCAACGCCATCTCGGCCCGACGGCTCTTCGCGGCGAGCGTCGCATAGGTGAGAGTGAACACGAGCGAGACGCAGATCGCCGCGAACATTCGCAACGTCGTGCGCAGCCCGTAATAGGGAAGATATTGATAATCGAGCGACACGCCGGTTGCCTCGGGCGCGCTCAAGGGAGTGGTCATGCCGCGCGAGCCGTAGCTCATCAAGACGAAGACGCCGAGCACCAGCAGGAAAGCCGCGACGTCCCAGAAATTCGGCAGCCTCGCGACTTGTTCTCGGGAAAGCAGGGCGTAGCGGTCCATGGTCATAAAGGGCCTGTGCGGTTCAAGACGATGGGCCGGGCGTCGCCAATGCGACGGCCGAGATAGCCAGGAGGGAGACGTCGCTCATAGGCTTGACGGCGAACGAGAAACGACGCGCGAGGCTTTACCACCTCAGCGGCTGACGTCCAACGCGATCGCTCAATCTGGCGCGCCGCCCCCAGCGGCTCGGCGATCCTTGCCCGATAGTCTTGAACCGGGGCGCCCGATCACGGAGGTTGACGTCGGATCCGCGCCCGCGCGCTCGAGCCGTTCGAGACGGGCCTCGAGGGCGCCGAGCTTCGTTGCTGTCGCGCTCGCAAGCTGCGCCTGCGCGAGGCTCGCCTCGTGCGCCGCCTCGAGCGCCTTGATGCGCTCGCCGGCTCTTGAGGTTTCGGCCGTGTGACGAAGCTGCTCGATCTGCGCGCGCAGGCTCCGCACGTCATCGCGAAGGTGGGCGAGCTCGACGAGGGCGACCCGGTCGAGCGACGCGGGTTCAGCGATTCGCCCACTCGTCGGCGGCGCAAGCCCGCCGGCCCGCAGCCCGAATTCCAGACCCAGGGCGGCGCCCATGAGAATCGCCAGAGCCAGCGCGCTCCAGAAGGATGCGGGCGAGCGCCAACCTGCGACAGAATAGCGCAGGCGCCGAAGCGCGCCGCTCTTGTCTGCAGCTTTCCTAGAGGCGAGCGGCGCTTCTTCAGCGCCAACCAACGACGGAAGCAGGGAAGAGTTTTCTTGCATGCCCGGCCGAGCTCTATTAGCGCCGCATGGGAATTCGAGGCCGACAGGGCCTGAGGGAAGGCTTCATTAATCATGGCCTCGCCGCGTTAAATCCGCGTAAAATCGATCCTGCCCGGCGCGCGGCGTTCGCGCTTTGACGCCGACTGATAATCGTGTATCCGGGACGGATAACTTGGAAGGAAACGGACTGGAGCATGTGCTGGAGTGGTGAGGCGTCGGCAGTATTGGCGACGGTGGGCATCGGCGGAGCGGCTTATTCGGCGTTGAAGCGTAATCCGGAACCGATGGCGTTGTGGGTGTGTCTCCTCTATTTCGCCAGCATGGAGTCTCTGCAGGCCGTCAGCTATTCCGTGCTCGGCCAATGTGAGTCGCCGCTCAACCAGTTGATGACGCTCTTCGGCTACCTGCACATCGCCTTCCAGCCATTTTTCATCAATGCGGTCGCCCTCTACTTCATGCCGAAGGACGCGGCGCGCAAGGTCGCGCCTTGGGTCTTCGCGGCGTGCTTCGCGAGCGCAATCTTCATGATCGTGCAGCTCTACCCATTCGCCTGGGCCGGGCACTGCCAGATCGGCCGCCCCTTGTGCGGCGATGTGCTTTGCACGGTGCGCGGCGAATGGCACATCGCCTGGCATCTGCCAGTCAATGGCATCCTCAACAGCATGACCGACAACGCCTACCTCGGTCGCGGCTTCATTTCCTATCCGTTGACGGCCTTCTTCATGCCGGCCTTGATCGGCAGCTGGCGTTTCACGCTTTTTTCCTGGGTCGCCGGCCCCTGGCTCGCCTCTCAGACGACGAACGACATCACGGAATGGCCGGCCGTCTGGTGCCTCTTCAGCATCGGCCTCGTGCTCGCGATCATCAAGACGCCCTTGCGCGCGCATCTGCATGTCGGCGAGCCTTGGTGGCGAAGGCTCGCCAATTGGTGGGAGGCGCGACGCGCCGAGCCGGCGCTGCCCCAGGGCGCGCGCGAGGCGCCGCCCGCGGAGTGAGAGCCGGAAGTTCTCGGACTTTGCCACGGCAAGAGGTTTCGCGGGCGTCGAAGTGCTCGCCCAGTTGCTGCACGGACGCGGAAGTCGGCCGTCGCTGAGCCGAATTCCGCGTCTTTGTGGGACGGACCGGCCTTATCGTAAATGATTTGTAAACGGACTCGAACGTATAAACTGTTGCGATAAGGCACGGCGAAGGGGTTCCTCCCGTTCCCCTCGCTTACAGCACGTTCACCCTCCACAGATTGTTCTTAGCCGTGGCATTTTTGTCACAGCCCGGGACTTTTTGATTCCAGTTCCGACTATCAACTTGCTTTGACCGTATTCAATGGTAGCTTCGAGACCGGTAAGCACTTGGGTCAAGATTCTCACAACCATCTCCTGAAGAGTAATCTGCGTTGAAGGCGTTCATTGACTAGCATCACGGGGACTTCTTTCTTTGTGGGCGATTCTTGTCTTCAAGCTGGCCCATTGACGGCGGCGGGAAGCCTGAGGCGTCCAAAAATGCAGGCGGGCCATCTCGAAAGCCCGAGGCGAACCGCGAGTCTTCACCGGCCTCGCGAGGCGCTCCGCGGGCTTCATCGAGCAGAGAGAGAGCATTCAACGATGAAGACGATCCGTTACCTTTTCGCGGCCTTGCAGGCGCGGCCATGTCGAAACGACGCGGCAAACGTCATGAGAAAGCTCGCCCTCGCTGCAAGCCTAGCGCTGGGACTCGTCGGCGGATCGGCGTTCGCGGCCGGTGTTCCCAGTCTCAACGCGCCGATCATCGTGCCGCCGCCAGTGTTTAGTTGGACCGGCCTCTATGGCGGCGTCAACATCGGCTATGGCTTCGGCAATAACAATCAGGATCCGGGGGGGTTGGTCTACGAACGGTTCCTTTGCTGCATCGTGCCGGGCTCAGCCTGGTCGATTCCCGATGACCCCCGCGGCGTGCTCGGCGGAGGACAGGCCGGCTACAATCACCAGTTCAATCCTTGGCTCGTCGTCGGCATCGAGGCAGACACGCAGGCGACCGACGTGCATAGCCAGGGAAACGGGATTAACGGAGCGCCCGGAGTGGGCGCGATCGGGACCGGCCCGCATTTCGCCTTCGCCAGTCAAAATAAGAGCGTCGATTGGTTCGGCACGGTGCGCGGACGCATCGGCGTGACGATCCCCAACTTGCCCAATCTGCTGCTTTACGGCACCGGCGGGCTTGCTTATGGCGGCGTGGTCCAAAGCGTAAATGTCTCGGACTTTTTCCCCGAGCTCCCCGGCGTTATCGTGGGCGCCGGCACGAACTACGACAAGACGAAAGTCGGCTGGACGGCCGGCGGGGGCGTCGAGTGGTTCCCGGCCCCTGCGCACTCGCTGTTCCACGCCTTTTCGATCAAGCTCGAATATCTCTACACCGATCTTGGCCCAACGACCCTCTATGGAACGTCGATCCTCGTCCTCACTTCCCCTCCCGGACCGGGACCGACCTTTTTCTATTCCCAAACCTCCCCGACGCGCTGGCATACGGTCCGCATGGGGGTGAACTGGCACTTCAATCCCTTCGCACCCGATCCCGTGATCGCGAAATATTAATCGGCTTTGGCCTGGGCCCCAGCAGCCCTCCAGGCAAAATCCCCAAAAAAGAGACGAGTTGGAGCGAATTCCGCAAATCCGGAATTCGCTCCAACCTTTGATTTGGCGCGTTCCTTATCGCTCAAACGATTCGGTTCGAGCAGGAAACGCGCTAGGCCAAGGTCAGGGCGCGCTCTTCCAGCCGGTCGCGAACGACGTCGAATGTCGATCGGCGATCGACCCAGGGCGACGCGGCGCTGCGGAGGCGCGACGAAACCTTATCGCGGCGTCGATAGTGTTGGAAGACCGGCGCGCAAAGGACTCCGTCGGCCTTCGGCTCGCCGTATTTCCGATAGTAATCGGCGAAATTGGCCGCCTTCTCACCGACGTTCAGGAGCGATTCGCAAGCCAGGTCCTCGGCGTAAACGACATCATGGCATTCGAGCTTGATATGGAAATACTCAAGCTCATCCCATTGTTCCGCAGCATCGACAACAATCGTCGTTCCATTGACCAGACTGCCCGCCCCGATCAGCACGCCGTCGACGTACAAGCAATGCTCCTGGGTCAGATAGAGATCCCGGCTGGGAACATTGGGCGCTATCGCGGAGCGCGCGACACGAACCGGACGAACATCCTCTTGCCAGGGCTTTGTCGCGTCGCTCTTCCTGTAGCGATAATGGCCGACCCATTGGACGGCGCGGGCTCCGCCAAAATGGGTCGGAAGCATGTCTCCTGCCGCAATATCCTCGACATTGCGCTCCCCCTCCAGCGTGCGAATCTTCGTTCCTCGCAGAAAGCAGTTGCAGCCGAAAGCTTGGCCGAACGTCATCGCAGAGGCGCTCTTGCTCGTCAAAGAGCCTGCAGCGATGACGCCGATCGCCAGCAGATTTCTTGTCACAAATCTGCGCCGAGCGTCTGATATTTCCCCAGCGTCCGGGGTTATTCGATTTTCAGTCGCCATAAAGGTCCGCCTCCATCTATTCGCGTATTCGCGCTGTGGCGCGCCAAAACGTGAGATCCACGCCAAGCTGACGCGCGACAGGCCGCAGCAGAGGTTCCGAGCATTTGCGGGACCAAAAGCAAATCAGATAAAAAAACAGTCATTTATGGCCTCGCCAGGGCGCTTCGATATCCAGCGTTCCCAGATTGCAAATGAAATTGCGCCGCAAGAAGAGAGTCGGACGGTCTCCGTCTCTTGGCGTTTACATTGCGAGGACGCCGTTGACGCGAATGAGCGAGGCCGCGCGCCGTCCTGCGCGCCCGGCTTCCTCGAGCCGAGGTGAAGATCGGCGCTCTCGCACGCCCTCCTTCGCGGAACATGTCGCGAATGTGGACGAACGATTGACCGGCTCTCGCCGCCCCGGCGCGGCCAAATTCTGATCGGCTGGAAGAGCCCGATCACCAGAAGGCCCGGCCCCCTTTCCTTAATGACTTATTGCAGCTCGAAACATCGACCGGCGGGCGGCAAAACTGTTGCTCCCCTGCAAAACTGTTGCTCCCCTGCAACACTCCTCGAAAAAACGACACTTTATCGCCAGAAACAACGCCTCTTGCCTTGCAGACTCAGGCTCGGCGCCTTCTAATTTCACCAGCTTCAAGGGCTGGGCGCCTCAGGGCGTCCGCGCGCACCGCCTTCGCAAGAGGCGAGGCGCGTGGCTCCTGAGAGCGCATACACCGCGTTAAGGAGAATTTGCCTCCTTGCGCGGCATTATTGGCCGGAGGCTCGCGACTCCCCTTCGGGGGTGGAAGCGAGAGGCGCCCGCAGGAGCAGGCGGGTTTCTCGAGGCCCATGAAGGACGCGGTTCTTCCGTGTCCTGAACGGGTCGAGTCTCGGTCTTCAAGAGAGCAGAGAAAGAGCACAGAGCATGAAAAAGATCCTCCTTTCCGCGACCGCGCTCAGCTTCGCGCTGACCGCGTCCGCCTTCGCGGCGGACCTTCCGAGCCGCAAGGCTCCCCCGGTCTACGTGCCGCCGCCGCCCATGCTGACCTGGAACGGCTTCTACGCCGGTCTGAACATCGGCGGCGGCTGGAACGCCAACAACCCGCGCAACGAAGGCTCGGCCTATTGGGATCCGAAATACCCCTTCGGCGGCTTGGGCGTCCTGCCGAACGCAGCCACCTCCTCGAACCTGTTCTTCCTGCCTAACGGCAATCAGACGGGCAATGCGGGCGGCGTCATCGGTGGCCTGCAGGTCGGCTATAACTTCCAGTTCAACCCGTCGATCGTGGTCGGCGTCGAGACCGACTTCCAGGGCTCGAGCCTCGGCGGCAATGGCCCGGGTAACTACTCGATCTACCCGTCGCCTTTCGTCAACCCCACCAGCGGCGCGCTCAACGACGTTCTGGTTCCGGTCGCGGCGATCAACGGCGGCCGCCTCGGCCTCGACTACATCGGCACGGTGCGCGGCCGCGCCGGCTGGCTGTTCACGCCCACTCTGCTCGTCTATGGCACGGCGGGCTTCGCTTATGGCGGCGTGAGCGCCTGGGGCCAGAGCAACATCCGCACCGGCTGGACCGCCGGCGGCGGCCTCGAGTGGATGTTCGCCCCCAACTGGTCGGCCAAGGTCGAGTACCTCTATGCCGACCTCAGCAGCGGCGGACAGACTGGCGGCTTCGGCTGGAACTGGGGCTATCACTTCCATCCGCAGGTCAACATCGTCCGCGCCGGTGTGAACTATCACTTCAACTGGGCGGCCCCCGCTCCGGTTCTCGCCAAATACTGAGCGGCTTCAACAGCCTCAAAGCAGAAAGCCCGGCCTCGCGCCGGGCTTTTTGCTTGCAGCAAGCACTCGCCCTGTTGCACGAAGAACACAGTGCTGTTGCAGAAATGGCACACCTGCCAGGAAAATAGACGACGCGGCGTTTTGTGTGTTGAAGTCAAGCGCAATTGCTGTGCATCTTCTTATCGAAAGTCGTCGAAGAATCCACCTCCAAGACGTCCTCGCTTTACCGCCTATTCCACGAAGGAGGCGAATATGAAAAAGGTTGCTTCTATTTCCGCGATCGCGCTGGCGATCGGCATGAGCTCCGCGTTCGCAGCAGATCTCCCCTCCCACAAGGCTCCGGTCTATGTGCCGCCGCCGCCGCCCCCGCTGACCTGGAACGGCTTCTACGCCGGTGTGAACGTCGGCGGCGGATGGAACTCCAACAGTGTGAACCAGGTCTACGCGCCCTATTGGGATCCGCGGTATAGCTTCGCCTCCAATGTCACCCCGACGGGCGCGACGAACCTCTTCTTCCTGCCCGGCAGCTCGAATTTCAACGGAACCTCGGGCGGCGTCGTGGGCGGCGGACAGGTCGGCTACAACTTCCAGTTCAACCCGTCGGTCCTGGTCGGCGTCGAGACCGACTTCCAGGGCTCGAGCATCGGCAACAACAACAAGTCCGAAGCCGCTCCCTTTTACGCTTCGCCTCTCGCCGCCGGCGGCCTCCTGGTCCCGCTCGTGGCGACTGGCGGCGGCCATGCCGGGATCGACTGGATCGGCACGGTGCGCGGCCGCGCGGGCTGGCTCTTCACGCCCTCGCTGCTCGTCTACGGCACGGCCGGCTTCGCCTATGCCGGCGTCTACGCTGGGAACTACAACAACACCCGCACTGGCTGGACCGCCGGCGGCGGCCTCGAATATATGTTCACTTCCAACATCTCTGCGAAGATCGAATATCTCTATGCCGATCTCAGCAGCGGCGGGCAGACCGGCGGATGGGGCTGGAACTACGGCAACCACCGTCATCCGCAGCTCAACATCGTCCGCGCCGGCGTGAACTATCACTTCAACTGGGCGGCCCCCGCTCCGGTTCTCGCCAAATACTGAGCGGCTTCAACAGCCTCAAAGTAGAAAGCCCGGCCTCGCGCCGGGCTTTTTCATTCAATCCAAAGCTCTACAGAAACGGGCGAGCCCGGCTCAGTCCACGGGCGGACCGTCGTCCTGATGAACGGAAAGCGCGCGGCGCAACTTGCCCAAGGCCCGATTCTCGATCTGGCGAACGCGCTCCTTGGATATGCCCAGCGATTCGCCGAGCGCTTCCAACGTCACGACCGAATCGTTCAAGCGCCTTTCGCGAAGAATTCGCAGCTCGCGCTCGTTCAGCACGGCGAGCGCGTCGGTCAGCCAGCGCGCGCGTCGGTCCTGATCCACTCTTTCCTCGACGATCTCGTCCGGGAGAGGCCCGTCGTCGACGAGAAAATCCATTCTCTCTGTCGCATTCGCATCGTCGGAGATCATCTGCGCATTGAGCGATGCGTCGCCGCCGCCCAGGCGCGAATCCATCAGCTCGACGTCCGCGCGGGGAAGCTTCAAGGCGTCGGCGATGCTTTGCAACGGATCGGCGCAGTGAGCCGCTCCGCTGCCCTGCGCAAGCCGCGCGCGCAATCGGCGCAGGTTGAAAAACAAAGCCTTCTGCGCGGAACTCGTCCCGCCGCGCACGATCGACCAGTTTCGCAGCACGTAATCCTGGATTGACGCCCTGATCCACCAAGTGGCGTAGGTGGAGAATCGCACGTCCCGCTCCGGCTCGAAGCGGGCGGCCGCCTCCAAAAGCCCGATATGGCCCTCCTGGACCAGATCAGCCGCGGCGAGCCCATAGTGGCGGAACCGCGCTGCGATCGCGATCACGAGCCGCATATGAGCCGCGGTAAGGCGATGCAGAGCATGCTGATCCTGCCTGTCGCGCCAAGCCAAGGCTAGAATGCGTTCCTCCTCGCGCTCCAAAAAAGGGGCGGACGTGGCGGCCTTGAGGAGCTCGCGGCTGATTCCTGGCATATAAGCCATAGCCATCTCCCTAGCCGAGGCTCACCGCAATATCGCTGCGAGGACGCTCGACGCTTCAACTTCGTATTTTAGCCATTCTGAAAGCCATAACCCCGTCGCTCTCCCTTTGGTTCCGCCTCGGCCAAGAAATTCATTCAGTTACAATCTTGTAATATTCGCCTAAGCTGAGCTGCTGGTCCTTGTCGAGCCCGTTGATAAGTCGGAAATATTCCCCCGGCGGATTGGCGGTGGCCATGCGTCGCGCCATGGTGTCGAGCGAATCGCCTGACTCGGCGACAACGATGGCGAGCCTTGGGCTTCGCAAGGCGGCGACCTCTTCTCCCGAGAGCGGCCGAAAGGACGCAATCGAAGCGTCGAAGCGCTTTTCCGTTTCCTCGGTCAGCGCGTGCATCGCAAAGAGCAATCTGAAATACCGGCCATTGTGCTCGAAGACCGCGACGCGAAAGTTGAATTCGCCGGCCCGGGCGTTCGCCGTGACGGCTTTTAACCCGTTGATTTGCGTGGCCTTGACCGAGGAGCGCAAGAGACCTTGTATCCATCCGCCCGAGGTGAGGTAATTTTTGGCCGAGTCGCCGGGCGGCGCATCGACCCAGTCGAGGTAGAGAACCTCATCGTCGCGATCGCCCACGCCGCGAAGCGAGGCGGCTGAATTTTTGAGCATGAAGCCCTCCGGCGCCTTGAGCGTGAAGCGAAGCCCGCCATGGGTGTAGCGATCGCCTTGGACGAAGCCGGTCGCCGGATCGCCCCCGAAGGCCACGCCATCTATCGCGACGAGATAGCCCGCACGGTCGCGCTCGCCCGAACCGGGAGCGCTGATCGCGCGCGCCGCCGCGACGGCGCGAGCGACCCGTTCCGGCGTGGAAGGATGTTCCGAGAGAATATCCGAAGCATAGGAGGACCGCCTATCGGCGTTGAGCGCAGCGAGCTCCTCCGTCGAGCGGCCAAGCGCGGTGAGGAAGCGCGAGGCGCCATAAGGATCGAATCCCGCGGCGGCGATCACCTTCACGCCCATCGCATCGGCTTCGAATTCTTGGCTCCGCGAGAAGCTGGCGAAGGAGAGGCGCTGCCGGATTCGCGCTTCCTCGCGATTTTGCCCTGCCTTGAGGGCCTCGGCTGCCTTGGTGATCACCTCCGCCTCGCGCTGCCGCTCGTCGCGCAAGGCGCGATGGCGCGCCGTCACATGGGCGATCTCATGCGCCATGACCGCCGCGACTTCCGAAGCGTCATTGGCGAGCGCCAAAAGCCCCCGGGTGACGTAAAGATTGCCGGACGGCAACGCATAGGCGTTGGGAACCGGGGTGTTCAGAATCGTGACCTTATAGGCGGTTTGCCCCGCCCCGCCGCTCGCCGCGGCGAGTCGCTGCAGGATGCGATTGAGATAGGCCTCCGTGACGGGCGCGCGATAGACGCCGCCAAACTGCTCGACAAACTCGTCGACCGGCACCGTCTCCCGACTGGCGCCAGCGACCGGCGGCGCGACGGTGACGTTCGGCTTAAACAACTGTCCTTGTCGTTCCAGCTCCGCGCAAGCCGAAAGCGCCAGCGTGGCGAGAAGGACGAGGAAGGGATCGAGCTTAAGCGCGCCCCGACTCCTGCTTTTGTGGTTTTTCAGCAGAAGCAGCGAAGCCACCCGCGCCGTGAAGAGTTTCAGCAACTTTAACCGCCCCTTGCACCTAGAAACGAGCGAGGGCGAGGGAGAGTGCCGCCGCCAAATCGCTAGCCGCGAAACGTCAATCCTCAAACGCATCGCCAAGGAGCTCGATCTCCGCGGGGCTCGAAATTTCGATCCTCGGTCCGCTATTCGTTTCGATCAGGCCGCGCACGCGAATGCGTCGTCCGAGCAGCGAGCGGGGAGTCCATCCCTGGGCCAAGAATATAGGCAGATTCTTCCTGGAAATCACGACGGTGGCGTCGCGCCCCCGATTTTTCCCGAGATTCAAGTAATAGGCCGTCGTCGTCTCGCCGACCGAAGCGACCCTGCCAGAAAGCGCGGCCATGCCCTTCTTCTGGGCGAGCGCCGCAAACGTCGCTTCCGAAGCCTTGGACTCGTCGATCTCCGGATCGTCGGCCCAGACCCCGATTCTTCGCGCACGGGGGAGGGTCTCCGCCGCGAGATAGGCTTTGGCGCAAGACGCGGCGGCGAGGTCGGGACGATAACGCCCAAGGCCTTCGCCGATCATCACGACGCCCACCGAAACGAGCGGCGCGCCGGGCTCGTCGCTCGAGGCTGCTGACATCTGCACGGGCAGCCGTCCCCAGCGGTCGGGAGCCGCCGCGAGGGGCTCGACGAAGACCTGCGCGCCCTCGAGCCAGGCGATCAGCCGCGTGAGCGCCGCATCGCGTGTGACGCCCTGCGCCGTGGGGAATTCAAGCCCTGCGAGCATCGTGCGGCGGCCGTCGACAAGGTGGAAGTCGAAGTCGTCCGAAATTCTGGCGATCGTCGCGGGCTCCGCCGCAGCGAGCGAGCATGGGCCGGCCTCGGGGGCGTTCGGCGGGCTCTGCGCAAGGGCCGCCCCCGAACCGAGAAAGGCGGAGAACGCGAGGACGCGAAATGCGCCCCGGAGCTTTCTCGGCGCGCTCCGCCGCTTCGTCGAGCCGACTCCCGAGCGCGCCGGAGGATGCTCCAACTTACTCCGGCGGCCTGACCGGGATCTGTTCCGGCGAAAGCGCCGGCGCGAGCCGCACGCCCGTGATCTCGAACTGCGTGCGCCGCCGGCACATGAGCGGCAGCGGGAGGTCGAGCACGAAGAGCTTCTGGTTATATTGCAGCGCAACGGAACTTCCCGGGGGAATATTCTCGAGCTGCTTGCGCGCTTCGGGGTCCGGCACGGAAAAGTCGAAGGTGTTGTCGACCGGCGAGTTTCTCCCCGAGCCGAACGCGCTCGAGCGCGCGAAGTTCGGCTGCGCCAATTGCCCTTCCCAAGTCCAGCAGGCGATACCTTTCTGCGAGAGCTTCGAGATCACGCCGGTGCGCTCGCCCACCGCATAGTTGAAGGAGTCGAGCAGCAGCAGGCCCACCACGAAAATCGTAATAGGAGCGATCAACACAACGAAAATCTTGAGTTTCCAGTTGAGATTCCAGAAACGTTGGAACAGGCCGGTCGCTGTCGAACTCATCATCTCCTCCAAGCCCCTTGGTCGACCGTCGCGCGGCGCGCCGGCCAGAGAGCGCGGCGGGACTCTGCCCGCGAATGCAATTTCGCACAAGCGCAAAAAGATGCGTCCGGCGTCACGGTGAGCGCCTCAAGACCCGCCGTCTGCAGTCCCCACATGCGCCGGAGCACTGCAGCAAAAATTCGGAAAACTGCCTCGGGCGCGGCGCTTCCGCGTGCGGCGCGTCGATGGGATTGGGTCAGCGCATCCTTGCCAGCGCGACGGCGCGCCGCCTATACCCGGCCGCGACGACCACTTCGGATCAGGAGACGCGCGCACATGGCGGATAAGAAGCCCTCGGGGCATGAGCGCCCGGTCTTCACCGACAAAGAGGCGCTGCTCTTCCATTCGCGCGGGCGCCCCGGCAAGCTCGAGATCGTCGCGACGAAGCCGATGGCGACGCAACGCGATCTCTCGCTCGCCTATTCGCCGGGCGTCGCGGCGCCGGTCCTGGCGATCGCCCGCGATCCCTCGACCGCCTATGATTACACGGCCAAGGGCAACATGGTCGCCGTCATTACCAATGGCACGGCGATCCTTGGACTCGGCGATCTCGGCGCGCTCGCCGCCAAGCCTGTCATGGAAGGCAAGGCCGCGCTCTTCAAGCGCTTCGCCGACATTGATTCGATCGATCTCGAGGTCGACACGCGCGACATCGAGGAATTCATCGCCGCCGTCCGCTATCTCGGCCCGTCCTTCGGCGGCATCAATCTGGAGGACATCAAGGCTCCGGAATGTTTCATCATCGAGGAGCGGCTGCGCGAAGTGATGGACATTCCGGTCTTCCACGACGACCAGCACGGCACCGCGATCATCTCGGCGGCGGGACTTCTCAATGCGCTGGCGCTCACCGGACGCGACATCAAGGAGGCGCGCCTCGTCTGCAACGGCGCCGGCGCCGCGGGCCTCGCCTGTCTCGACCTCGCCAAGGCGCTCGGCTTCAACCCCGCCCATGTGACGCTCTGCGATACGAAAGGCGTCGTCTATCGTGGCAGAAGCGAGGGCATGAATCAGTGGAAGAGCGCGCATGCGGTCGAAACCAAGGCGCGCACGCTCGCCGAGGCGCTCGAAGGCGCCGACGTCTTCTACGGCCTTTCGGTCAAGGGCGCGCTGACGCCGGCCATGCTGCGCGGGATGGCCAAAGACCCAATCGTCTTCGCGATGGCCAATCCCGACCCCGAAATTTCGCCCGAGGAGGCGCGCGAAGCGCGTCCCGACGCGATCGTCGCGACCGGGCGCTCGGACTACCCCAACCAGATCAACAACGTCTTGGGCTTTCCCTACATCTTTCGCGGCGCGCTCGACGTGCGCGCCAAGACGATCAACATGGAGATGAAGATCGCCGCGACCAAAGCCCTGGCGCAGCTCGCGCGAGAGGATGTGCCGGACGAGGTCGCCAGCGCCTATCGCGGCGCGCGACCGCGATTTGGCCGCGACTATCTGATTCCCGCGCCATTCGATCCGCGACTCATCTCGGTCGTGCCGCCGGCCGTCGCGAAAGCGGCGATGGATTCGGGCGTCGCGCGCCGGCCGATCGTCGACATGAAGTCCTATCGCGGCGAACTCTCGGCGCGCCGCGATCCCGTCGCCGCGCTGATGCAGACGATCTTCGACCGCGTCCGAAGCGAGCCCAAGCGCGTCGTCTTCGCAGAAGGCGAAGAGGAGCAAGTGATCCGCGCCGCGCTTGCCTTCGTCAATGAAGGCCTGGGGCGCGCCATTCTCGTCGGGCGCGAGAATCGCGTCGTCGAAACCGCCGCCGCCGCCGGCCTCGAGCTCGGCGACAAGCTCGAGATCCACAACGCGAAGCTCTCCTCCCGCAACGCCGATTACGCGCAGTTGCTATACGCCCGTCTGCAACGCAAGGGCTATCTCTTTCGCGACTGTCAGCGGCTCATCAACAACGACCGCAATCATTTCGCCGCCGCGATGGTCGCCAAAGGCGACGCGGATGCGATGGTCACCGGCGTCACGCGCAATTTCTCCAGCGCGCTCGAGGACGTGCGCCGCGTCGTCGATCCGAAAGCCGGCAGACGCCTGATCGGCGCCTCGCTCGTGCTCGCCAACGGTCGCGTCGTCGTCGTCGCCGACACGGCGATCACCGAAATGCCCGAGGCGTCGGACTTGGCCGAAATCGCCATTGAAGCGGCGCGGCTCGCCAAGCGCATCGGCCTCGAACCGCGCGTCGCGATGCTCGCCTTCTCGACCTTCGGCTATCCGCCCGGCGAGCGCACGGCGCGCGTCAATGAGGCCGTGAAGATTCTCGATCAGCGCAAGGTCGACTTCGCTTACGACGGCGAGATGGGCGCCGACATCGCCTTGAACCGCCAGCTCATGGCCGCCTATCCCTTCTGCCGGCTGAAGGACACGGCGAATGTTCTGGTGATGCCGGCCTTTCACTCGGCGGCGATCTCGACCAAGATGCTGCAGGAACTCGGCGGCGCGACCGTGCTCGGGCCGCTCGTCGTCGGGCTGGATAAGCCGATCCAGATCGTGCAGCTCGGCACAACGGCGAGCGAGATCGTCAATATGGCGGCGCTGGCGGCTTTTGGCGTAGGTGGCTGAGAGGGCGTCGGGAGCGCGCGTAACAGAGGGCGATCTGGTAAATGTCTTATTCCCCCCGCCCTCACCCGGAGGAGCCCGCGAAGCGGGCGTCTCGAAGGGTGGGCGAGCCCAGATTTTCGCATGACTCGGAGACCCACATCCTTCGAGCCGGCTCCTGCGGAGCCTCCTCAGAGGCTGTGACTTAATTGCGAGGAGGGTGAGCGGCGTGAGATGTGGGGGGTGGCGTGCTTCTTTTTTATTGCGGCGCGCCACTGCTTTCTGGTTTTTTGCATGCGCTTAGGCGGTCTGCAGCCTCGCTTCGGTCAGGATGTTGGACGCCAGGCTAAACCAGCGCATCAAGGTCTCGATTTTTTCCTTGCCGCGAAGCAACGGGCGGTCGAGACCGAGGTTGCGGAGTTTGGCGTGGACAAGCTCGCAGCGTGAACGGCGTCGATAGGTTCTTTTGCCCTCGTCGCTCGCCATGCGCTCGCGCCACGCGGCCACCGAAGGCGTATCGCCCGGGCGGACGAGATAGGGGTCGCGCCCTGATTTCGACTTGAGCGGCGGACAATAAAAATCTGTGCCGGCCCGCGCCGCCGCATCGATGTCCTCCGCCGCCAGATAACCGCCGTCGACCAGATAGACCTTCGCGCGCCGCCCATAGGTCGTTTCGATCCTTTGCGCCATCGGTTCGGCCAAGCCCCGATCCGACCCGATCGTTTCGCACGAGACACATACGATCACGCCGGTCTCGGGCAAGCTGGTAAACTGCACATTATAAGCAGGGCGAAAGCCGCCATCGGCCATCTTCAGGACCCGAGCCTGCGGATCGGTGGTGGAGGCGCGCGGCTCCTTTTGCCGCTCCGTTTCCTTCTTGTTGGTCTTTTGCCGCTTCTCGCGCAGCTTTTCGGCTTCGCAAAGCGCCGCCAACGCCGCTTCCACCTTCGCCTGCCGCTCGCGCGCGGCCCGTTCGCGCGCAGCCTTTTGGCGCTTGCCCGAAGCGCCGGGATCGTCGTCTTCGTCCTTGGACAGGCGCTCCACCAGCGCCTTGGCCTTCGCCAATTCACTTTCCAGCGTCTTGCGGCGGCGGAAAGAGGCGGCTCCGGCGTTCGCGCGCAAACGCACGCCGTCCTGCGCGATTTCGCCGAGACTGATCACGCCGGCCACCGAAAGGCTGGCCACATGCTCGGCCAGCAGCCGGCCGATCAGATCGCCGCGCTGGCTGCGAAACTCCGACAGAAGCCGATGATTGACGCTCACGCCGCCGCACAGCCAGCGAAAGGCGACGGCGCACTCGCACAATTGCGCCAGCGCCCGCGCGCTGCCGACGCCCCGCGCGGTCGCATAAAGCCACAGCGCCAGCAAAAGATGCAGCGAGGTTTGCGGCATGCCCGGCGCGCCCTCGCGCGATTTCACATCCGCTTCGAGGACGGAAAGATCGACCTTCGCGGCATATGCCCAGATGATCCGCGCCGGATGATCCTCGTCAATCAAGGCGTCGAGGTCGCAAACCTGTAAGCTCACCTGATCGCGCACCGGCTCCCGAAGCCGGGCGCGGCCTGTTGTTTTCGCCGCGCACGCATCAACAACGGGAAGATCATCAAAAAGCTCGCCCACGACTCATGCTCCCTGGAAGGAATCCAGCGAATCACGAGTTGTGGGCGTCAGCAATCGAAAAAGTCACAGCCTCTCAGGATGAGGGCGAAGGCAGTGCCGATTTACCGGGCGACCTGGCCGCCTCGACCAGCGCTTTTGCCGCGTTCAGATGAACGTCGAGAACAAGCCGGTGAGCACGGCGAAGACGAAAGCCGTCGCGGCGACGATCTGATAATTGTCTGTGCCCCACAGGGCCAGGATCGCGCCCATAATGCCGCCTCCGAGCGTGCACAGCACGAGAGTCGGGCGAAGGGTCAGGTTCATTTCCTTGACCAGAGGCGTTTCTTTCCCACTCATGGCGTCTCTCCAGAAGTCGGCCTCCTCGAAATTGCTGCTAATTGCAGGATCGCAGAAATCCACCCTGAGGGGTAGGCGATTCTTTGCCGTTTGACCCGCGATCTCGCCAAAAGCGTCCGGACGTCCGCTGGGCCATCGGCTTGCTCGCCGGAGACGGTCCTTTTATGAAGCCGGGATAAGGCTCAGCCCTGCGTGCTCGGGGGCGCTGGCCGCGGAAGGTCGGGGTTTCGGCCCACGATCCGCGAACGGGGTCGCCACCCCGTCATGACACTGTCACAGGCGCGCGGGGAAAGGAGAGGCGGCGCTCAATCGCCTCGGCTCACGAACCCGGCCGAAGATGAAATTGCTGCGCAGGACAAGGTGCGGCGCCGGCGTTCATAGGATCAAAGGAAAGATTCTCCCACATGCACATAACGATGATCGGTTCGGGCTATGTCGGCCTGGTTTCGGGCGCCTGCTTTGCGGATTTCGGCCATGTCGTAACCTGCGTCGACACGGACGCGGGCAAGATCGATCGCCTGAACCGCGGAGAGATCCCGATCTATGAGCCCGGCCTCGACGAGCTCGTCGCGACCAACGCCCGCCAGGGCCGCCTCTCCTTCACGACCGAGCTGGCGCCGGCCGTCAAAGGGGCCGACGCCGTCTTCATCGGCGTCGGCACCCCGTCCCGGCGCGGCGACGGCCATGCGGACCTTTCTTATGTCTTCGCCGCCGCCAAGACGATCGGCGAGGCTCTGGGCGAAAAATTCACCGTCGTCGTGACGAAATCGACCGTGCCCGTCGGCACCGGCGACGAGGTGGAGCGCATCATCCGCGAGATCAGGCCCGACGCCGACTTCGCTGTCGTCTCCAATCCGGAATTCCTGCGCGAGGGCGCGGCGATCGAGGACTTCAAGCGTCCCGACCGCGTGGTCATCGGAACCGAAGATGCGCGTGCGCGAGAGGTGATGGAGGAAATCTATCGGCCCTTGAGCCTCAATGCGCCGCCGCTCTTTTTTGTCGGTCGTCGCACCTCCGAGCTCACCAAATATGCGGCCAATGCGTTCTTGGCGACGAAGATCACCTTCATCAACGAGATCGCCGATCTTTGCGAGAAGGTGGGCGCGGACGTGCAGGACGTCGCGCGCGGCATCGGGCTCGACAAGCGCATCGGCCCGAAGTTTCTGCACGCGGGGCCTGGCTATGGCGGCTCCTGCTTCCCCAAGGACACGCTGGCTCTCTTGAAAACCGGCCAGGACGAAGGCGCGCCGCTGCGCATCGTCGAGACCGTCGTCGCCGTCAACGACGCGAGGAAGCGCTTGATGGCGCGTAAGATCATGCAGGCGCTGGGCGGCTCCGTGCGCGGCAAGCGCATTGCGCTTTTGGGTCTCGCCTTCAAGCCCAACACCGACGACATGCGCGACGCGCCCTCCATCTCCATCGTCGCCTCGCTCGTGGGCGACGGCGCGAGCGTGCACGCCTATGATCCCGAAAGCATGGAGCAGGCGCGCCCGCTCATGCCTGAAGTGAGCTTCCATGACGACGCCTATGGCGCGATCGAGGGAGCGGACGCGCTGGCGATCGTCACCGAATGGGACGCCTTCCGCGCGCTCGATCTCGACCGCGTCAAGACGCTGATGAAGTCCCCGATCATCGTCGACATGCGCAATGTCTATCGACCCGCGGAAGCGAGGAAGCGCGGCTTCACCTATGTGAGCGTGGGAAGGTCTTAAGTCAGCGGGAGGCGGCTCTCACCGCCTCCCATTGACCCCCTGTTAGGCATGGCTGCGGCGCTCCCTACTTCCGACGCAATGGCCTGACACAGGGCTCACATGAAGACACGTCCCCTCGCGGCCCTGTTGTGCCTTCTCGCGCTCGCTGCTTGCGGGCGCGTCCACGGGGTGTTGACCCCCACCGGCGCGCAGGCGCCGGGGACAAGTCGCGTGGACATGCTGGTGGCCACGACCCGCAGCGACCTAGGGGCCGCCCCGGGCGAAATGTTCACGGGCGAGCGCGGCGAGGGCCTCAGCTTCGCCGACATTGCGATCTCGATCCCGCCGGATAGCGCGCGCCAGATCGGCGACGTGCAGTTCCCGCAATCGCTGCCCGCCGATCCCTTGCGCGACTTCGTGACGCTGAAAGCCGATCGGCTCAGCAAAGGAGCGGCGCTCGCGCAGTTGAACGGGCGTCTCGCGCATACGCCTCGGCGCCAGGTTCTCGTCTTCGTGCACGGTTTCAACAATCGCTTCGAGGACGCGGTCTATCGCTTCGCGCAAATTATTCATGACAGCAATACCGACGCGCTGCCCGTGCTCTTCACCTGGCCTTCACGCGGCAAGCTCCTTCAATATGGCTACGACCACGAAAGCGCGAGCTTCTCGCGCGACGCGCTGGAGCGAGTCCTGCAAGCTCTGGCGCAGGACCCGTCCGTCGGCGAGATTTCGGTGCTTGCGCATTCCATGGGCAATTGGGTCACGATCGAAGCGCTGCGACAGATGGCGATCCGCGACCGAGGCCTGCCCGCAAAGATCAACACTGTGATGCTCGCTGCGCCGGACGTCGATTTCGATGTCTTCCAGCGCCAGATCGCCGAGATCGGTTCGGCCGCCGCCTCGCGCTTCTATATCTTCGTCGCCCGTGACGACGGAGCGCTCGCCGTCTCTAGGCGCGTCTGGGGCGACATGCCGCGGCTCGGCGCCATCAACCCCGAGGCCTCGCCCTATAACGAGCTGCTCGAGCAGGACAAGATCCGGTGGATCGACCTCACCGGCGTCAGCTCGGACGATCCGCTGCGCCACGGGACCTTTGCGTCGGCTCCCGGCGTCGTGCGCGCGATCGGCGTGCGTCTTGCCGGCGGCCAATCGCTGGCTGAGGCTCCCGGAATCGGCGCGAGGGTGGGACAAGCCGCCACCGGCGCGGTCGGCGCCGTCGGCGCGGCGGCCGGCGCCGCAGTCGCAGCCCCCTTCGTTCTTGCCGACCCCGAGTCGCGCGACAATTTCGGCGACAATCTCGGTCGCGCCGGCGCGGGATTGGGTGACGCTCTGGGAGCGGGCGCCTTGACCGGCCGCTAGCTAGCGCTCAGACGCCTCCCCGCGAGACGTCGTCATCCTCGACGCCCATGCCGCTGGCTCCCGCTGCGGCGCCCAGACGCTGTCCCGAAGCTGCGCCCGCGCCGCCGAGACTCGACACTTTCTCGGCGACCGCGGTGACGATGAACTGATTGAGGCTCGAGCCCTGCCCCGCGGCTAGTCGTTCGGCCTGCTCCTTCAGCGGAAGGGGAAGTCGGAGCGCATAGGCGGCGATTTTGGGTTTCATTCTTTGGTCTTCGCTCCTCGGCGCCGCTAGGGAAGCTTTCGCGTGGGACGCGCTCGGCGTCTCATTGGCTGAGCCCGTTCTCATCCGAAAACGCTTCGCGCGTTCTGGCGGCATGTTTAGAAAGGCGCTTCTTTGCCGGCCGCAACATAAGCGTCGGCGTCTTGCGAAAGCAACAGGCGATCCTTGACGAGCTTATTGGCGACCGAACGCAGCGCCGCGACAAAATAGCTGCGCGCGCCATAACGCTCGACGAGCGACTGACGTGGGTCTCCTGAGGCGTCGCGCGCGGCGCGGGTCGATGGAAAAACATATTCGGCCCCGGCCGCGCAACCAGTCCGCTCCCTCGACGCGTTCCAGCCCGTGAAAGTGGCGATGGGCAAGGCCTGATCGGGAAGTCGCAGTCCCGACGTCTCATTGCCGTCGACGTCGATCTTGGGCGCAAGCCGATCATTGGCGGGAGGCGCAGGAAGACCTGGGATTTTCGGCCAAGCCAAGCTTTTCGCGGGCGCGAGCTCGGCTTCGCGCGAGGCAGGCGGCGCCGGGCCGCCGGAAAGATAGTCGTCAAGCGCGACAAGCAGCGCCCGCCGCGCAGGCTCGCTCGTGCGGCGATTGACCGGCGCGGCGCATGGCTCTTCGCCCGAAGGCCCGAGCACCGCGCCGGCGAGAAAGAAATGGCGCCGGCGCGGCCCTGCGAGCGACGGCTCGTGACGCGGCGCGGCGCGCCAAAAGGCGTCGGAACCGTAAAGCTCGACGACGAAGGGTCCGTCTGCGCCGAAGGCCGGCGCGGCCGCGTCCTCGAGAAGCAGCGCGTCGAAAAGCTTTTCCTGCGCGGCGTCCGAGAACGCCTCGACGGCTGCGCCGCGCGCGACGCCGATCCTCTTCCCCTGCCCCGCCCCTTTGAGCGCCTTGCGCAAGGCGTCCGGCTGCGGCTCAGGCCCTAGAAAAAGCACGCTCATGTTGCGCGCGCGCGCAATCTCCAAGAGGTCGCGGCGATCGACTTGCAATGACGCCGGCTCGTCCTCTGCGAGGATCAGCAGCGTCCGCGCGCGCTTCAGGGGTCGCCAGAAAACGAAGCGCGACGGGCCCTCTCCAACAAGCGCGCGCGCGTAACCGTCGGGCAGCGGCGGCGGCGGCGGGCCGTATGGCGCCTGCGTCTGCGCCGAGCTCCGGCAGGAGACAGCCAAGGCGAGCGCCGCGACGCAAAGGCTGGCGCGCCTCACAGTTCCGCCAGAAAATGCGCGAAGGCCATCGAGCCCTCGGGCCAGGGGCCGTGGCCGCTCGCGACATTAATGTGACCCGAGGCGCCGGCGTCGAGATATTTCGCCCCGATCGCTTCCGCCAGCTCGCGCGCGAAACCCGGATCGGCGAAGGGGTCGTCCTCGCTGCCGACGAGCGCGGCTTTGAAAGGGAGCCGTTGACGCGGGTAAGGCAGAAAGTTTTCGTCTATTTGCGGCGTTTCGCGTATCGCGCGGTCGGAAGGCGGCGCAACGAGAAAAGCGCCGCCGATCTTTTCGCCGACGCGCCCCGCCGCGTGGAGCGTCGCAAGCACCCCCAGCGAATGGGCGACGATCACGACAGGACGCGCGCATTCCTCAACGGCCCGCTCGATCGCGGGGCGCCATTCGGCGAGGACCGGCCGGCTGAAGTCGCGCTGCTCGATCCGGCGCGCGCTCGAGAGCTTCTGCTGCCAACGGCTCTGCCAATGATCGGGCGGAGAATCGTCCCATCCCGGAACGATCAGAATATCGGCCTCGGAAGCGCGCATGAGGGACCCCGTTTAGGTCGAGATGAGGATTCTGCTTTAGCGCAAAGCGCGAGGCAAGCGTCGATTTAACGCAAGCTTTTGCGCGAGGCTTCGTGGAGGACTAAAAGCGGCGTCGGCGTCAGTGTCGGGACCACAGCAATGAAGGGGACGCAAGATCAAGCGAATCTCGCTTCAGAGCCGCGCGTCTTCCGCTTCGCGCCCTCGCCGAACGGATTCCTGCATCTTGGCCATGCCTATTCGGCGCTGTTGAATTTCGAGCTCGCGCGCACGTGTGGCGGACGCTTCCTCCTGCGCACCGAGGACATCGATCTGGCGCGTGCAAGGCCGGATTACGAAGCCGCGATTTATGAAGACCTCGCTTGGCTCGGGCTCGACTGGGAGCGGCCCGTGCGCCGCCAATCCGAGCATTTCGCCGATTACGCCGCGGCGCTGGAGCGGCTCGACGCGATGGGTCTCGTCTACCCTTGCGCCTGCACGCGAAGCGAGATCGCGAAAGCCGCCGGACCCGATCCGCTGCGCGATCCGGACGGCGCGCCGCTCTATCCCGGGACTTGCCGCGGCAATAGGCGCGAAAGCTTGCGCGAGATCCTAAAGGCCGGCGGCGTCGCGCTGCGGCTCGACATGGCGAAGGCGATGAACGTCCTGGGCGCCGAGGCGGGGGCGCTTTCCTGGCGCGAGCACCGGCGCGGCGATATCCCAGCGCATCCCGAGCGCTGGGGAGACGTCGTGCTCGCCCGCAAGGACACGCCGACGAGCTATCATCTCGCGGTCGTCGTGGATGATGCGCTGCAGGGCGTGACCAACGTCGTGCGCGGCGCGGATCTGCTGCCCGCGACGGGGCTGCATCGCCTGTTGCAAGGCCTGCTCGGCCTGCCCGCGCCGAGCTATCGGCATCACGCCCTTCTGCTTTGCGCTGAAGGCGAAAAACTCTCGAAGAGCAAGAGCAGCAAGACGCTGCGCGACTTGCGCGCAGAAGGGATGAGCGCCGCGGCCGTGCGGGAGGCGGCAAGGCCAGCGCGCGACGTCCGCCGATCCACCACAGAGGGAAGCGGCTAGACGTGATCTAACGCCGCTGCGACGCCACACCAACCCAGCCCCCGAGCGTCAACCAAAAGAAGCCGAGGAAGAGGAGGGACAACGCCCCGAAGGTCAGGGTCATTCTAGCCTGTCCCTCGCCAAGCAACCATGAGCGCCTAAAGTGTTCTGAATGGCCGTGATCAAAGGAGTCTGGGGCTCCTCGCCGAGCACAGCCACCAACTTGGCGTTGTCGAGCTTCACCGGGTGACGCCACAGATAGCGCATCTCCCAAAGCTCGCTCAGGAACGGAACGAAGGGCGCCGCCATGCCGACCAACCACCAAGGAAATTGGCGTGCCGGCAGCCGCGGATTGTCAGTGACCTGACGCACGGCCTCCACCAACTCGGCGCCGGTAACCCAGTGCCCGCCAAAATGCAGCACCGCAGTCGTGGGCAGCTCGGTTTCGATTTCAGCCAGGCGGGCAGTGGTTTCAGCCAAGTCGGGCAAATAGGCCCAGGCATGACCAACCTCGAGTGGACCGGGGTAAACGACGCGGGTCGGTGGCTTTCCAGCCGGCGCGATAACTTTGGCAAGCCAGCTGTTCACGGCCGACGGCCCAAAGAAGTCGCCGGCCCGCACGACGAGCGAGCGCACGCCGCGTTGCCCGGCCTCGTGCAACATCGTCTCCATCTCTACGCGCACCGCGCCTTTGCGAGTCGTCGGGCGCTGCGGCGCCGTTTCCGCGACGAACGGCCAAGCGTCGGGACCGAAATTATAGATGTTGCCGGGGAAAATCAGCCGCGCGCCGCTGGCCTCCGCGGCCGCCACGGCATTGGCGAGCATGGGTAAGGCCAGGCCCCGCCAGTTGCGGTAGAGTGGCGGGTTGGCGGCATGGAAGATGATGTCGGCGTCGCCCGCAGCGGCGACCACGGCGGCACGATCCATGGCGTCGCCGCCGATCCAGTCGAAGCCTGGTTCACGCTCGGCGGCGGCGGAAGGGTTGCGGGCCAGCGCTCGCACCTGCCAGCCGCGCGCCCGAAGCGCCCGCGCCACATCGCTCCCCACTGCCCCTGTCGCCCCGATCATCAGGGCTAAACGCCGTGCCTCCGCCATCGCCACACCTCACCCTTTGCAACACGCTGACTTCAGACAAAATCGCCAGCGCTCACGTAACGATGCCGAGCTTTTAGCCATGCGAAAACTATGAAAAATCGTTTGGTCATCATACAATTTCGCATGACCAAGCCGGACTGGAACCTCTATCGGTCCTTCCTTGGCGTGATGCGCGCAGGCAGCCTCGGCCAAGCGGCAAAGCGCCTCGGTCTGACGCAACCGACCGTTGGCCGCCATATCGAGACGCTTGAGCAGACGCTGGGTATAGCCCTGTTCACCCGTTCGCCAAGCGGGCTCGCCCCGACTTCAGCGGCGCGGGATTTGTTTCATCATGCGGAGAGCATCGAAGCGGCGGCCGAAGCGCTCGTGCGCGCGGCTTCCGGCGAACGGGCCGAGGAGCAAGGCACAGTGCGCGTGACCGCCAGCGAGGTCATGGGAGCCGAGGCGCTGCCATCGATGTTGGCGTCGTTCCGCGAACGCTGGCCGCGCATCGACATCGAGCTGGCGCTCAGCAATCGCACCCACGATCTGCTGCGGCGCGAGGCCGACATTGCGGTCCGCCACGTCAGGCCAGCCCAGGAGAACCTGGTCAGCCGACGCATTGGGACCATCGCCATTGGCCTTTACGCTCACCGCCGTTACGTTCAGTCGCACGGCCTACCCAGGACTCTCGAGGAAGCCTATGAGCATACGCTAATCGGTTGGGACCACGACCCGCAAGCAACCCATTTGGCCGCATCCGTGCCGGGCCTTGACCGCGATCGCTTCGCCTTGCGTAGCGACAGTCATTTGGCGCAGCTCGCCATGGTGCGGGCCGGTCTGGGCATTGGCGCCTGTCAGGTTCCGATCGCCAATCGCGAAGCTGAGTTGACCCCGGTCCTCGCCGACGTCATCCGCTTTGATCTGGACCTATGGCTCGCCATGCACCAGGACCTGCGCGCCAGCCGGCGAGTGCGCCTGCTGTTCGACCATTTGGCCGTCACCCTATCAGGATGGATCAGGCAGGCTCACAGCGCCAATGTCTCTTTGTAGCGAGAGAGAGATTGCGTGAGGTGGAGGCCCGCCTGCTGAGCGTATTTCTGCCGATCAGCTCCGATAGTCGCCGTTGATCGCGACATATTCCTTGGTGAGGTCGCAAGTCCACACGGTGGCGGCGCCAGGACCGATGCCGAGATCGACAGCGAGCTTGATCTCGTCGCGCTTCATGATTTCTGAGACAGCGGCCTCATCGTAGGAAGGATCGCGTTGGCCCTTGTAGGCGACGCGCGTGTCGCCGAACCAGATCGCGAGCTTATCACGATCGGCCTCCTCGCCGGACTTGCCGACCGCCATCACGACGCGTCCCCAATTGGCGTCCTCGCCGGCGATCGCGGTTTTGACCAGCGGCGAGTTCGCGATTGAGAGCGCGATGCGTTTCGCCGCCCGCGCATTGACCGCGCCCGAAACGCGCACCTCGACGAATTTGCGCGCGCCCTCCCCGTCCTTGACCACCTGATGCGCGAGCTCGAGCAGCAGCGAGTCGAGCGCTGCGGCGAAGCCGTCGAGGCGCGCATCGGAGGCTTTGTCGATCTGCGGCGCGCCGCGCGCGGCGGCGGCGCCCGTCGCAAAGAGAAGCAGCGTGTCGGAGGTCGAGGTGTCGCTGTCGACGGTGATCGCGTTGAAGCTGTCGCGCACCGAGCGGGAAAGCAATACCTGCAGAGCCTCGGCGCCGATCGGCGCATCGGTGAAGACGAAAGCGAGCATCGTCGCCATGTCGGGAGCGATCATGCCGGCGCCCTTGGAGAAGCCGGCGATGCGCACCTCGACGCCGCCGATCTCCGCCGAGCGCGTCGCGAGCTTGGGAAAGGTGTCGGTCGTCATGATCGCCCGCGCCGCGTCATGCCAAGCGTCGGGGCTCGCCGTCTTGACGAGCTTCGGCAGCACGCGCTCGAATTTCGTGGCGTCGAGCGGCTCGCCGATCACGCCGGTCGAGGCGAGAAAAATCTGCCGCTCCGAAGCCTGCGCCGCCTTGGCGACGAGCTCCGCGGAGAGCTTCACCGCATCACGGCCCAACCGACCGGTGAATGCGTTCGCATTGCCCGAGTTGACCAGAAGCGCGCGCGCCTTTCCGGCGGAAAGCCGGGCGCGACACCAGTCAACCGGCGCCGAGGGACATTTGGAGCGTGTGAACACGCCGGCGACGCGCGTTCCCTCGTCAAACAGCGCGAGCATCACATCGACGCGCCGGCTGTAACGCACGCCGGCCATGCCGGCGGCGAAGCGTACGCCGTCGATCGGCGGGATTTCGGGAAGCGTTGCGGGCGCGAATTTTGAGACGGGACCGGCTTTCGCCATGAAGAGAGGTCTTTCGGGGGCAGTCGCGGCGCCAGGCGCCGCGCAGGGGACACAGGCCGGAGATCAGGCTCCGGCCGCTTCTCACTTCTTCTTGTCGTCGACCTTGGTCTTTTCGTCGGGCTTTTGCGTCCCCGCCGCCGGCGGCTGCGGCGCGTCGGCGCGCTCGATCTGGGCGGTCTGCTTCAGGCGCTCCAGCAAGGAGCGGCGCGCCGTCTCGGAGAGATAGCGTGAGATGTCCCCCTGCAGCTCCTGTTGCGACGGGAACTTTCTCGGGCGCTTCTCGACCAGCTTGATCACGTGCCAGCCGACCTGAGTTTTCACCGGATCGGAAACCTGGCCGGGGGAGAGCTTGACCACCTGCTCGGCAAATTCCGGCAACCACTCCTCCTTCACGCGCCAACCGAGGTCGCCGTTCTTCGCGCCGGGATCTTTCGACACTTCCGCCGCGACCTTGCCGAAGTCCTCGCCCGCCTTGATGCGCTTCAGCGCTTCCTTGGCCTGGTCCTCCGTCGAGACGACGAGGTGCAGGGCGTGATACTCATCCACCGGCTTGTAGTCCTTCGCCGCGTCCTCATAAGTCTTCTTGACCGCCGCGTCGGTGATCGCTTCCTTGCTGAGCTTGCCGAGCATCGCCTGCATCAAAGCCATGTCGCGCAGATAGGCGAGGCGCTTCATGAAGTCGGGGGTTTCGGCAAGCTTTTCCGCCTGCGCCTCCTGGACGAGAAGCTGCTGCGAGACGAGAAACTCGATCAGCGCGGACTCCCGCGCCTTGGGATCGACCTGGCGAGAGAAGTTCGATCCAATATATTCGTCGGCGAGCTTCAAGTCCTCGTCGGTGATCTCGACGCCGTTGACCTTCGCGAGAACCTTGGCCGAGGCGTCCGGGGCGGCAGCCAGACAAAGGCCAAGAGCGAAGATCGTAAACGCGAAGCGAGGAAGCAGCGCGTTCCAGCCAGACTCTGTCATAGGGGTCTCCGAATCATCCGAGCGTGAAGCACGCGACTGATCGCTGCGCCACCATCGTTCGCGGCGCGCTACGCGGGGCGTAACTACGCCCCAAGAAGCGCTCTGACAAGTCGCTGCTTCTCCATCTACGAGAGAGGGATGGTCTCAGCTCGCGAGCAGAAAACGCTCGGCCTGCGCGAGATCGACGGAGACAAGCTGCGAGACGCCGCGCTCGGCCTGCGTCACGCCGAAGAGCCGGTCCATCCGCGCCATGGTGATCGGGTTATGCGTGATCGCGACGAAGCGCGTGTCGGTCTTCTTGCGCATCTCGTCGAGAAGGTCGCAGAAACGTTCGACATTGTAATCGTCGAGGGGCGCATCGACCTCATCCAGGACGCATATCGGCGAGGGATTGGTGAGGAACACGGCAAAGATCAGCGACATCGCGGTCAGCGCCTGCTCGCCGCCCGAAAGCAGGCTCATCGCCGCGGGTTTCTTTCCCGGCGGACGGGCGAAGATTTCGAGCCCGGCCTCGAGCGGATCTTCGCTCTCGACGAGCGCCAATTCCGCCGTTCCGCCGTCGAAGAGCAGCGTGAACAGCTCCTTGAAATGCGCGTTGACCCTGTCGAAGGCTGCGAGCAGCCGTTCGCGCCCCTCCTTGTTGAGGCTCGCGATCGCGGCGCGCAATTTCTTGATCGCTTCGGAGAGGTCGTCACGCTCGGCGCACATTTTCGACTGCTGCGCCTCGATCGCCGCGAGTTCGTCGTCTGCACGCAGATTGACGGCGCCGAGCCGCTCGCGATCGGCGCGCAGCGTCTCGAGCTTGCGTTCGACCACGTCCGCCGGCGGCAAATCCTCGCCCGGCGAGACGCCCGCAAGAGAGACGAGCGCTTCCGGCGTCGCCTCCAGCTCATGCGCAATAGCGTGGGCCACATCGGCGGCGCGCTGCCGCGCAGCTTCAAGTTGCGCTTCGCTGCGGGCCTTTTCCTCTCGCGCGGCGCTCAGCGCGTCGAGCGCGGCGCGAGCGGCCCTGTCGCCCTCGGCGAGCCGCGTCTCGCCCTGCACGCGCGCATCGGAAGCCGCGCGCCGCGCAGCCTCGGCCTCCTCGACGCCGTTGCGCAGGGCGCGGCGCTGGCGCTCGAACTCGATCGGCGCCTCGGCAAGCTCTTCCTGCTCCTGGCGCGCCGCATGCAGACGCTCCTCGATCTCGCCGATACGATCCTGCGCATGGTCGCGCCTTTGCGACCAGGAAGCGCTCTCGCGCTGAATCGCCGCCTGACGGCTGGCCCGCATAGAGGCTTCATGCGCAAAAGCTGTCAACGCGGCGCGCGCCTCGCCCGCCTGTGCGCGCTCGGCCTGCGCCCGCGCCCGCAAGCTTTCGAGCGCGCCAGCGAGGAAGGCCGGCTCCTCCAAGGCCTCGAGCGCGGCTTGCGCCGCAGCGCGTTTCTGCGCCGCCTCGTCGCGGTTCTCGATGGTCTGCGTCTTCGCGGCCTCGAGCGCCGACAGACGCTGGCCGATCTGCGCCTGGCGCCGCTCGGCCGCCGCGTGGCGATCGCGCGTTTCGTCGAGGCGCGATCGCGTCCTGCGCTGCTCTTCGCGCGCGTCGCTCTCGGCCTGCTGCGCCTCGCGCATGCTTTCGCGCGCGGCCTCCGCCTCCTCGGCCGCCGCATCCGCCAGATAGCGGGCCTCTTCGGCCTCCTGGCGCAGCTCGGAAAGGCGGTTCTTCTCGACAAGGCGACGCGCCGCGGCCGTCGGCGCCTCGGCCGCCTGGGTGAAACCATCCCAGCGCCAAAGATCTCCCTCTTTCGAGACGAGCCTTTGTCCGGGCTTCAAGAGCGCGCGCAGCCGCGAGCCTTCCTCGCGGGCGACCACACCGATCTGCTGCAAGCGCCGCTGCATCGCCGCCGGGGCTTGCACGACTCCGCTCAAGGGCTTCGCGCCCGCCGGCAGAGACGCGTCGTTCGCCGCGTCCGTCAGCGCCCAATGCGCAGGCGCTTCCGGGTCGGAGGAAGCATCGAGATCGTCGCCGAGCGCCGCGCCAAGCGCGGTCTCATAACCCTTCGCGACGACGATCTCCTCGACAACCGGCGTCCAGGGATCGCCTGAGCCGGCGTTGAGAAGCTTCTCCAACGTGCGCGACTCGGTGTCGAGCCGCTGCGCGCGCGCTTCCGCCGCAGCGAGCGGCGCGCGCGAAGCGGCTTCCATCTCGCGCGCTTCCTGGTGACGCGCCGCAGCCAATTCCGCGGCTTCGTCCGCAGCCTGCGCCGTTTCGGTCGCCAGCTCCAGGCTCGCTTCGAGCCGCGCCAGATCGTCTGCGCCGCCGCCTTCCGAAGCGATCAGCGCGAATTCCGTGTTGAGCCGCGTGAGCTCCGCCTCGAAACGGGCGATGCGGCGGCCCTCCTCCTCGATCGTCGCCTGAAAGCTTCTCGCGCGCGCGTTGACGGATGCGAGGCTGTCTTGCGCCTCATGCAGCTCGTCTTCGGTCGCCGCGAGCGTCGCTTCGATCTCGACGAGGCGCGCCCTCGCCGCTTCCTCGCGCTCGCGGCAGTCTCCTTCCGCCTCGATGAGCTCGCCGCGCTCCTCCTCGAGGCGTTGCGCCACCTCCGCCGCGTCTTGGATCAGCGAGCGCTCGCGCTCGAGGTCGCGGCCAAACTGCTCAATGCGCCGCGTCAATTCGCCTACGCGCTCCTGGGCGCGCTTCTCCTCGACGTCGAGCGCGTCGCGCGCAACGATGAGCCGGTGCAGCGCTGCGCCCGCTTCCGCCTCCTTGTCGCGAAGGGAGGGCAGCTCATGCGCGGCGAGCGCCTGCTCGCGCGCCGCCGCCGCCTGCTCGATCATCCGCTCGTTGACGATCGTCGTGTCGGCGGCGAATTTGCGCTCGGCCTCGGCGAGCCGCGCGGTCGCGGCGCGGTGCCCGATGAGGGCCGCGAGGGCCTCGTTCTGGCGGATCTGCGCGGCGACAGCGCGATAGCGCGACGCTCCCCTCGCCTGTCGACGCAGGCTCTCGACCTGGCTGTCGACCTGCTTCAGCACGTCTTCGAGCCGCAACAGATTTTCGGAAGCCCCCTGCAGGCGCAGCTCCGCCTCGTGACGACGCGAGTGCAGGCCCGCAATGCCGGCCGCCTCCTCCAGCACGCGGCGGCGGGCCTGCGGTTTCGCCCCGATGATCTCGCCGATCTGCCCCTGGCGAACCAGCGCCGGCGATCGCGCGCCGGTCGAGGCGTCGGCAAAAAGCAGCTGCACGTCCTTGGCGCGCACCTCGCGGCCATTGACGCGATAGACCGAGCCCTGCTCGCGCTCGATACGGCGCGTGACCTCGAGCGTGTCCTCATCGTTGAAGGCGGCGGGCGCGCTCCGTTGGCTGTTGTCGAGGACGAGGCCGACCTCGGCGACATTGCGCGCCGGCCGGGAGCCGCCGCCGGCGAAGATCACGTCGTCCATGCCGGTGGCGCGCATGTTCTTGAACGAATTCTCGCCCATGACCCAACGCAGCGCTTCCACGAGATTGGACTTGCCGCAGCCGTTCGGCCCGACGACGCCCGTGAGGCCGGGCTCGATCAGGAACTCGGTGTGCTCGCAGAAGCTCTTGAACCCGAGCAGGCGCAGCCGCAGAAAGTGCATGACCCATGAGCGCCACAAAATAGGGGCGATTGCAAGGTTTTGGGGCCAATATGTTGTGGGTAGGAGCTCTTGCTGCCCGAGAAACAGTCAGTACGGGAGGCCTCGGGGCGACAGCGCGGCGGCGGCGGCCGTCATCGCGAGCGTAGTGGAGCCCTCCCGAACGCTGCCAATCGCCCGTCATCGCGAGCGAAGCGATCCCGCGGCCTCGCGCGCCTCCTGGCTTGCTTGGTCGCTCCGCGCCTCGCAGCGACGACTGCAGGAAGCCTCACCCGCCGCGCAGCGCCTTGAGGACTTTCAGCCCAGCGCGGCCGTCGGGCGTAAGGCCGAGCCGCTGCTGGACGTCGGCGATGGCTTCCTTCGTCTTCGTGCCGATCACGCCGTCCGGCTCGCCGAGCTGATAGCCGTTGCGAATGAGCAGCGTCTGCAGCTCCTTTCGCTCCTCGCGCGAGAGGCCGGGATCGTCCGTCGGCCAGGGCGTCTGGATGCCCGGCAGTCCCCGCAGCCGATCTGCAAGCACGCAGATCGCCAGCGCGTAGGATTCGGCCGCATTGTAAGAGAAGATAGCGTCGAAGTTCTTGGTCACGAGAAAGGCCGGGCCTTCACGGCCAGCCGGCAGCAGGAGCGCCGCGCGCGGGCCGCCGCCGAGCGGCGAGCCGTCGAGCCTGGTGATCCCGCGCGAGGCCCAGGCGGACATCGCCTGGCGATGCGTGCGGCCCGAAGGGCCCGCGTAATTCTGTGGCAGCTTCACCTCGAAGCCCCAGGGCAAATGATGCTCGAAACCGTTCTTGGCCAGATAATTCGCGGTGCTCCCGAAGGCGTCGGCGGGATCGCTCACGACGTTCTTTCTGCCGTCGCCGTCGAGATCGACCGCCTTCGAGAGAAAGGTCGTGGGCATGAATTGCGTATGCCCGAAGGCGCCGGCCCAGGAGCCGTAAAATTCCTCGGCCGCGACGTCGCCATTATCGACGATCTTCAGCGCAGCCATCAGCTCTTTTCTGAAGTAGTCGGCGCGGCGCGGCGCGGCGCAGGCGAGCGTGGCGAGCGACTGGATGACGGGGCGCTTGCCGAAGCCTTTGCCGAAATCCGACTCGACGCCCCAGACCGCGACGATATAGGGCGCGTCGACGCCAAAGCGGCTCTCCGCAGCATGCAGCCAATGCGCGTGCTTGTGCAAGAGCGCGCGGCCCTCCTCGACGCGGTCCTCGTCGACGAGGCCGGCCATGTAGTCCCAAATCGGCGTCGTGAATTCCGGCTGCTTGTCGGTGAAGCTCACGGCGTCATTGGGCTCGAGAGAGCCGAGCGCGCTCTGAATCGTCTCACGCGAGACTCCCGCCTCGGCCGCGCTCTGCCGGATCCCCGCAAGACAGGAGGCCCAGTCCGCCTGCGCCGGAGCGCAGAACGCAAGGAGCGCGGCGAGCGAAACGAGACACAGGTGATTCGCTTTCATGGGCCCGATGCTAGCCGCTTGCGTTCCTTACGCAAGCTTGGGCGCAAGCAGCTTCCCGCCCAGCCCAGCCTCCCTGTCATGTTGGATCCGCACTTTTGAAGGCGTTCAAGGCGACGGCAAGAACGACCGTGGCCGGCACCGCCAGCGCCACGCCCATAGAGCCAAAGAGCGTGCCGAAGGCGAGCATGCAGAAAAGCAGCACGGCAGGCGGCACGCTCAGCGACCGGCTCTGCAGGAAGGGCGTGATCAGATAGCCTTCGAGGAAGCTCGCGCCGCCGACGGCGAGCGCGGCCAGGGCGGCTGTCCCCAGCCCATGCGGGAGCGCGACGAGGGCCGTCACCACAATTGCGATGATCGACCCGAAATAGGGAATGAAGGCCAGAGCGCCGCTGATCGAGGCGAGAGCCAAGGCTGCCGGGACCCCAAAAGCCCACAAAGCCACCCCGGCGAAGACAGCGTTCATCAGCACCACGTAAACCTGGATGACGAGCCATTGCCGCAGCGAGGCGGCCGAGCCGTCGAGGAACCGCGCAATCTGAGCCCGCCGCGCGGCCGGCGCGAAGGCGGTCAGGCCCGAGACATGGGTGTCGGGATCGGCGGCAAGATAGGCGGCGCCGATGATGGCGAATACCGCGAAAGCGAGGGCGCTGCCGAAAGAGGTCAAAATCGCCGCGATATGCATCGCGACGGGGCCAGTCGCCTTGGAGAAATCGACGCCCGCAATCAGCTTCTCGACGAATTCGCCCCAGGGGTGCGCCTCGACGGACCCTTCGATCATGGCGATGGCGGTCGGAACGTCTATGGCGATCTCATCATATTGCTTCAGGAGATCGCCGCCAAAGAGCGAGAAGGCGAGCGCGACGACCCCGGCGAGCCCGAGCGCGACGAGGGCCAGGGAGATCCCGATCGACAGGCCGAAGCGTTTTGAAAGGCTCTCGCCCGCGCCCCGCCACCCGACCGCCAGCAGGATCGTCGCGAAGACCGTGGGAATGAGATCCTTGAGATGCCAGAGGATCCAGAGCAAAGCCGCCGCGACCGCCGCAACGCCGGCGACGACGATCGCCCGATAGACAAAGCTCTCCGACCCTGAGTCCTGGGTGTTGAAGTTGAATCTCATGGCGCGCCCTGTTTCGCTCTTGTCGCTGTCTCCGGAACGCTCGGCGGCGGGCCGGCGATCCACGCCTATACAGACAAAACATGTCGCATAGATTTCTCCTCGATCCAAAAAACGCCGGAAATCCGGGAGAAGCTAGTGGTTTGGAAATCAAGGACGCACTCGTGACCCCGAGAAGCAAGCTTCTGCTAGCCGCCGTGACGGCGCTTTTCATCGCCCCTTCTGCGGGTCTCGCCGAGGAAGCGTCGCCGCCGCCACCCGAGAAGAAAGCCGGCCCGATCGCGGCGCGGCGTAAGCACGCCCAAACCTCCGCCTCAAAGCCTGTCGCCCAAAAGCCTGCGGAAGCGTCCGATTGTCCGCGCGCCCATTATAAGGGCGACCCCGTCTGCTTCGGCGCGGAGGACGACGCCGCGCTTCCCCTGCCCTCGCGGGCTTCAGGCGAAGCGGCGCCAAAGCGCGTCGAGGACGTGACGCTCACCGCGAAGCCGCGCCTCAACCAGCCCGTGGAAAGCCCGAACTATTTCAATAATCCTAATCCGCGTCCGAGCACCAATGATGTCGGCGGCGGGGTCGGCGTCGGCTTTCATTTCTGAGTTCTTTTAGAGACTTCGCCCGAGAGGGCGCTTTGCGGCTGATTTCTACAGCCTCGCGTCGCAAATCTCCCCCTTCACGCCGAAGGCCGAGGGCCATTCCGCTACGGCAGCGCCCCTACAGGCTTCCGTCAAGTCGACCTTCTCCAAATAGGTGAACTGCACGGAGTCGATCCTATTGCCGCCTTCGAGGATCAGCGCAGGATAGTAGGCGGTTGGAAAAAAGCCGATCTCTTCGAGAAGACGATGCAGATCCGCCTCGCCCGACCTGACATCGACCACCAACGAGAACACGGCGCCGATTCCAGCCTTTGCAATCTCGATGACATGCCTCAGCAACGTCTCCAGGACTTGACCGTCGCACCCCCTGAGATCAGCGATCTTGACGCGTCGATCACGAGCGTCCTGGTCCAAGATGGCGTAGCCGACCGCCTGCTCGCCGCGCGAAGCGACAAGAAACTTCCTCTCAAATCGACAAGATCGCGCTAGGATTCCGCGCATGCGGTTAAGGACGATGAAACCGGTTCTCTGCAAGCCGAGACGCTGCAGAACGTCAACGATTTTAGACTCGTCATACGTAGCTTCCGCGACATGGACGGCATGGCTCTCATCGCAAAAACCCGCCTCCAATGCAGGGGTTTCCTTGTTCTGAACGAGCGGTCTCGCGCCTTGGATTTGCTCCAACACCACCGCTGACAGCCTCTGCACGGCTACAGAGCTCGCCGTCGGCGGCGCCCAGAGCTCCAAGGCCCTCGAAGACAGTTTGCCGGTCAACAGCATGGATTCGTAGCCAGCCGGCGTGAGATGGGCTGCAGGCTCAAACCCCAGCGCGATGAACCCGCACCGCCTCGCCACCTTCCATCCGCCCGAATGCGCTGTCCGCGTTTCGGCAAGGATGAACAGGGATCCTTCGCGCGCGAGGCAACCATCCAATTGGGCGAAGAGTTGCGCGCCATAACCGCGATAGCGAAACCGCTCTTTGATCACTAATCCGAAGACCTCGGCGATTTTGTCCTCGGGCGCGCCGACATTCAATACGGCCCCACAGGCGCCGATGATCGCGCCGTCCAGTTCCGCGACAAGCCACAGGACGCCGCCGCCCTGGATCATGCCCTTTACTTCCCCCGGCGTAAGGAGTTGCGGATAGGGATAAAAATCGCTGGCGTCACCCCCGCTGACGGGCCGGTAGGCTTCCTGGTAAAGTTCGCTGATCGCCGCGGCGTCCTCACAGGACGCCGATCTATACGTCGCAGTTGCGGCTGTCGTGCTCAGCTTGATCGTCAGGGTTTCTTCTCCGCCCAAATCGTTGCGCAATTGCCGTAGTGCGAATCCTGAACGCCCTTCACGTAGAAGCAGTTTGCTGAAAGAATCTCTGCTATGTCTTCGACGAATAAGCGCTTGCCTCGTTTTGCCGGGTCTATTTTCTTGTTGATTTGTCCGACGCGCTTCCAGTGCGTCTCCAATTTTTCGAATAAGCCCTTTTCTCTCAGAGAGGCTTCAGCTGAAGCCAACAGCTGGATGATGTCGAACCTGCGCCTTGGCTCGGTTATCACCATGACCCCGCCTCGTCTCAGCACGCGCATCGCTTCGTTGAGCGCCGCGATCGGATCGCCCATGTCGAAGAGCGCGAGAAGAATATTCACGCCGTCGAAAGAACAATCCTTGAACATGCCCAAATCTTTAGCGTCGCCCTGTAGAATTTCCGCTTTTTCGGCTTCTTTCGGCGCAAGCTTCGCTCTGAGCCTTTCCAGCATGGCCCGGCTCACGTCGATCGCCGTCACCCGGCAACCGGCGCTCAGCAGCGCTGCCGTGACGCTTCCCGTGCCGGCGCCGATATCGAGAACCCGTTGAACGCCGTCCTGGGACAGGGCGCAGATATGCCGATTGACCACTTCGAGATAATAATCGAGTCGTGGCAGGACGCTATCATAGCTCAGCGCATAAGCTTCCCAAAGCAGATTTTGCTGATGCTCACGTCGTAATTCATCATTGAACAATTGCATGTCAGCAAGCTCTGTGATTTCTCCATAAACAGTGATTTCAAATAAATCTTCTACAGAAGCGCTCGGGAGCTTGACGATTGTGAAGCGCAGCCCACTTTTTCCAAATTTTTCCGACTGGACTTCCCTCTCTAGGCGCCCAACAAAGACTTCCTCCGCGCTCTCTTCACGAATTCTGCTTGCGATCAAGCCATCCGCGCCGTAAATCGCTTGCGGACTGCCGCCAAAAAGGAGGTCAGTCGCGGGGTTCGCCTCCAAGAGTCGCCCCGCTGCGTCGAGCTTGAAGATTGGAAAATATGCGTAGTACTCGCTCGCGGACAACAAGGCCTTCATGAGATCAGACTCCTTTAAGGCCGTCGCCGCCAGCGATATGCGTCTAACTCAGGCTTAATTGCTTGTCGCATTTGAGAGTGCACGTAAAATAATGTTTTGCGCTATCCATTGTCGTAGCGGTCGTCACATCCAGATAAACAACCCTAAGCCGCAGAACATTTGTAGCAGGAGAGAATTGATATCTGACAATAATAGGCAGGAACGCTCTACCCGCAAGCTTGCTATGTTTTTCGAAAACAATCGGAATTGTCGCATAGGGATATTCAACATCACTGACATTTCCCATGCTGAGAATGAGACTTCCAATAAGGCTGTTTTGCTCCTCCATGAACGGCCTGCGCTGATAATCCGGCATTTTCATGGTAAGATGCTGTATGACGTCGTTTAGCAATTTCCCTTTGACTCTCTTCATTTCAAAAAACGCTTCGATCTGCGGCGATCCCTCAATATATTTTGAAGCGGCTGGATCACCCAACTTAAGATCAATGGTTGCGTTTGGATAAAGATAATTCCATTGTTTGTCGATTACAGCGTCCTTGATCCGGTCTTTTATCGTGCGAACCGTTGCCGCAATATCATCGTCCTTGCCCGGAACCTCGGGTATCTCAACAACTCTTTTGTCCTGAATATCGAAAGGCAATTCATACTTCTTGCCGTCGGCCGTCATATCCTTGAGCGCGATATAGGGGGCGTCGTGCCGTAGACCCAATTCATACATGACGTTCGGGTTCCAGCCGAGCTTCGGCGAGCCAAGATATACGAGGACGATGGGGTCGCTTTGGAGAGCGTCGATCATCTCGGGCGTAATTTCTCCGCCGCGCATCATGTCGGCCCGCACCGCTCGAAAAGAGGCGGCCTCGCAGGCCGGCTTGACATATGTCTTGAAAACATAATCGGCGCGCTCGCGAACCGGGCTTTGCGCGTCGCCGATTGGGGATATGATGAAACAACGCTGCGCATCCTCTTGGAGGCGCTGATGCACGAGGTCTTTCCCAACCTGGGTCGCGGCCCGGTAAAGGTCCTGATGGCGCGGGTCCAGCGCGTCATAGATATCAGGCGTAATATATGTGTCGATGGGATATTCGGAAGACGGCTGCTTTTGCTCTATCTTGTCAAGCATAGCGATCGCCCGCGCGACCATTATTCCGTCATTGCTGCTCGCTGAACAACTTATCACTACGATATTGAGATGGAAATCTGTTTGATCCTTCGCATTCTCCGTGCTTTTGTAGGCGAAGCTTATGAGCTGCTCGGCGGCTTCATAGCTGTCAAACAGGCACGCCGCCTTATTAAGATCAATTGCGGAAAGGGGCAATTTGGGTTCAAACGAGGCGAACAGCGTCTCGAGCGATGCGGGCGGCCCCGCTGCCGCCGGCTGACTATCCTTGTGCGTCAACCCCAAGGCCATCACGAGCTGCTTCGTCATGGGCAGCCTCCCGGAAAATGACTTCGTCTCATATTTCGATGCCAGGAACTCTATCTCCGATGCGTCACTCTGGCAAGGAAGCGTCCCCTCTGGCGAGGGCGATACCGTTTGAGCGGAAAGCGCGCTAAATGTCGTCCATGGGCATCGACTCCAACTGCGAAGCCGCCGGAGGACGCGGACTGACGCCGGCGCGGCGGCGCGCGCTCGCGATACTGAAGGAAGCCAGCCGCCCCATCGGCGCCTATGAGATGATCGAGCTCATGGCGGACGAAACGGGCAAGCGGCCCGCGCCCATTTCCGTTTACCGCGCGCTCGCCTATCTCCTCGATCACGGCCTCGCGCATCGGCTTGCTTCGCAAAACGCCTTCGTCGTCTGCGGGCATGCGCATGGCGCCGAGGAGCCCGTGCTCTTCCTGATTTGCGAGCGCTGCGGCGAAGTGAAGGAGGCGACCTCACCCGCGCTGTCGAAATCGCTCGCCGCGTTGGCGACGGAAGCGGGATTCGCGCCCAGAAGCCGAGTGATCGAGATCGCCGGCTGCTGTCAGCGTTGCGCTTCCGAATGAAGCCGCTTCTCTCGACGCTCGTCGCGGCCGCCGCCGCGTTCACTTCCCCTATGGCCGCGGCTGCTGAGCCGTCGAGCGCGGGAGCGAACCCCAACGCTCTCCTCTCTCGGGTCGAGACGCTCGCGCTGATCGAGACGCTCAACGCCGAGCTGCTCGCGGCAAAGAGCGCGACGTCGACGCTTGAGACATGGTGCGCGGATCATCATATGGCCGTGGCGCCGAAGATCGTCGCAAAGCGCGTCGCGGGCGCTGAGAAGCCCGCGAGCGCGGAGACGCGCCGCCGCCTTTCGGTGAGCGAGGGCGAAACCGTGAAATACCGCCATGTCCAGCTCCTCTGCGGCGCGCATGTCCTGTCGGAAGCTGACAATTGGTACGTGCCGGGCCGTCTCACGCAGGAGATGAACCGCCTGCTCGAAGACACTGAGACGCCCTTCGGCAAGGCCGTCGCGCCGCTTCATCCCTATCGGCGAACCTTTGAAGCGAAGCAGCTTTGGTCGCCACTGCCTTCGGGGTGGGAGATGGCGCCGCGTGTGAAGGAGGAGGACGCCGCGGTCGCGCCGCCCCACGTCCTTTTCGAGCATCGCGCGCTGCTCTACGGAGAGGACCAGCGCCCCTTCTCCGAAGTCGACGAGACCTATACGAGCGGCGTGCTCGAGTTCGATCGGGCGAGGTGATGCGCAAAAGGAATGCGAAGCGCGTCTCCGCCTAAATCTGTTCAGGCTGGAAATTTCCGGCGCCGATAGCTATGAGACGCCTTACAGCTCATGGCGGCGAGCATGGCGAGCGGTCGATCTTTGTCAAGGATGCAAGCCATAGGGCGTCCCCGCGGACGCCCGTCAAATATGACGGGCTATGGCTCGCACCGCTCCGCGGCGGCGCAAAGCGCCGTCCTTGACAAAGATCGAGCCGTCTCGCCGACAATGCTCAGCCAAGAGATTTAAGGCGTGCTGTGAGCTTTCGGTCGCGCATCAGCGACCGCATAGGACTCTTGTGCGCCTCCCGTGATTCTCCGGAAGTGAACCAATGCACGACGCAAATCTCTCGCAAACGCCCGTCGCCACGTCCCGACCCGACGCCATCGACTTCTTCCGCGCCTGGGACACCTATGCGAAAGTCGTCGCCGCCAATTACATGTTCCATCGCGAGCTCGGACAGGCTGTGCGTGACGCCCTGCGCCGGCGTTTCGAGGGGCGCGCTTTTTCTCTGCTCGACCTTGGTTGCGGCGACGCCTCGGCCATGGCGCCGCTGCTCGATGGCCTCCGCCTGAAAAGTTACAAGGGCGTGGATCTCGCGCCGCCCGCGCTGGCGCTGGCGAAGCGAAACCTTGCTCCTCTCGATTGCCCCGTGGAGCTCGTGGAGGCGGACTTCATGAGCGCCTTGCGTGACTCCAACCCGCAGGACGCCATCTATTCGAGCTTCGCGCAGCATCATCTGACGAGCGAAGGCAAGGCGGAGTTCTTCGCGCTCGCAGCCAAACGGCTCAATCCCGGCGGCCTGCTCATTCTCGTCGACGTGACGCGCGAGGAAAGCGAAAGCCACGACGACTACATGCGCAATTATCCCGCCTGGCTGCGCAAGACGATGACGAGCCTCTCGACCCAAGAGCACGATCAGATCTGCGATCACCTCACGCGGAACGACTTTCCCGAGACCGCTTCGACGCTGCGCGCCCAGGCGGAGCGCGCCGGCCTTAGCGCGCTGGAAGGTCTTGTCCCGCACAAATGGCACCGCCTGCTGCTCTTCGCCCCGGCATGAGTCTCGCGGCGGAACGAGCCTCATTCGCGGGTCTTCCCGAGGCGCTTCAAACCCGCTGGACCGCGCATTCGCGCGCGCTGCTCGACTCCTATCGCGCGCGCGTCGGCAGGGAGCTGATCGCGCGCGGCGGCGGCGCGCGAGAGGAAGCCGAGCGGCTGTTTGCCGCGCCCTTCGTCGCGGTCTCGCACGGGGCCGAGGCCGATCCCATCCTCAATTATGGCAATGGAGTCGCGCTGGCGCTCTGGGAAGTCTCGCCGCAGCAATTGATCGCGACGCCCTCGCGGCTCACCGCCGAGGCGGAAGTCCGCGAGGCGCGCGAGCATGTTCTGCAGGAGACGGCGCGCAAGGGCTTCGTCACCGGCTACACGGGCGTGCGCGTGAGCAGAACCGGCCGACGCTTCCGCATTCTCGACGTCACGGTCTGGAACGTGACGGACGCCGATGGGAGCCCCTGCGGACAAGCGGCGACTTTTGCGCACTGGGAGCCGCTCTGACGCTGCAGCAAAAAGCACAGCGGCCGTCATTGCGAGCGAAGCGAAGCAATCCAGAAGTCGCGTCGGGCGACGTTGCTATTGCCCCAGGATCACTGCGCTCACAATGACGGTGGCGGCGTCGGCGCGCAGACGCCGATCGATCACGCGGCGTGCGCGGGCTCCAAGCCACGGAAGATCGCGCAGCGCTTGAACACCTCGAGACTCGGCCCCGTGTTCTTCTGGCGGCAGTATTTCGCGACGAGCTTGGCGAGCCCCTTAATGTCGCGGCCTGTCGCCTCCGGGAATGTCGCGACCAGCGCATCGACCAAGGCGCCGTCGAGCTCCAGACCGAACTGCTCGCCCATCACCGACCAGATGCGCCGCCGCGCCTCGCCATCGGGCGGACTGTATTTGATCAGCGCGATGCAACGGGAGACGATCGCCTCGTCGATATCGTCGACGCGATTGGTGGTGAGGAACAACAGCCCGTTGAAATATTCGAGCACGCGCAGAAAGACGCCGACGACGGCGTTCATCGCAATATTGTCGTCGCGGCGCTTGATATAGACGTCGGCCTCGTCGATCAGCATCACCGCGCCCCAGCGTTGCGCGCGCGTCAATATGTCCTTGAGCGTCGTCTCCATCGTCGCGACATTCAGGCCAAGCTGGCCTGAGTGAACGCGATAGAGCGGACGCTGGATGATCTCGGAATAGACTTCGGCCGTGAGAGTCTTGCCGACGCCGGGCGGCCCCGCGCAGAGCACGGTCGCGCCGCCGGATTTACCGCGCACGATATCGTCCATCAGCACGTCCATCTCGGCGGTCAGAATATCGATGAGATCCGTCTGCTCCTCGGGCAGCACGAGCTTCTGCTTGAGCTCTGGGGCATAGCGATAGGGGCGCATCTCATCGACATGCACCCAGACGTGATGATGCAGATCGAGATGGAACATCAGAATATAGGGATGAACCGGAATCTGCGTGAAGAACCCCGCCGGGATCTTCTCGCGCAATTCATTGATCTCGTCCTCTGCGGCGAAGCGGTTGCTTTTCCCCGCCTTGCGCACGAAATGGCCGAGCACGTCGCCCGGGGCCTCCAGCGTGAGGCTACGCGCCGAAAGCGCCGCTTCGTCGTTGACGAGACGCGCCTCGCCTCCGCTCGCTGAGAGCACGATCACGTCCTTGCGCGACCAGTCGGTGTCGCGATGCGTCGAGTTGGGGTCCTCGGCATGGAAGCCCGTTCCCTTGCCCGAAAATTGCGCGCCATAGCGCCCGCGCCAGTCGAGATAGGTCTCGGCGGCCGCGTCGAAGGCCTCCAACAAGCCCGGAGATTCACGCAAAAATCCCTTGGCTGCAAGAATTTCGCCGACCGTTCTGCCGGCCGCGTCATTGGCCATGATGCGGAGCATGCTGGTTTGCAGCGAGCCCTTCACATTGGCCTTCATCTCGATGATGATCTTGCCGGCTTCGTCATTCGAGGCCGGAACGTAATCGAAGCGCGTCACCACATAGGGAAGCGGCTTCGTTGCGACATTCGCGGCAAACAGCCAGCCGCGCTCGCCGCCCGCGATGATATAGGCGACGACCGCGGGAAAGAGATCCTCGAGATCGGCCGCCTCGAAACGCCGTCCCTCCGAATCGAAGGCGCCGCGTAGCGTCGCGAGCTGTGCGGCGCGCGCGTGCAGCTCGGGTCCGGAACGACGATAGAGATCCTCCAGAAAATCGAACTCCGCGCCGCTGAGGCGCATCAGATCGAGCTCGACGCGATCGCCAAAGCGAAGCTGCGCCTCGAGCCCTGCGCGATCGGGAAATTTGGCGATCAGCGCCTCAACATGCGGCCTGTCAATCTCGATGCGCATCATCGTCCTCGTCTGCTGTCGGGATAGGCGGGAAGCGTCAGCAGCCGCGCGTCCTCGACCGCGCCGCCGACCGTGAAGTGATAGACCGTCTGGAATTGCTGCTCTTCCGGCGCGAGCCCGATGAGCCCGTGAATTTGATCGTCGAAGAAGCAGCCAATGCCGGTTCCGGTGAGCCCCAGCGCCGTCGCCCAGAGGTAAAGCGCCTGGCCGATGAGCCCGGCCTCCCAATGCAGGCGCCGATAGGCGAAGGCGCCCTCCTCGCCGATCGTGCGCTCGAAGTCGGAGATCATCGAGACGGCGAAACAGCCCTTGCCCGCGATCGCCTGCTGACAGGAATAAAGCGAAGCCTCGCGCTCCACGGCGCCGCTCTTGAGACGCCATAAGCGCAAGCCGGCAAGCTCACTGGGCGTCCAGTCGAATTCCCCCATCGCCGCGCGCAGACGCGCCGCGGAGTCGGCGTCGCGTTCGAGAAAATACAGTCCCGGCGCGAGCCCCTCGACGCGATGCACGAAGAGCAGCAGATTTATTCGCGGCGGAAAGGATAAGGCCGGCAGCAAGGGAGCGGCGTCGGGCAGCGTCGCCGCGAGCATTGCGCGGAGAGACTCGAGCGGCGCGACGATCTTGCCGTCCATGCGTTGGGCGCTGCGCCTTCCGCGCACGACGGCGCCGGTCTGCGGCAATGACGCCGTCGTCTGCACCGGGCGCGGCGTCAGGCGGCTGGTCGATGCACCCTGCGCTTTGCGCGTGAGCGCAAGCGCGCGATCGACGGCGGGCCAGGGATCGTGATCCTCGCTCAGGCGATTGGCCTCCCCCCGCCAGTCTCGCGGCAGGGCCAGCAGCGCGGCAAGATCGAGCGGGGGCGGCTCGCCTCCCGCGACATCAATCCACAGGAGCGCGTCGGGATGCTCGACCTCCCAGCGGCGCCAAGCGTCGGGTCGATCGAGACCCAGCAGCGCCGCGACTTCCGCGTCCGTGGGCTCGGTCAGCAGAGAGGCGCGCCAGCCGAGCGTGGCGGCGGCCATGGCGGCGCAGCCGATCGCGTGCCCCGCGTCGAGTTGGCAATAGCGAAAGGCCCGCTCGCCATATTTCCAGGCCTCGCGCCAGGGCACGGCGGAAAGGCCCAGGAGAAAGCCGCCCTTGGGCAGCGCCTGCGGCTGCGCGAAAGTCGCGCGCCTCTCCAGCCCATGCTCCTGCGGCGCATAATGATAGAGCGCCGCCGTGTCGTTCAGGCCGGCGAGGGCGTCGAGGATGGCATAAGCCTCGGTCGGATGCAGATTGCCTGAGGAAGGATTGTTGCGCAGCGCCCAGGTCGCGCCATCCACGCTCTTCCAGGCGGCAAGGCCAAAACCCAGCTCGAAAAACAGGCCCAGCGTCTCGGTCGAAAGCGCTGCGGGCGCGGGCGCCGGCCCCGGAAAGGCCGGGGTCGGTCGATCCAGAAGCAGCGGCAGCTCGGTCAAAGGCGCGCCCTCGAAGCGCCGATAGGGCGAGGGCTGCGAGGTCCAGTCCAGAAAGGCGGGGCCGAGCGCATAACGGGTCGGCCGGTGCTTGGTCCGCCAGTGATAGGCGGCGATATCCTCCGGCAACGCATCGTGATCGATCAGCCGCTCCCGGCCCTCGGCCTCTTGGGCACGGATTTTGTTTGCGGCTGTGTCCATGTCGGTCCCCATTTCCCTGCCGGGGATTCAAAAAGGGCGCCGAGGACGAGAATGACGCAGCCTTTTTCGCTCGAGCCCTTCGCGCACGGCTTTCTGGGGCCGCTCATCGCGCTGAGGTTGCCTGGCCAGCCGCGCCGCCGCCTCACGCTGCAGGAAGCGACGATCCTCTCGCGCGCGCTGGACGCCGTGGCCAAAGGCGCGAGCGCAGAGCGCCTGATTTATATGAGCCCCGTCGCGAGCGATTGCGATTTCGAGGCGCGCGTGGTCTCCTCTTGCCTGGTCGTGGTCATGGAGGGATTCGCCGACGCGAGGCTGAGCTTCGAGGAGGCCATGCAGCTTGCGCAGGCGCTGAAAGAGGCGGCGGACGCCTGGCTACAAGGCGTGACGGCTGAAAAAGAGGGCGGGGACGAATGGCCGACGTGATCTTTTACGAAAAGCCGGGTTGCGGCGGCAATGCGCGGCAGAAGGCGCTCCTCGCCGCGTCTGGCCATCGCGTCGAAGCGCGAAGCCTCCTCACAGAGCCCTGGAACGCCGAGGAGCTCAGGAGCTATTTCGGCGCGCGGCCCGTCGACCAATGGTTCAACCAGGCTTCGCCCCGCATCAAAAGCGGCGAGATTGATCCCGCGCGCTGCACAGAGGCCGAGGCGCTGCGGTTCATGCTCGCAGACCCGCTGCTCATTCGTCGCCCGCTGATGCGCGTCGGAGAACGTCGCGAGGCCGGTTTCGATCAGGCCCTTGTGGAGGCCTGGATCGGCCTCCGGCCGGCCAATGAGAAAGTTTCCGACACGTGCATCCGAGCGGGCCGCGAGGAGACGACGCCGACATGCGATTCCGTTGAGGTCAAAGCTTCGTAAGGCCGCCCTGGGAAGCGCCGCAGCTTTCTTGAGCGTCGCCTTGTCGAGCCTCCATCGACGCCGCTAACGGGATCACGATTTCGGCGGAGAATGCTCCAATCGGAGCGAGCCTTTGACGTTGCTGATCAAGCTGTCAGACAGCTTGTTCAAGAGGCCGGACAGGAGCCCCAACACGCGCACTTCAATGCGCAGCAAATCGTTTTGGACGTCGAGCTGCGCATTGACGGTATGCCCCAGCGCCGAAACCTGCAGATCGGCCGTGTTCCCCGTCCAGTGGACCTCGGTCCGAGCCAATTTGTCGAGATCGGTCCTCAGGCGTTCGATTCCCTTGCTGACCCGCGCCTTTGCGGCCTCTGCCCCGAGCTTGTGCGGCACTGTGACGACGATCGGCTTGTCCATGATTGCGCCTCCGCTGGTGAGCATGTGGGTTCCTCCCGGCCGTTTGGTAAGGGGAGCAGGAGCCTCGACGCGTCGCAGATCCCGCCCCGCTCGCGGCTTCACGCGCCGTCAAAGCGTTCCGGAAACAGCGCCGACGCGCCATCCAGCGCGCCGGTCTCGCGATAAAGCATCGGCTCGGCCTCGGGGTCCAGCAGTCGGCCGTCGATCACCCGCGCCAGCGCCAGCACGTGATCGCCGGCCGGTTGCTCGCTGACGACCCGGCAGTCGAACCAGGCCAGGCAATCCCGCAGCAATGGCGCGCCAGTCCGACCCTCGGTCCAGGCGACGGAGCCCAGCTTGTCGGCGCTGGCCGCTTGGCCGAAATGGGCGGCCAGATGCAACTGGCCCTTCTTCAGCACGTTGACGCTGAAGGCTCCGCTTTGCTGCAGCAGCACATAAGACGAATGTCGCGCATGAATGCTCAAAACGATCAGCAGCGGATCGAAAGACGCCTGCATCACCCAGGCGGCGGTGAAAGCGTTGCGCGCCCCTCCATGCGCTACGCCCACGACGTAGACGCCCTGCGTCAGGCGTTGAAACAGCGTTGCGATAGAGTCGCCCATGATATCTCCCTCCCTCTCGGTCCACCACGGTCGCGAAGCTTGCGCCGTCCCCCATACATGCTCGCCGATTCATTTGGACAAATGTCCAAAACATGCTTCATTTTTGTCGACATTGTTGCAAAGATGACGCCTCTTTCTCATCTATGAAATTGTGATATATAACGGTCATCCAGCTCGCTTTCGCTCCCCTCGACAGCGCGCGCAAATTCCCCCAAATTCCCTCGCACGCATGCAGACGACAGACAGCCCAAAAGGCCCCGAGGCCTTCTTCCAGGAACTGAGGTCCGCCTTCGGCCAGACTCTGACGCATTTCGGAGAGCGGCCGGAGTCGATCGGCGCCCTCTGCTCCATCGCATTCGACGCTTTCGAAACCAATATCGACGCGCAGGCGCAAGATGCGCCGCAGCTTGCATGCCGGGGCGATTGCCCGGCTTGCTGCTGTCTGCGCGTCACCGTCACGGCGCCCGAAGCCTTGCTGCTGGCTCGATTCGTCAGCGTCAACGCGCAGGCTTTCGCCGCGCGCGACGTCGATCTCGTCGCGCGGATCACGGCGGTCGCCTCCTCGGTGGGCTCGCTCGCCGAAACGGAACGCATGGCGGCGGGCCGCTCTTGCGCGATGCTCGAAGCCGGCTTCTGCCTCGCCTATAAGCTGCGCCCCCTCGCCTGCCGGGGCCATGCGAGCTTCGACGCGCAAGCCTGCGCGGCGGCTACCGCCGGCCAAAACGTGGACGTGCCGGTTTCCACCGAGCATATCTTGCTCCGCGGCCTCGTGCAGAGCGCGATGATGGCGGCGATGCACGAAGTCGGTCTCGCGAGTGGACTCTACGAGTTGCACGGCGCGGTCGCACTGGCTTTGACGACGCCCGACGCGCCGCAAATCTGGGCGCGACGCGGAGACCCGCTCGTGAAAGCGAAAGTCGCGGATTTCGACGGACAGGATCCCACTGTCTTCGTCGCTGCGGCGACCGGGCGCTGATCGGCCTCGGCCGACCCTTCTCTCGTTGATCTGGCAGATTTGTTGCTTCGAAACCCTTCGCATTTCCGTCCTCGAGCCTGGGGCGAATAGATGTCGAAGGATAAGAGCGTTCTGGTGTGCGGCGTGGGCGAGACGGCCTCGGCCGCCGCGCGGCGCATCTTTCTAGAAGGCTACGCCGTCGCGCTGTTTCGCACCACCGCGCCGCGCGTGCTGCGCCGGCGCATGACTTTTTCCGACGCATGGTACGATTCCTTCGCGCAGCTCGAGGGCGTCGAAACGCGGCGCGCGGACGTGAGCGGTGAATTTCTGCTCGGCCTCCAGACCCGCAGCTTCATCCCGCTTCTGCGTCAGCGTTGGCAGGACGTGATGGGCTTCTGGCCCTGGGACGTCATCGTCGCCGTCGAAGAAGACGCGGAGCCACGGCCGACGGCGCTGCGGGACCTCGCCGAGCTGACGATTGGGATGGGTCCGAATTTCAAGGCTGGGCTCGATTGCGACCTCGTCGTCGAGACCGAAGGGCCCGACCCCGGCGCGATCCTGCGCCCCGGGGAAAGCGCGAGGGCGCCCGACTCCGGTCGCAAAGGAGAGCCCGAGGACAGCGTCCTGGCCCTGGCGCCTCGCAACGGGCTCTTTCGCGCCAGCGTCTCGATCGGCATGACAATCGAGGCCGGCGAAGCTTTTGGATTCGTCGACGATACGCCGGCGCTGGCGCCGGCGGGAGGGCGCGTCAGGGGCTTGGCGCGAAAGGAAGCCGCGGTGGCGCAGGGTGAGCCGCTCGCCGACATCGCCTTCTCGCCGTCCACACGCGTCGCTGGCGTGAGCGAAAGAAACCAGCTGATCTCGCGTGGCGTCGCCTTCGCCATTGAGATGGAGTCGGAAGGCTGGAAGCCGTTTTCCTTCGAAAATTGGGCTTGAGCGCGCTTGCTTTTCGAAAGGAAACGCTCTCACGAGGCGCTAGCGCGTTTCCCGCTCGAACGGAATCGTTCGAGCGATAAGGAATAGCGCCAAATCAAAAGGGTGGAGCATGTCTTGACCGGAAAACCGCTTCGCACTTTTCCGTGACATGCTCTAGGAGCGAAACAAGCTCGACTGTGGGCGGCGCTCTCTTGATCACGCTGTGTTATAAGCCGCTTCGCACTTAATCGCGCGCTCAGTCGGCAGCAATCTCGTCGACGTCGAGCTTCTTCAGCGCCGTCTTTAAAATGCGTGCGACCTCGCTTTTATCTGCGGAGGCGAGATCGATTCTGACCGACACGCCATCACTCTCCTCTTCGATGATTCCCTTAGCCTCCGTCACCAGGCCGCTGACCTTGTATGTGCTGACGGGCGCCTGAACGCCTTTGACGTGGATGGGCGCCTGTTCTTCGGCGAGGACTTCGTCCTTCACCAGGGACCATGTCTCATGCGCCAGGAGGATCGAGTTGGGCTCAGCAGCCTTTTCAATGCGCGCCGCCAAATTAACCTGGTGGCCGACGATCGTGTAATCCATCCGCTGCTGGCTGCCGAAGTCGCCCACCGTGCAATAGCCGGTATTGATCCCGACCCGCAGGCGCAGGGGATATCCCAGCCCAGCGCTTCTCCATTTTCGATCGAGCCGACGCGCGGCCGCCACCATCTCCATCGCCATCAAGACGCATGCCTTTGCGTCTTCCTTGATCCCTCGGCTTTTCGGATCGCCGAAGAAAACCATGATCGCATCGCCGATATACTTATCGATCGTCGCGCCATGCTTGAGCGCGATGCCCGCCATCTCGTTGAGAAATTCGTTGAGCAGCCGGGTCAAATCCTCCGCTTCGACGCTCTCGGCGATTTCGCTGAACGAAACAACGTCCGCGAAGAGAATGGTCAGCTTCTTGCGCTGCGCCAGCGTTGGCACGACCTGGCCGTTCTGGAAAAGGGTTTCATAAACTTGTGGAGACAGATAGCTCGATAGGCGCTCCGATAGCCGCATGAGCTCGCTGTTTCTCGCCTCGAGCGCCGTCGTGCGCTGCGCGACGAGCGCGTCGAGCGTCTTTTCCCGCGTCAAGAAGTCCTGCGCTGTCGTCATAAAGACGCGCGCGAGCTGACCCAGCTCGTCATCCTTGGCCGCGACGGCCGAGAGGCGTCCATCCAGGACGCGATCCGCTTCGAGGCTTCGCGCCGCGCGTGTGATCGCTCCGATCGGAGCCATTTGACGGCGGGCGATCCAGGCCGCCAGCGCGGCGCCGGCGAGCGAGGCGATCATCGAGATCGCGAAGGCGACCATCAGCTGGACGCGTATATGATGACCGATGCGGCCGAGCGGCAACCGGATCAACGCGGCGCCGAGGCGCTCGCCATTCTCGCTGTTGATCGGCGCGATAACGCTGTCGCCGGAACCTATGGTCATGGATTTGGCGACGCCCGTGCGGATCACTTCGGCAATGGGCGCGAGCTCCCCCTCGCTCAGCTTCGCGCCCTGGCGTTCAACGTCTCGTTTTGGACCGACGATCAGTCGCGATCCCTTGTCGAAGATGAAGATTGCGTCGATGTCCCCGCCGGCGAGCAAGCCGTCCACGACGCGCTGCAATCCGATTCGCTCCTTCATGCGATCGAAGTAGCGCGCGCTGTAGCCGACCTCGACGATCCTGGGTTTGTCGACGCCGGGGACGCCAACATATTTATATCTTTCGCCGTCGACCTCGCGCTTCTGGATGCTTTGAATGACGACGGAGCTCGCGCCGGTGAGCAAGCCCCAGAATTCGTGAGCTTGTGGCTGTTCCTTGGCCGAGGGCTTGAATTGGAAATCCGGAGAGTGGCCGGTGTGGAGCTTGGAGAAGCCCTTTTCGTCCGAGACCCAGACTTCATCGAGGATCGACTTGTCGTCGATACGCGTCAATCGCTCGTTGATTTGCTCCGTCGTCAAGCCGCAGGTTTCCGCGACGGCGACGAGCTCCGAGATCGCTGTCGCGGCGACCACCATATGCTGGGCGATAATCTCCTCGACATCGACCGGCGTCTGATCGGCGACGGCGGCGGCGCGCGCGAGCAGGCGTGCGATGGTCAGGCCCTGACGCTCGATCTCCGTTAGCTGATCACGATAGAAGAACCAGGACGACGCCGCGGACGCGAGCAGCGTCGAGGTGACGGCCGCGCCGATGACGAGCGCGACGAGACGGGAGACGAAAGACAGTTTGAAGAGCATTTCGCGATGTCCGACGGGTCGCTTCGGTTCCGGCCCAAGCCCTTTAGCCTTTTTCGGGATTGGGCGCGAAGGATACCGATCTCGAGCTTAGCGGTCAGGCGCGCGAGATGGCGACCGCAACGTCGCAGGGCGGGGCAAGATAGGGCGCCGATGTGACGAGAACGTCCGCGCCGGCTTCGGCATAGTCGCGCGCGTTCCCTGCATTGACGCCGCCCGCCGCGGCGACGACGGGGCGTGGTGCGCGCCTCGCGGCATAGCGCGCGACCTCGGCGACGCCCTGCGGGGCGAATTTTTCTGTCTGGATCACGTCGAAACCGGCGTCGATCGCCGCCAATGCCTCCTCCAAGGTTTTGACCTCGATGACGAGCTTCTTTTCGGGCGCGGCGCGGCGCAGACGCCTCGTTGTTTCCGAGAGCGGCTCCGCATCGAGAAAGGCGCGGTGCTCAGGAAAGACGAGGATCGTCTCCGAAAGCCCCGCGCGATGCGCGATCACGCCGCCCGCCTTGACCGCCGCGAGCGCAAAGGCCCGCGTCCCCGGCGCCGTCTTGCGCGTGCAGGCGACGACGATCTCGGGAGAGCCCTTCTGCGCCGCCTCGACGATGGCGCGCGCGCCGCTCGCGACGCCTGACCAGATTTCGATGAGCGTCTGAGCGGTCTTCCAGGCGCGAAGCAAGGACGTAGCAGGCCCCCGCGCGGAAAGGATTGCGTCGCCCGCTCGAAGCGCGGAGCCCGAGGCGCAGGCCAGCGCCACTTCGCCGCCCGCGATCTCGATCAGGCTCGCCGCCTCCTCTACGAGCGCCGCGATCATGGGTCCACGCGCCGAGAAACGCATGGCGCCGGCGGCGGCGCCGAGCGTCAGCGTCTCGCTGGTCAGATCGCCGAAGGGCGCGTCCTCTAAGAGCAGCCGTTCGAGCTCGGCTCGGCTCACGATCATAGTTTCCCCTCCGGATCGATGGTCCTGCGTCGCGTCGCAAGAAGCGCCGGCCACATCGGCCTCTTCCCGCGCCGTCCGAGGTTTTGCGCGAGCCGCCCTGTCGTGGCAAGAAAGGCTTCCTTCGGAGACGCTCCACATGCCTCTTTACACGCTTGACGATGAAACGCCGCGCCTGCCGCCAGACGGCCGATTCTGGATCGCCCCGAACGCCATCCTCGTCGGCCGTGTGGCGCTCGCGGAGGACGCCAACGTCTGGTTCGGCTGCGTGCTGCGCGGCGACAATGAGTGGATCACCATCGGCGCCAGGACCAACATTCAGGACAACAGCGTGCTGCACACCGACCCGGGGTTTCCGCTCGATATCGGCGACGATTGCACGATCGGCCACAACGCCGTCTTGCACGGCTGCACGATCGGCGAGAACAGCCTGATCGGCATGGGCGCGACGATCTTGAACGGCGCGAAGATCGGCAAGAACTGTCTCGTCGGCGCCAATGCGCTCATCACCGAAAACAAGGTCTTTCCCGACAACAGTCTCATCGTCGGGGCGCCGGCGCAGTTGAAGCGCGAGCTCGGTCCAGAGTCTGCGGCGCAGATTCTCGAGTCGGCCAAGCATTACGTCGAGAATGCGCGCCGTTACGCCAGGGGTCTGCGAGTTTTGCCCGACTGAGACCCCCGAAGGGGCGAGCAGTTCAGTTTGCGTTCAGGCAGGCTCGTCTCTAACGTCGTTCCTTGCGACGAAACTCTGGGGAGCCCGATCATGCGGTCACGCCTCGTCCTTTTCTTGCTTGCGACGCTTCTCTTTTGCGTCGCCCAGGCAGCAGCGGCGGCCGAGCGGCGCATCGCGCTCGTGATCGGCGAGAGCGCCTATGAAGGAAAGCCGGTCGAGACCGCGGCCAATGACGCTGGGCTCATCGCGCAAACGCTGCAGACGGCGGGCTTCGACGTCAGCGGCGCGCGGGACCTCGACGAGACGGCGCTGCGCGGCTCATTGCGCGACTTTCTCGAAAAGGCGCGCGCCACAGGCCCCGACGGCGTCGCCTTCGTCTACTTCGCGGGCGCGGCGGCGCAGCTCGAAGGCGACAATTATCTTCTCCCTGTCGGCGCGCCCATCACGCGCGACGCCGATATCCCTTTGCACGGCGCGCGTCTCTCCGACTATTTGAAGCCGCTCGCCTCGATGGGACTGAAGACCGCGGTCATCGTGCTCGACGCCGCGCGCGCCCTTCCCTACCCGATCGAGGGCCAGCCCTTGGCGGGCGGATTGGCGCTCTACGAACCGGGCCCGAGCCTGCTCCTCGCCTTCAACGCCGCGCCGGGAACGATCGCTCCGCCGGAGCCGGGTCCCTACGGCGTCTACGCACATGCCTTGACCGAGATGATTCGCGCTGGCGGCCTGCCGGTCGCCCAGGTCTTCGACCAGACGCGTCTGCGCGTCATGGAAGCGACCAGAGGAGCGCAAATTCCCTGGAACTCGCAGGGCTTCGATACGCCCTTCATCTTCTTCGAGCGCACCGCGCAGGCGCCTTCGCGCGGCGTCGACGAAGCCGCGCTGCGCAGCAAGCCCATCGCGCAGTTTTCGGCTCAGGACGCCTTCGCGGCGGCGGTCGCGCGCGACACGCTGCAGTCCTATCAGGAGTTTCTCGTCGCCTATCCCGACGACCCGTTGGCGCATCGCGTGCGGGCCATTCTCGCCGCGCGGCGCGAGGCGCTGTTCTGGCGCAAGGCCCGCATTCTCAACACGCCCGCCTCCTACTGGACCTATCTGAACCGATATCCGCGCGGCGCGCACGCCTTCGACGCACGCCGACTGCTCGCGATCCTCGCAAGCCCGCCCGAGCCGCCGCCCGCCTTCGCACCGATCGATCTCGGCTATCCGCCGCCGCCGCCGCCCGAGATCGTTTTCGTCAGCCGGCCGGTCATCTTCTTCGGCGATCCCGTCTGGGGCTTCGCGCCGCCGCCGCCGCCGCCGCCCTTCTTCCTGCCGCCGCCTCCGCCCGACTTCATCGTGCTGCCGCCGCCCGTCGTCATAGGCCTCGCGCCCTACGGCCTGCCGGTGCCGCCCTTCGTCCCGGTTCCGGTCTATGTGCAGCCCCCGGCCTTCGTCACGCCGCCGCCCGACAATGTCTTCTTCGCCAATATCCACAACAGCGTGGTCGTGGACGCGAATCAGAATGTCGTGATCGCCAATCCCCAGGGTCGCGTGCTCTCGACGACGCCCATCGCAGCGGGCGCCGTCGCAGGCGCGGCGGGCGCCGTCGCGGGCGCAGCCCTCGGCGCGAGCCTGCCGAGATTCATCGCCAATAAGGCCGCAGTTCAACCCGGCGCAGCGGTCCCGCCCGGTACGGGCGCCCAACGGGCGGGCCCGGGCGCGCCGCTACAGGGTCAAGGCGCGCCAGCGCAAGCTCCGCTCGCGCCGCAGTCGGGACAGGCCCAGCCGACGCCGGGACACGGCCTGCAGGCGCCGGCCGCGGGCGCCCAGCAGCCATTCCAGGGCCCTCATGCCTTGCCCCAGCCAAGCGTCAATGTCTTGCAAGGGCAAGGGGCGGCGACGCATGGCCAAGTTCCCCAAGCGCCGGGGCGGGCTCCGCAGAACCCGGGCGGCCCCGCGCAACAGGGCCAAGCCCCGCATGAGCAAGCCCCGCATGAGCAAGGACAGGCCGTGCCCCAGGCTCAAGCTCCGGCAGCCCATACCCAGGGTCCCCAGCAGGGCGGCCGCGAACAAGGGGCGCAGACGCAAGCCGCGCCGAGTGGGACGCAGCTTCAAGACCAGGGTCACGGCCAAGCAAGCCAGGACGCGCACCGACAGAGGCCGCAGGACCAGACGCAGCCCCAGCCCAGCGCCGTCGCTCCCAAGACCGCGCCTGAGAACCTGCCGGCTTCGTCGGCCCAGGGGGTCAAAGCCCATGGCCATCAGGACCACGCCCACGGACCCCAGTCGCAGACAGGCCCCGCCGCCGCTCCAAAGTCGCAACTCGTGAATCAACCGCCCCAGGGCGCGCAGAGCCATGGCCGCCAGGATCACGGCAATGGTTCGCAAACGCAAGCGTCGCACGGCCGCGCCGCCGCGCCGCCGCCCGCGCCACCACCCGCGCCGCCGCAGAACCATGGTCACAGCGCGCCGCCAAACCCCATGCAGAGCATCCAGCGGCCGGCGGGAATGGGCCAGGGGCCGCAGTCGGCCGCGCCGAGGCCAGCGCCACATCCGCAGGCTCAGGCGCAGAAGCCCGCGGGGCCCGCGAAGCCAGATCCCCACAACCACGACCACCACGATCATCACTGAGGCAAAATTGCCGGCTCCACTGTTTCGGAGCCGGCCCAAACCCACCGTATCGCTTGCAGGCGCAACCGCCGCTCTGCTATAAGAGCCTCGCCGTTCTCTGGTCTGCCGGAGCGCGACGCTTCGCCTAAACCAGCTTTCGCTCCCGGGCCGCGCCGGCCGGTTCGCTCGCGAACCTTCGCTTTCCTCGTCAAGCTCGAGAAGCTTGACGCGAGAAGCCTCCAGGAACCGAAAGCTTTCCGCAACGCCAACCCCGCCGGCGCCCGCCCCAATGGGCTCCTCTGGAGAAAAAATGGCTTCCGAACATTCGCTCAGCGCGCCGACGCGCGACGATTTTGCTGCTTTGCTCAATGAAAGCTACGGCGGCACAGACGCTTTCGAAGGCTCCGTCATCAAGGGTCGCGTTGTCGCGATCGAAAAGGACGTGGCCGTCATCGATATCGGCTTGAAGACGGAAGGGCGCGTGCCCTTGAAGGAATTCACCGGTTTCGGCCGCGATCCGGCGCCCAAGGTCGGCGACGAGGTCGAGGTCTATCTCGAGCGCGTCGAGAACGCGCTCGGCGAAGCGGTTATCTCGCGCGACAAGGCGCGGCGCGAAGAAAGCTGGATCAAGCTCGAGAAGGCCTTCGAGGCCAACGAGAAGGTCGAAGGCGTGATCTTCAATCAGGTCAAAGGCGGCTTCACTGTCGATCTCGACTCGGCCGTCGCCTTCCTGCCGCGCTCGCAAGTCGACATCCGTCCGATCCGCGACGCGGCGCCCTTGATGAACGTCCCGCAGCCCTTCCACATCCTGAAAATGGATCGTCGCCGCGGCAACATCGTCGTCTCGCGCCGCACCGTCCTCGAGGAGAGCCGCGCCGAGCAGCGCCATGAGATCGTCGCCAACCTCGAAGAGGGGCAGGTCATCGACGGCGTCGTCAAGAACATCACGGACTACGGCGCCTTCGTCGATCTCGGCGGCATCGACGGTCTGCTGCATGTGACCGACATCGCCTGGCGGCGCGTCAACCATCCGTCCGAGGCGCTGACCATCGGGCAGACGGTGAAGGTGAAGATCGTCAAGATCAACCACGAGACGCATCGCATCTCGCTCGGCATGAAGCAGCTGCTCGAAGATCCGTGGCAGGGCATCGAGGCCAAATATCCGATCGGCGCGCGCTTCCACGGGCGCGTCACGAACATCACCGACTACGGCGCCTTCGTCGAGCTCGAGCCCGGCATCGAGGGCCTCGTGCATGTCTCGGAGATGTCCTGGACGAAGAAGAATGTGCATCCCGGCAAGATCGTCTCGACGAGCCAGGAGGTCGACGTGCAGGTGCTCGAGGTCGATCCGGTCAAGCGCCGCATCTCCTTGGGTCTCAAGCAGTGCCTGCGCAATCCCTGGGAGCTTTTCGCCGAGAAGCATCCGGTGGGTTCGGAGGTCGAGGGCGAGGTCAAGAACAAGACCGAGTTCGGCCTCTTCATCGGACTCGACGGCGACGTCGACGGCATGGTGCATCTCTCCGATCTCGACTGGAACCGTCCGGGCGAGCAGGTCATCGAGGAGTTCAAGAAGGGCGACGTCATCAAGGCGCAGGTTCTCGACGTCGACGTCGAGAAGGAGCGCATCTCGCTCGGCGTCAAGCAGCTCGCCGGCGATCCCTTCGCCGCGGCCGAGGGCGTCACAGGCGTAGACCTGAAGAAGGGCTCGGTCGTCACCTCCGAGGTGCTCGAGGTCAAGGACAGCGGCATCGAGGTGAAGATCGTGGGCACGGATCTGACGACCTTCATCAAGCGCGCCGAGCTCGCGCGCGACCGCGCCGATCAGCGCCCCGAGCGCTTCGCGGTCGGCGAGAAGGTCGACGTGCGCGTGACGCTCTTCGACCGCAAGGCCCGCCGCATCGGCGTCTCCATCAAGGCGCTCGAAATGGCCGAGGAGAAGGAAGCCATCGCGCAATATGGCTCGGCCGACTCCGGCGCCTCGCTCGGCGACATCCTCGGCGCGGCCTTGAAGGCGCGCGAAGAGGACGGCGCGAAAAAGAAGAAGGGCGAGGAGTAAGCGGACCGCCGCTTTCTCTATTGGCGAGAAATTGGGGGAGGAGGCAGTGGCCCCTCCCCTTTTTTATTGGGCGCCAGATTTAAAAAACAGATGCGCCGACCTTGCGCCTGCAGACACGCTTGCCGGATTGAGAAGCGAATCCTTGATCGCAGTTACGTGATGGCCGAGGCCAACGTTGGAGCATGGCGCATCAGATCGCGAAGCGGTTTCCGGTCAGGACACGCTCTAGATTTTTGATGTGAAGCGCGTCTTTCGCTCACGGAATCGTCCGAGCAATTATGAATCGCGTAAGGTTGGAGTGGATTCCAATCGCAAAACTCCGTCAATTTTTTTGCGGAATGCACTCCAGAGAACGTCGCCGGTCAGATGTCCGGGGCCTCGGACAAAAAAAGAGCCGCCGCCCGAAAGGCGACGGCTTGGTTCAGGAGAGCGCGATAACCGCGAATCAGGCGGCGCGCTCGACGTCTCCCTCATCGCCAGCGGCATCGCCGGCGTCGGGCTCGCTCTTGGCGCCGCGGCGCGGCCCCTTGGCGAGATAGCTCTCGATCACTTTCAGCGACTCGGAGTCGATGAGCTTGCGCACCACCGAGATCTCGCGCGACATGCGGTCGAGCGCCGCCTCGTAGAGCTGGCGCTCCGAATAGGACTGCTCCGGCTGCGTGTCCGAACGATAGAGGTCGCGCACGACCTCGGCGATCGTCACGAGATCCCCAGAGTTGATCTTCGCCTCATATTCCTGGGCGCGACGCGACCACATGGTGCGTTTGATTCGCGCGCGGCCACTCAGCGTCGTCAGCGCCTTCTCGACGGTGTCCGATTCGGAAAGCTTGCGCATGCCGACGGAAGCGACCTTGCTCGTCGGGACCTTGAGAATCATCTTGTCCTTGACGAAGCTCACGACAAACAGCTCCAGGCTGAAGCCCGCGACTTCCTGAACCTCGATGCCGACGATCTGGCCCACGCCATGCGCCGGATAGACGATGTGCTCGGAGAGCTTGAATCCGAGCTTCTGCGAGGAAGGCCGGGGCTTCGGCGTGGCTCCGGGCCTAGCGGCGGGCGCGGCGCCCCCCGGCGTCCCCGACACGGCGGAGGAGGCGGATTTTTGAACGGAGGTCGCTGCGGCGCTTGAAGATAAATTCATGCTCACTCTGGCTGGTTCGCTTCCGATAGGACGTTTTTGATCCGGCGCCGCGCGCGGCGGAGCCGGAGGAGTTGGCGTCGTCGAGGCTTTCGCCTTGCGGACTTCTGCGGCTGCGCCCGAGGACGCAGGGACTATGCCTTTCGCGCTTGGCGGAACTTTGACGCCCGCCGATTGCGGCTTGCCGGCGGAGGAGCCAGTTGCGCTCGCCGGGGTCGTCGTCTTGAGCACGGGCGCCGCCTGCTGCGTCTCGACGGGTTTCGCAATTGCGGCGTTGGCGGGGTTCTCCGTCGCGACGGAGGCGCCTTGACGCTTCGCAGCAGCGATCTTGGCCTTCGCCGCGGTCGGGTTCGAGGTCGCGGACTTTCGGCTCGCCGCGGCTTTCTTCGCTGCAGCCTTGGTCGCGGCGCTCCGCGCGGCGGCGGCTTTCTTGGCGGCGGCTTTCTTGGCGGCGGCCTTCTTAGCGGCGGCTTTGCGCGCCGCGGCCTTTTCCGCCTCGGACTTCGTCACTGCGGAGCGCGCGGCTTCAGACGCCTTCTTCCTGGCGGACGCGGTTTTCGTCTTCGCGGCAGAGGACTTGCTTTGCGCCGCGCTCGACTTAGACACATGCGCCCGCTGCGACTTCGCTGCGGAGGCCGGCCTCGTCTTGGGCTTTGCGGTTTTGGCGCGCGACTTGGCTGCAGAGGTCTTCTTGGCCTTCACGGGCGGTTTTTTCGAAGCCATGGCGCGGCGCACTCCCTCATTAATCTTGCTAAAGTTCCAGGCTTCAGGGCGGAACGAATCCCAGCCCCGCGCTCACTTAACTCCTCCAATAAGGAGGGAGCGCCGGCGCCTTCGTCCTACTGCTCCTGAATCATGCCCACGTCTTAGGAAGCTGAGCTTCCAAAGAAGGAAACGTAGGCCGACCTTCGCGCGCCGCACCTCACCGTGGCTTCGTCAAGCCAGGGGTCTTCAGGCGCGCCTCCGTCCCGAATTTGGAACGTCCGCATTTGACGTTTGCAATATATAACATATCAGCTTGCGATAATCAAAGCCCCGCGGCTCGCGCAACCGCACAAAATGGCGATTTCGCAACAATTAAATGATTGTAACGTAACGTGATGAATGGCGGTTAACCATAAGCGGCCCGCGAGCGGCTCAGTCCCCTTGACCGGGCTCAGGCGAGAAATGCGCCTCGAGCTTGCCTGGTTTCCCGTCCCATTCCTTCGCGTCGGCCGGCGCTTCCCGCTTTATGGTCACGTTCGGCCAGACTTGGGCGTATTCCAGATTGAGCGTCAACCAGGCCTCGAGCTCCGGCTCTGTGTCCGGCTTGATCGCCAAGGCGGGGCACTCCGGCTCGCAGACGCCGCAGTCGATGCATTCATCGGGGTGAATGACCAGCATGTTCGCGCCTTCGTAGAAGCAATCCACGGGGCACACCTCGACACAATCCATGTACTTACACTTTATGCAATTCTCGGTGACGACGTAGGTCATGGCGCTTTCCCATTCTCTTGGCGGGCTAGCTAGCGCCTTTGTAAAAGGGATTCAAGCCGCTTCGGTTTCCGCCTCCTCCGGACTATTCTGGGCTTCGCCATGACTGTCTCACTCGCTCTGTCTCCCGCCCCGAAAATTCTTGCGCGCGCCCTGCTGCTCGGCGAACGCATCGACACCGTCGGGCTCGAACGGGCCGATCTCGTCTCGACGGCGCCGCTCGCCTTCCACTCGGGAAGCGCGGGCTTCGTGGTGCTCTTCAAATTCGGCGTCGCGGTTCTGTTTGGCCTCTCTCCGCTGGAGGAGGACGAGGTGCTGGCGCGTGTCGGCGCGCGCGTCGAGGGCGCCACCTCCCGCCGTGACGACGAGACGCTCGCGCTGGAGCTTTCCGGCGAGGGCGAGGAGAAGCCCCACGCCAACGGCCGTTTCGCGGTGAAGGACATGAGCGAATCAGTGCTGCTCGTCGTCGCGGACGCGCTTGCAAAGAGCGTGGCGCTCGCAAGAGACGAGCGGCGAGTCAATGCAGTGTTCGACACGATCGAGCCGATTGCCGCGACGCTCGCGGAAACAGGCCGCCCGCCATGGAGGCGAGGCGAGATGCTCAAGCTCGTCGGCCAGACGCTTCTCGTGCAGCATCGCGTCTCGGGTCGTGTCGCCGTCGAGGACAAGCCCGACGTTCTTTGGGATCGTCCCGATCTCGAGCGGCTCTACGCGAGGCTCGAGGACGAATATGAGCTTGCCGAGCGGGCGCGCACGCTCAAAGCCAAGCTCGACGTCATCAGCGAGACGGCGCGCGCCTTCACCGAGATCATCGACGCCGACCGCTCGACTCGGCTCGAATGGACGATCGTCGTTTTGATCCTTGCCGAGATCCTGCTCTCGCTCATCCAATTGTGGTTGTATCCGCACGGACATTGATCTTCATGTCTCGGATCTTCATGTCTCGCGCCCCCGCAGCGCCGCGAGCGCCTCGCCTTGCGGATCGGGGCCTTCGAGCCAGGAAAAGCTCGGCAGCTGATGGCGCGCGAAAGTGAATTGCCGTTTCGCGTAATGGCGCGTGTCGAGCTTTCCGCGCGCCGCGGCCTCCTCGAGAGAGAGCCGGCCTTCCAGATGCGCGATCAGGTGCGGGACGCCATGGGCCCGCATCGCCGGCAGCGCGGGATCGAGACCGCGCGCGGCAAGGGCGCGGACCTCCTCCAGCGCGCCTTGCTCCAGCATTGCGTCGAAGCGCGCGTCGATGCGCGCATAAAGCGCCTCGCGCGACGGCGCGACAAAAAAGGCCGGACACGACTCTGCGGTGAGAATCGGCGCGGCGCGCGCCTCTTGGAAGCTCGCGAGCGGCCTGCCCGTCGCCTCGAAAACTTCGAGCGCCCGCAATAATCGTTGCGGGTCGGTCTCCCGAAGCCTCCCCGCGCTGACGGGATCGAGCGCCGCGAGCGCGCGATGCATGTCCTGCGGCGTCTTTCCCTCGAAGCGCGCGCGCACGACTTCGCGCACCTTCTCGGGGACGGGGGGAATTTCCGAGAGCCCGTATAGCGCGGCTTTGAAATACATGCCGGTGCCGCCCGTGACGACCGCGGTCTGCCGCCCGGCGGCGAGGCGAGCGAGGGCCGCCTCGAAATCCTTGAGCCAGAGACCGACCGAATAATTTCGCGCGGCGTCCACATGGCCATAGAGAAGATGCGGCGCCTCCCTCTCCTCGGCCTCGCTCGGGCGCGCGGTCAACACCCGCAAATCGCGATAGACCTGCATCGAATCGGCGTTGACGATCGCGCCGCCAAGCTCGCGCGCCAGCGCGAGCGCCAGCGCCGACTTGCCGGAGGCGGTCGGGCCGGCGAGGAAAACGACCCGCGGCGGCGCTTTATCTTGTGGCATGCGCCTATAGGCGCAGACACGGAGCGGATGTCAAAAGGCGGCCCCCAGCGCGTTTCCCGCTCGACCGGAATCGTCCGAGCGATAAGGAATCGCGCCAAGTTAGAAATTTAGAGCATTTCACGACCGGAAAACCGCTTCGCACTTTTCCGTGACATGCTCTGAGGGGCCGCCCCTGCGCTCCGCGCGAGGTCAGCGACAAAAGGCTTCCCTCGCGCCCGCCACCCAAAATTACGACGTCGTGACGATCACGAAGTCCTTGCCGGAGCGGGTATCCGGCGTAAGCGGCGTGTCCGTCAGCACCATTGTCATGCCGGGGTGCATGCGTTGTTTCAGCGCCGCCACGAATGACGGCTCGGCGCGAAGGCGCTGAAGCACATTTTCGTCTCGCGAGAGATCCCCCTCCTCGCTGTGGTGAGTGATCGCTGTCCACTGCATCCCATGTGCGTTCTCATCGGCGCCATTGAGAACGAAAACATGCGAGCCGAGCTTCTCGTCGCCCTTCAGCGCCAGACTCGAGGTCGCGACCACGACGTCGTTCTCGATCAGCTCAATCTTATGATCGGCTGAAGAGGCGACGACGCTGATGACCGGCTTATCCTCAGCCTGAGACCAATCCGACGGATGCTTCTTCCCGTCGAGTCCCGCCAGCACGTGCTGAAATTCGTCCTCGGCATAGCCGCTCAGCACCATGCCGGGATGGGTCAATTGCCAAGGGTCGGTATGAGCCCCCGCGATAATGACAGGCGTGCCCAGATGCGTCACGCCAAACAGCAGTTCCGAGAATTTCCGCGGCAGACGCACGCAACCATGCGAAGCCGGATAGCCCGGCAGATTGCCCGCATGCAGCGCCACGCCGGACCACGTCAGGCGGTTCATGTTGGGCATGGGCGCGTCGTCATAAGTGGACGAGCGATGATTCTTGTCTTTCTGCAACACGACGAAGACGCCGGTCGGAGTCGCGTGTCCGGCCTTGCCGGTCGAGCAGGTGGAGACGCCGATGCGGATGCCGTTGCGATAGACATGCACACGCTGCTGCGGAAGGGAAACGACGATGGAGACCGGTCCTGTCGGCGCGAGCTCCGGGCGCCATGTGAACTGTCCGGGCTTCAGCTGGGAGATGTCCTCGCTCTCCTCATTGCCGAAAGCGGAAGGCGTCGCGACGAACGCTCCGGCTCCGATCACGCCGCCAAGAAACATGCGCCGACTGCAATGGCTCATCGTCACCCCCAAGGTTGCTAAGAGGAGCCGGCGATATCACGGAGCCGCGCCACGGCAAAGTTGACGCGGCCGCTTGACTGGGAGGCAACGGAAGAGGGTTGGATCGCGCGAAGTCCTGAGAAATAACCGGGGCAGCCTCATTTATACGCGCCGGCCTCGCGGATTCTGCCGGGGTTCCTGGCGATTGCCAAGCCCAGCGTGGTCCCCAGCGCCCGCTCCTTATGCAGCATGCCCGCTATCCCGGCCGCGCCTCCCTTGACATGTCCCGCCAAGCCCTTTGTGCTATGCCGGCGGCAATGCTCAATCGGAGAATGGGTTTTCAGTGTCGATCCAGGTCGCGCTTCACCACGTCACGCACTACAAATACGACCGGCCCATCTCGCTCGGTCCGCAGATCGTGCGGCTGCGCCCCGCCGCGCATTGCCGCACGCGCGTCACCGGCTACTCGCTGAAGATTTCGCCCTCCGACCATTTCATCAATTGGCAGCAGGATCCGCACGGCAATTGGCTCGCGCGCCTCGTCTTCCCCAATAAGGCGGAGGAGTTTCGCATCGAGGTCGACCTCCTTGCCGAGCTCGCTGTCTTCAATCCCTTCGATTTTTTCGTCGAGCCGACGGCCGAGCATTATCCCTTCTCCTATCCGCCCGACACGCTCGAACAGCTGCCGGGATATCTCGACCCCGTCGACGTTGGCCCGCTGACGGAGACCTTTCTGGGTCACTTCCTGAAGGAACAATCGTCGGAGGCTTTGAGGACGATCCCCTTCCTCGTCGAGCTCAACGCGCAGCTCAATCGCGAGATTCGCTACCTCATTCGCATGGAGGCGGGCGTCCAGTCGCCGGAAGAAACGCTGTCGCTCAAATCCGGCTCCTGCCGCGACAGCGCCTGGCTTCTCGTGCAGCTTTTGCGGCGGCTGGGCTTCGCCGCGCGTTTCGTCTCCGGCTATCTCATTCAGCTCAAGGCGGACGTCGATCCCATCGAAGGGCCGAAGGGGACGGATCGCGACTTCACCGATCTGCACGCTTGGACGGAGGTTTATGTTCCCGGCGCGGGCTGGATCGGCCTCGATCCGACGTCCGGCCTTTTCTGCGGCGAGGGCCATCTGCCTTTGTGCGGCGCGCCGCATTATCGCGCCTGCGCGCCGATCTCGGGCGTGGTCGATCCCGCGAATGTCGAGTTCGGCTTCGAAATGCGCGTCGAGCGCATTCGGCAGGCGCCGCGTGTCACGGCGCCTTTCAGCGACGAGGCCTGGGCGCGGCTCGATCGGCTTGGGCAGACGGTGGACGCCGATCTCGTGAAGGAGGACGTGCGGCTCACCATGGGCGGCGAGCCGACTTTCATCTCCATCGACGATTTCGAGGGCGCCGAGTGGAACACGGCCGCGGTCGGTCCGACCAAGCGCGATCACGCCGACGCGCTCATTCGCCGTTTGCGCGACGTTTACGCGCCTTCTGGGCTGCTGCATTACGGCCAGGGCAAGTGGTATCCGGGCGAGAGCCTACCGCGCTGGGCTTTCGGGCTTTATTGGCGGAAGGACGGCAAGCCGATCTGGAAGGACGAGCGTCTCATCGATCGCCCGGCAGGCTCCAACGCGGCGACCGTGGCGGCGGCCGAGCGCTTCGCTGCGAAAATTGCCACGGGCCTCACGGTCGCCGCCGACTGTGTCATGCCGGCCTTCGAAGACCCAGTTCTGTGGATGGAGAAGGAGGCGCAGTTACCCTTCAACGTCGATCCGACCGATCCGAAGCTCGCCGATCCTGAAGAGCGCGCGCGCATGCGCCGCGTGTTCGAACGCGGCTTGGGCACGCCGACCGGCTTCGTTCTTCCGATCCAGCGCTGGAACGCGCAAGCGACATCCGGTTGGCGATCGGAACGCTGGAAGCTTCGCCGCGAACGCCTCTTCCTGGCGCCGGGCGACTCGCCCATCGGCCTAAGGCTGCCGCTGCCCTCCCTCCCCCACGCGGCCGAGCCTGAGCACATTCACCCGCAGGATCCGCTCGAGGAGCGGCCGGAGCTTCCGGATTTCGAAGCGACGACGTTCCGGCAAGTCCATTCCGAGCGGGCAGCTTCGGCCGGCCAGGACGTTCAGGAGCAGTCTCTCGTCGAAGGCGTGGTGCGCACCGCGCTCGCGATCGAACCGCGCGACGGCGTGCTGTGCGTGTTCATGCCGCCGGTCGCAAAGCTCGAGCATTATCTCGAGCTGGTGTCCCTCATCGAAGCGACCGCCAATGAGATGGGCCTGCCCGTGCACGTCGAGGGCTATCCGCCGCCCTCCGACCCGCGGCTCAACGTCATCAAGGTGACGCCCGACCCCGGCGTGATCGAGGTGAACATTCACCCTGCCGCCTCCTGGCGCGAGGTGGTCGAAACGACGACGACGCTCTATGAAGAGGCGCGCATGGCGCGGCTCACCACGAACAAGTTTCTGCTCGACGGCAAGCAGACGGGCTCGGGCGGCGGCAATCACGTCGTGCTGGGCGGAGAGAAGCCCGCCGACTCGCCCTTCCTGCGCCGGCCGGATCTCCTGAAGAGCGTCGTGCTCTACTGGCAGCGGCATCCCTCGCTGTCCTATCTCTTCTCCGGCATGTTCATCGGCCCGACGAGCCAGTCGCCGCGCGTCGACGAGGCGCGGCACGACTCTCTCTATGAACTGGAGATCGCGCTCGCCAACACGCCAGCGCCGGGATCGGGCGAGTTTCCGCTCTGGCTCGTCGACCGGCTCTATCGCAATCTGCTCGTCGACGTTTCCGGCAACACGCATCGCGCCGAAATCTGCATCGACAAGCTTTACTCGCCCGATGGCCCGACGGGACGGTTAGGGCTCGTCGAGTTTCGGGCCTTCGAGATGCCGCCCGACGCGCGCATGAGCCTCGCTCAGCAATTGCTGCTGCGCGCGCTCGTCGCCTGGTTCTGGCGCGAGCCGCAGGAAGGCAATTTCGTGCGCTGGGGAACCGCGCTGCACGATAAATTCATGCTGCCGCATTTCGTCTGGGAGGATTTTCTCGACGTTCTCGGCGACCTGCGCCGCGCCGGTTACAACTTCGAGCCCGAGTGGTTCGAGGCGCAGCGCGAGTTCCGCTTTCCCTTCGCAGGCGCCGTCGAGCACGGCGGCGTGCGGCTCGAGATCCGCCATGCGCTCGAGCCCTGGCACGTTCTGGGCGAGGAGAGCGGCGGCGGCGGCGCCGTGCGCTACGTCGACTCGTCGGTCGAGCGGCTGCAGGTGAAAGCGCAAGGCTTCGTGCCCGGGCGGCATGCGATTGGCTGCAACGGCCGGCGGGTGCCGATGACGAGCGCGGGCGCGCAAGGCGAAGCCGTCGCAGGCGTTCGCTTCAAGGCCTGGACGCCGGCTTCAGGCCTGCATCCGACGATCCCGGTGCACGCCCCTCTCACCTTCGATGTGATCGATACTTGGAGCCTGCGCTCGCTGGGCGGCTGCGTCTATCACGTCGCCCATCCCGGCGGACGCAGTTACGAGACCTTTCCCGTCAACGCGCAGGAGGCGGAGGCGCGGCGGCTCGCCCGCTTCCAGGAGCACGGCCATACGCCCGGACGGATCGATCTGCCGCGAGAGGAGCTGGCGGGAGAGTTCCCCTTGAGCCTGGATTTACGGAGGCGACTTGGCGGTTGAGCAGAGCGCCTGGCGCGACGACGATTCGGTCCCCGTCTCGGCGTGGCTCGCGGGTTACAGTCCCCTAGCCGGCACGCATGACGAGCTGATCGGGCCGGACGGCCGCCCGCGCGCGCATTGGCTGACCTTTTTCGACTCCCTGTCGGCGCTCGGCGAGAATGAGCTCGAGCATCGCTTCGCCGCCGCGGGCCGGCGCATTAGAGATTACGGCGTCACCTACCGCGTGCATGGGGAGGCGCGCGAGCGGCCGTGGCCGCTGAGCCGTTTGCCTCTGCTCATCACGGAAAGCGACTGGCGCGGACTGGCCGCGGGCGTGACGCAGCGCGCCACCCTGCTCGAGCGCTTTCTGCGCGACGTCTATGGCGAGGCTCGTCTCGTCGCGGAGGGCGCGCTTCCCGCCGCGGCCTTGGCCGGCTCGCCCAATTACATTCGCCCCATGCACGGCGTGGCCCCCCAGGGAGGGCGTTGGCTCGGATTTTACGCCGTCGATGTGACCCGCGGCGCCGACGGATCTTGGCGCGTGCTCGGAGATCGCGCGCAGGCCCCTTCCGGAGCAGGCTACGCGATCGAAAATCGGCTCATTCTCGCGCGTACTTTCCCGAGTCTCTATCGCGAGATGAACGTGCGCCGCGTCGGTCCGTTCTTTCGCGATTTTCGCGTCGGTCTCGCGGCGACCGCGCAGCGCTCGGCGCCGCGCATCTGCCTGATGACGCCCGGTCCCTATAGCGAGACTTATTCGGAGCAGGCCCTTCTCGCCCGTCATCTCGGTTTTCTGCTCGTCGAAGGCGCCGACCTCATCGTGAATGAGAACCGTCTGCACGTGCGCACGATCGCCGGACAAAAGCGCGTCGACGTGGTCTGGCGGCGCATCGACGCCGATTGGTGCGATCCGCTGGAGATGAACGCGGCGTCGCGCTTGGGCGTGCCGGGATTGTTCGACGCCATTCGTCAAGGAGCCGTCGCCGTCACGAACATGCCCGGCGCGGGCCTCGTCGAGTCGCGGGCCGTCTTTTCCTTTCTGCCCGCCCTCGCCCCGAAGCTTCTCGGGGAGGAATTGCGGCTGCCGCAGACCGGCGCCTGGTGGTGCGGGGATCCCCGGGCCCGCGAAGACATATTGGCGAGACTCGATGCGCTCGCCATCACCGGCGCCCATGGCGAAAAGGCGCCGGGTTTCGCGAAAGACGGCGCGACGATCGGCGCAGCGCTCGACTCGAGCGGCCGGGAACGGCTCGCGGCCGCGCTCGAGGCGCGCGGCATGGACTATGTCGGGCAGGAGATCGGGAAATTCTCGACGACGCCGAGCTTCGTCGACGGCGCGCTCGCCCCACGGCCTTTCGTGCTGCGCGTCTTCGCGGCGGCGACATCCGATGGGTGGAGCGTCATGCCCGGCGGATTCTGCCGCGTCTCCGATGACCCGAATATGCAGGCCGTCTCCATGGGAGCGGGGGCGAGCTCGGCCGACGTGTGGGTGCTCGCCGAACGCCGCGTCGAGGAAACGAGCCTGGTGGCGTCGCTACGTGACGACCGCATCATTCGCGTGCTGGGCAATCTTCCGAGCCGCGCCGCCGACAATCTCTTCTGGATGGGCCGCTATCTCGAGCGCGCCGAAGCGACGCTTCGGCTCGTGCGGGCGCTCTGTCACCGTCTTACCGACGAGTGGTCGGATCGGCGATGGGTGGTCGAGCGGCTGAAACGGATGCTCCTCGCCTGGGGCGCCGTCTCCGAGCTGTCGGAGCAGTCGGCGGCCGCAATCACCGTCGCCGCGACGAGCGATCCGAGCGCTTACGGCTCGGCGCTCTCCATCGCGGGGCAGATCAGAGCGGCGGCCTCGATCGTCCGCGATAGAATCTCTCCCGAGGTCTGGCAGCTCGTCGCCAGGCTCGAAATGCGGCTGGAGCGAGCGGCGAAGCTCACGGACTCCGAGCCCGAGATGCTGGAGAACGTGCAGCTCGCCTTATACGCGCTCGCGGCGCTCTCCGGTTACATGAGCGAGAATTTCAATCGCGTCGCCGGCTGGGATTTTCTCGATCTCGGCAAACGCATCGAGCGGGCGATCGTCACCTGTCGCTTCGCGCGCCAGTTCGCCGACGCGGAGGCGAACGACGATAGCCTCGACGCCCTGCTCGAATTGATCGATTCGCAGATCACCTACCGTTCGCGCTATCTCGGCGAAGTCTCGCGCGTGAGAACCCTGGACATGGTCATGCTCGATCCTTTCAACCCGCGCTCCGTGGGCTTCCAGCTCGCGCAGATCGACGCCCATCTCGCAGCGCTGCCGACCTTGCACAGCGACGGCATGCCGGAAGCGCCGCGTCGACTGGCCTTGAAGCTGCGTGCGGAAATCGAGGTCGAAGACGCCCGGCGCGTCGACGCGCAGCGCGTGCTGGAGTTCGAGCAAAGCATCATGCTGCTCGCGGACGCGCTGGCGGATCGCTATTTCGTTCAGGCGACGGCGGACGCGCCGAAAGACGAGCCTTCGGGGCTCGCGTGATCTACGACATCACCCATACGTCGACCTATGTCCACGCGGCGCCCGTCGCCTCCACGCGCGGCGTCATCCGGCTGCTCCCGCGCAACGACGATCGCGGGCAAAAGGTCGACTTCAGCGCGATCGAGACGACTCCGACGCCTCATACCGTGCGAGAGCGGCGCGATTTCTTCGGCAATCGCGTCGTCGAGGCGCAAGTCAACACGCCGCATACGAAGCTGCGCATCGTCCTGCGCGCGCGAGTCGAGGTCGATCGCCCAATCGCTCCCGCAGCAGCGTTGACGCCGGAGTGGCGGGAGGCGCGACGCCTGGCGCAGGCCTGTAATTCGCTTGCGGCCGCGTCGCCCGTGCATGCGCTCTTTCCGAGCCGCCTCGCGCCGCTCGACGAAACGGCCACGCGCTATGCCTCCGAAAGCTTCCCTTGCGGCAGGACGGTTCTTGAAGGCGCGCAGGACCTCATGCGCCGCATTCATGCGGATTTCGTTTATGACGCGCGCGCCACCAAGATCGGCACGCCGATCGCGCAGGTCTTCGCCAAGCGTCGCGGCGTTTGTCAGGACTTCGCCCATTTGATGATCTCGGGGCTGCGCGGGCTGGGCCTGCCCGCGGCCTATGTCAGCGGCTACATCCGGACGCTTCCCGTCGGGGGCCTGCCGTCCCTCGAAGGCGCCGACGCCTCGCACGCCTGGGTTTCCGTTTGGTGCGGTCCCGCTTTCGGCTGGATCGGACTCGACCCGACCAATTGCACGGCGGTCGGCGACGATCACGTCGTCGTCGCCATCGGCCGCGACTATTCCGACGTCTCGCCCATCGACGGCGTCGTGACCGGATCGGGCGAGCAGGAGCTCGAGGTCAGGGTCGCGATGATTCCCGTGGGCGAGCGCAGGTGAAGCGCGGAGCGCCGCTTCAGTAGGCTCGGGCGATCAGAATGTCCTCGACGGCGTCGCGTCCGGTGAACACACATTTGCCCTTGGCGGGCTCCTGACCCAGCGGCGCGTTGCGCAGCGTGAGCTTATAGGCCTTCAGGCGCTGCTCAACCTGCTCCAGCTCCGCGCCGGTCGGACGCGACCAGGGCGCGCGCACCCAGCCCTTGAAGGCGCCCGCGCCGTCTTCCGCCTCCTCACCGAAATAGGCGGCGACGGCCTCAAACGTCGCGAGATCCGTGCGGATGTTCGCGTCACGCTTGGCCTTCGCCTCGTCGAAGAGGGCGGCCTGAATGTCGGCGAGCAACGCCGGCGCCAGCTCCATCAGCGCGCTTCGCGTCATTCCCGTCGAGGCGATCTTCTCGCCGTCGCGCAGTCGGTCGCGGCGCAGCAGCGTCACACTGTCGTTCGCCATATCGCGCGGTCCAACCTCCAGAATGATCGGCGCGCCGCGGCGCACCCAGTCCCAGCGCTTATTGGCCGCGCGCGCCGGCTTCTTGTCGAGATGGGCGCGCACCGGCGCGCTGAAGGCTGTGAGACGGTCGAGCTCGCTCTTGAGCTTCTCGCAATAGGCCAGGACCTCGGCATCCTCAGGCTTCTCGCGCAGCATCGGGACGATTACGATCTGCTTGGGCGCGATCTTCGGCGGCAGGCGCAGCCCGTCGTCGTCGCCATGCGTCATGATCACGCCGCCGATGAGCCGGGTTGAAACGCCCCAGCTCGTCGTGTGGCAGAATTCGAGATCCCCTGTCGCCGACTGGAAACGGATGTTCTGCGCCTTGGCGAAGTTCGTGCCGAGATAATGCGAGGTGCCGGCCTGCAGCGCCTTCCCGTCCTGCATCATCGCTTCGATCGAAAATGTGTTGTCGGCGCCGGGGAAGCGCTCGTTCTCCGGCTTTTCGCCCACCACCACGGGCATCGCCAGCACATCTTCCGCGAGCTCGCGATAGACCTCCAGCATTTTCAGGGTCTCGGCGCGCGCGTCTTCGGCGTCGGCATGGGCCGTGTGGCCCTCCTGCCAGAGGAATTCGCTCGTGCGCAAGAACATGCGCGTTCGCATCTCCCAGCGCACGACATTCGCCCATTGATTGATGAGCACGGGTAGGTCCCGATAGGACGCGACCCAGCGCCGGAAGGCGTCGCCGATTATTGTCTCCGACGTCGGTCGCACGACGAGCGGCTCTTCCAGTTCGGACTCGGGGTCGACGAAGAGCTTTCCGTCCGCGGCCTTCAGCCGGTGATGGGTGACGACCGCCATCTCCTTGGCGAAACCTTCGACATGGGCCGCCTCCTGGGCGATGAAGCTCAAGGGGATGAAGAGCGGGAAGTAGCAGTTCTCGTGCCCGGTCTCCTTGATGCGCTTGTCGAGCGCCGCCTGCACAAGCTCCCATACGCCCCAGCCCCAGGGCTTGATGATCATGCAGCCGCGCACCGGGCTCGCCTCGGCGAGATCCGCCTGGGCCACGACGGCCTGATACCATTCGGGAAAATTCTCTGCGCGGGTGATGTCGAGGGCGAATTTCATGGGGCCGTACTGGTCTCTGGAAGCATGCGGCGGCGGCCGAAGCCCCGCCCTTGGACCCCGTCGATAACCGGGATTTGGGGTTGGGACAATGCGGCGGGCGATGAAGCGCGGACGCTTTAACCTTGCCCCCTCCCCCAGCCCTCCCCCGCTTCGCGGGAGAGGGGGCGGACTCGGCGCTGCATTCAAATTCCGAAAGCTGGTCGTTAGGGTCCCCTCTCCCGCCGTAGCTCGTCGAAAGGCGGGCGTCCAAAGACGCCCTATGGCGGGGGAGGGACAGGGAGGGGCCTAGGCCCGCACCCGCTCACTCCCCGAGCGTCACCGCAACAAAACGCGTGTCGCCGCGGCTGTTGGCGACGATGAACAGCGCCGATTTCTTGCCGGCTTCCTTCAGCGCCGCGATCTTCTTGACCGCATCAGCGGGTTCGGCGACGGACTCTTGATTGATCTCGGTCACGATCTCGCCCGCGCGCAGGCGCTTCTCGGCGGCGTCGGAATGCGGGTCGACAGAAAGAATCACGGCGCCGGACTTCACGGCCTCCTTGATCTGGTAACGCTTGCGCGATTCGTCGGAGAGCTTGCCGAACTCCAAGCCCAGCGCCGCGGGCGGCTTTTCCGCCTCCTTGGGCGCGCTGGCCTCGGCGGTCGCCAGTTTCTCGCTCTCCTCGAGGCGGCCCAAGGTCACCCTTCTCGTCTGCTCCTTGCCGTCGCGAATGACGACGATCTCGACCGCCTTGCCGACCGGCGTCAGCGCGACGACCTTTGGCAGATCGTGGGAGTCCTTGATCGGCTTGCCGTCGAATTTGACGATGAGATCGCCGATCTTCACGTCGGCGCCCTTGCTCGGTCCCCGCTCGTCGACGGCCGCGACGAGCGCGCCGCGCTGCTTGCCGAATCCGAGCGTCTCAGCGATCGCGTCATCGACGCTCTGGATGCGGACGCCCAGCCAGCCGCGGCGCGTCTCGCCGAACTTCTGCAACTGCTCGATGATCGGCGCCACAGTGTTCGCAGGCGTCGCGAAGCCGATGCCGATCGAATTGCCGGAGGGCGAAAGGATCGCCGTGTTGATCCCGATGACCTCGCCGTTCATGTTGAACATCGGACCGCCGGAATTGCCCTTGTTGATGGCGGCGTCCGTCTGGATGTAATTGTCGTAGGGACCCTTGTCGATGTTGCGGTTGCGCGCCGAAATGATGCCCTGCGACACCGAGCCGCCGAGTCCGAAGGGATTGCCGACAGCGAGCACCCAATCGCCGACGCGCGTCTTGTCGCTGTCGCCGAATTTGACGGATTTGAGCGGCTTCTCGGGTTTCACGCGCAGCACGGCGACGTCGACCTTCGCATCCTTGCCGATGATCTCCGCCTTGAGCTTCTGTCCATCGGTGAAGTTGACGGTGATCTCATTGGCGTCGGCGATGACATGATTATTGGTGACGATGATCCCCGAAGGATCGATCACGAAGCCGGAGCCCATCGCGCCGTGGCTCTCTTGCGGCGGCTCGGGAAGACCGGGATTGAGCTTTTGCTGCCGGCGCAGAAACTCGTCGAAATATTCGTCGAAGGACGGCGCGCTGGGGTCCACTTGAGCGATCTTGCCGCGCTTCGGCTCGACGACTTCCGCGGAGATGTTGACGACGGCGTCCGAGACTTCCGCCGCGAGATCGGCGAGCGATTCCGGGCCTCTGGCCCAGGACGGTGCGAGCGTCAAAGAAATGAAGAACAGCGCCGCGGCGAGGGCGGTCTTCGGCGCGTATCGTCTCAAGCTCATCTCCTTGTCGCGGCGAGCGCGCGGTCGCAGAAAACGCGCTCCAATCTAACTTGAATTGATCATGTTTTCTGCGTTCAGGCGACTCGGCCCTAACGCAGCGCGATCTCGCGCGCCTCCACTCGAACGGAGTCGTTCAATGATCGACATCGCGCGGGATCGAAAGCTGGAGCGCATGTCGGACGGGCTCCAACTCGCTCCGTGACGCTTACTCTCCCGATAGGGACGCTCCATCGCAGCCGCGACGATCCGCGGGTTTGTGTTTTCTCGCGTCAGGGTTTCTTTTCCGCTTCCTCGGCCGGGTGGGCCTTCGCGATCATGGGCGAGGAGAAGAAGCGGAAAAAGTCGGAGCGCGGGTTGATCAGGAAGCGCGTGTCGCCGCCCTTGAAGGCCGTCTCATAGGCCTGCATGGAGCGGTAAAAGGCGAAGAAGTCCGGGTCCTTGCCGAAGCTCTCGGCGAAGATGCGGCTGCGCTCGGCGTCGCCCTCGCCCTTGGTCTGATCGGCCTGCTGCTGCGCCTCGGCCTTCAGCACGATGACGTCGCGATCGGCCTTGGCTGTTATCCTTTGCGCCTGCTCCGCGCCCTGCGCACGATATTCGGCGGCCTCGCGCGCGCGTTCAGTCTGCATGCGACCGTAGACCTTCTCGGATATCTGCTGCGGCAGATCGACCCTGCGGATGCGCGCGTCGACCACCGCGACGCCGAATTTATGCCCCTCGAGATCCGCCTGCTCCTTGATCTTGACCATCAGCGCCGCCCGCTCGTCGCGCACGATCTGCCGCTGATTGGCCTCGCTCAGCACGCGCCGCACCGCCGAATTGAGCACGGAGGCGAGTTGGTTCTTGGCGCCGAGCTCCCCGCCGACGGTTTGATAGAATCGCAGGGGATCGATAATCCGATAGCGCAGGAAACTGTCCACCTCGAGACGCTGATTGTCGGAGGCGAGCACCTCGAGATTCGGGCTCTCCGCGAAGAGGATGCGATTGTCGAGATAAACGACATTCTCGATCAGCGGCAGCTTGAAGTGAAGGCCGGGCTCAGTGACGAGGCCGCGGCCGGCGACGGGCTCTCCGAGGCGCAGCACGATGGCCTGCTCGGTCTGTCCGACCGTGAACACGGCGCCGAGCGCGACCACGAAAACGACGATCGCGGCAAGAAGCAAGGGTAGTGCGAGCCTCATTTGCGCTGGCCTCCCTGGAACGGCGCGAAAGCCGGGAGCGGCACATAGGGCATGACGCCCGAGCCGGAGCCCTGCTCGTCGAGCACGACCTTCTCGGCGCCGCCCAAAACGCGCTCCATCGTCTCGAGATAGAGACGCTCGCGCGTGAGCTCGGGCGCGCGCTTATATTGCTCGTAGATTTGCTCGAAGCGCGACGCCTGACCCCGCGCCTCCGCCACCACTTGCTCGCGATAGGCCTCCGCCTCCTGCACGATGCGCGCCGCCGCGCCGCGCGCTTCCGGCACGACCTTATTGGCGTAGGCTTCCGCCTCGTTGCCGAGACGCTGCAAATCCTGCTGAGCGGCCGTCACGTCGCGAAAGGCGGTGATGACTTGCGGGGGAGGATCGACGGAGAGCAGCAGCACTTGCACGATCTGCACGCCGCTTTTGTAGCCGTCGAGAATCTTCTGCATTAGCTGCTGCGAGGCCGGCTCGATGAGCTTGCGGTCGGCGGTGAGGATTTTTTGGATCTGCGACTGGCCGACGATCTCTCGCATCGCCGATTCCGCGACGCTGCGCACTGTCGCGGGCGGATCGAAGACGTTGAAGGCGAAATCCTCGGGGCGCGTCGGATCGATCTGCCAGATCACGCGGAATTTGATGTCGGCGATGTTCTCGTCGCCGGTGAGCATCAGGCTTTCTTCGGGCGCCTCCGGGCCCTGCGCGCTGGTGCGGCGTCGCGTGGCGGCGCCGTCCTCGCGGAAGCCGATGTCAATGGAGTTGCGGTCGGTGACCGGCAGCTTGATCACCGAGCCGATCGGGCTCGGCAGATTGTAGTTGAGGCCGGCCTGCGTCTTTCCGCGATATTTGCCGAAGATGAGATTGAGGCCGATCTCGTTCGGGCCGACTGTGTAAAAACCGGACGAAAGCCAAGCCAGACAGGTCAAAAGGATAAGAATCGCAACGCCGCGTCCGCCGAGGCCCGAGGGCAGAACCTGCTTCAAGCCTTCCTGGCTACGACGCAGGAATTCCTCGAGATCGGGCGGCCCTTCGCCGGGACCGGAGCCCCAGGGGCCGGTCCCTTTGCCCCAGGGATCGTTGTTTCGATGCGGAGGTTCGTTTTGGTCGCGCCAGGGCATGTCGTCTCAGGGCTTACGGTCCCACGCCGAGAACGACTTGACGCAAAAGCGGAAAGACTTTTGCTATCAGAATTCGTCCGAGCATCCTGCTGGCGGTCGCTCGAACGTCTCCGCTCGAGGGACGGCGCCCACGCGGTCCTTTGTCTTGGCGGGATATAGCGCCTCGCGCGCCCGCGGGCAATTCAGCTTCCGTTATCCGGGACGCCTCTCTGGGGGCGAGACGGGCGCCGCCGCGGCGGCTTTACAGCGCGCCGCCGGTTTGACCCCGTTTGCAGGCGTCGCGGAAGCGCTTCCGCGGCTTGCCGCGCAGCCCCTTGGCGTCCGCCTGCTTCGAACATTCCTTCGCGAGCGCTTTGCGGTCCGCGCCCCCCGGCGCTGGGGCGGGCGTCGGCTGCGCGAGAGCCGCGCCGGTCATGATCGCCATGGCCAGACCGGCCGACAGGAGCGCGACGGAATAGTTTCTCATGCGTCTTTCCTCTTGGCCGTCTTTCCTCTTGGCTCCGTCGCTTTTGCGAGGGCCGTCACGCCCTATCGCCCAGGCTGGCGGCGCTTGGCAAGACTAAGCTTGCGGCAGACTCGCTCCTTTCGGCGCACGGCCGGCGGGTTAGCGCTTTGCACAAGTCTCGCGCGAGAACTTCGAGCAAGTTTCGGAAAATACGAGTAGCGGCTCAGTCGACCGCCCGGACGGCGGCGGCGCGGCGGAAAAGCGGGACCCGCGCCGTGCGCAGGAAGTCTCGCAGCTCCTTCGTGCGCGACTCCGTCACGCGCGAGAACGCATAGGCGAAGACCAGCCCCACAAGCATCAGACCGGCGACCGTGATCCAATGCGCGGGCGTCGGGAGCTGCTTGAACCATTCTCGCCCGAAAAGCCCGCCCACAGCCGCCCAGACGAAGAAGACGAGCGGCGCGTGCGTCGCATAGAGCGAATAGGAGAAATCCGAGAGCCGCCAGTGGATCGGGCCGAGGCGCGAGAAGAAACCGCCCGGCGGCGCATGGCGCAGCGCCAAGAGCAGCGTCGCAAAACTCGCGACGACGCTGAAATCGCCGACGGCGGAAAGCCAAGGATGCGCCGCCAGGATCGGCCCGCGCACGGCCAGACGCGTGACCGCAAGCGCCGCGAGGAACAAGCCGAGCGCGATCCAAATGGAGCCCACGACGGGGCGGGGCGCGACGCGGACCAGGGCGCCCAGGGCCCATACGCCATAGCCGAAGAGGAACATCCCGACGCCATTGTTGAGCATGGGCATGAGCCCGCGCGCGCCCACGTCGACGCCCGACGCCGCCATGAGCTCGGGGGTCGCCAAAACGGCCACCAGCACGACGCCGAGGCCGAGGCCCGAGAACCGCCAAAACCGGGAATAGGCCGAGCAGAAGGGCGCAAGCAGCAAGGGGAAGGTAATATAATACCACATCTCGCAAGCAAGCGACCAAAGCGGCCCGTTGGTGCCGGCCTGCGCCGCCCAGAGATGCTGCTGCTGAAGCAGTGTCCAGAGATATTGGATCGGCTCGAAGACCGAGGCGAAGAAGGGCGCGTCATAGACGCCGGTCGCCGGAAAGACGGCGCGCCCGACTGTGTCGATCGCAAAAGTCCACAGGAGCGCCGGAATCATCACGATGTAGATGCGGCTGAAGCGGTCGGCGAAATAACTGCCCAAATAGGGTTCCGCTCGCGCCCGATCGCGCAGGAGCGGCCCGCCGATGAGAAATCCCGAGATCACGAAAAAGACGAGCACCGCCTGATGCGAAAAGGCGGAAAGAAACCACCAAGCATAGACGCCGGGCCCGTGCGGCGCGACCATGATGTCGGAGATGTTGATCAGCACGCCAGCGTGGCCGACGAGCACCGCGACGGCCGCGACCCAGCGCGCCATCGCGATGAAATTCGTGAGGTCCTTGGTCAATGACCCTCCGCCCTCGAAAGGCTCCGGATAATTCGCGAGCAAGAGATTTTCATCCAAAACCCGGCTTTTTTGGGAAATTCTGCCGGGGCAGCCTCTCAATTTCTGCTCTGTGGCCCCCGCGTCAGCCGCGCGCGCCCGCCCCTGACGAGCGCTGGGCCAAAGCCGCTAGGCTCACGGGTGAGGATGGGGACAGGCGAAACTTTCCCGTCCAGCTCTTCGCCGGCGCGGCCTCACGGAAGCCATCCCGGCGCCGCGCGGAGTCCGGGCGCTCGAGGTTCGCCTCTCAATACGATTTGAGCGAGATCGTCAGCGTGAGGAGTCCCGGCTCACTCCTCACGAAGGCCCTCGGGGGGCAGCGAGGCGTCGGACGCGCCGCGCATGAAGATCCAGGCCAGAGCCGCAGCCGCCGTCCACAGGGCGACGACCCAGTAGCCGTGACCGAAGGCGAAGCCGAGCGCGAAAAAGGCGAGGCCGAAGACCGCAAGGGAGGGCAAGGCTTTGAAGATCCCTCTGCTTCCCCGGGCATCGGAGAGCAAGGAAAAGACCGTCATGGGCGCTCCCTGCGACTTCACCACCAACGCCATTCTGTCCTCCAGCGTCATTTTTTGAGCGTCCGGCTCGCGCGTTTCCGCAAGGACGCGTTCTGTCTTTTGGCCGCGAGAACGCTGCAGTCCCGCATTCTCGGCCGCGGCCTGGTTTCGCCTTAAACGTTTTAGGCGCATAAAGGTTCCGGCGCGCGGCGAGAGAAGGATCCCGTTTTCTCGCACGAAGCGCGCGCTAACTTTCTAGAAGCGATGACGTTTTTGCGATTGCGGCGGATGCGCCGCACCCGCCGCTGCAGGGCTCAGTAGCGAGAAAGACGGACGCCGGCCCTTTTCTCGCCGCGACGGCGCCCCAAAAGTTGCATGATCGGATCTTAGGCTCCGCGCATCGATGGCCCTTGCGGGGCCGGATCGTCGCCCGCTCTTAAAGGATTCTTCATCAGGGCGTGGTGAATTCCCCGTCAACCTCAAAGAAAAGTTGAGGGCTTGTTTTGGGTTACCTGACACCGCCTCCCAATCCCGCGCCCGTGATTGTCTATAAGGACACGGGCGGTCTCGTCAGCGACTATGAAGCGCAGACGGAACTCTATCGCCGCCAAAATCGCGAAGTCCGCCTGCACGAGTGCCGCTCGGCCTGCACCATGGCCTTGAGCCTGCCCAACGTCTGCGTCTATCCGGACGCGCAGGTCAAATTTCACCAAGCCTATAACGCGATAACCCGCGAGGTCGACCTCGGCGTCTCCCAACAGCTCTTCGACAGCTATCCGACCGCCGTGCGGGCCCGCCTCGGCTATTTGACGCGGCAGTATAAAGTGCTGAGCGGGCGAGAGCTGATCGCGCTCGGCATGCGCAACTGCAATCCCGGTCACGATGACGGCGTGATGATCGCAAGCCGTAAGGACCCGGCGCAGGCCATCGCTCAGGCCGAGACCCCGCACGACGATGCCCTCCAGAGCATGGCGAAAAGCGTGAAGACGGCCGTCGCCAAGGCGCTCGCGCGCCCCGAAGGCGAGCCGGCCGAAGCGCTGGCCTTCGCCGATCGCAGCCCCGCGCCTCCCCAGCCGCTCCCGGCGATGGCCGGCCTGTCGCAAGAGGTGGAAATCCCCCTGCCCCCGCGCCGTCCGGACTTCCGCGTCGCGGCGATCACGCCGGCCGAGACGGTCGGCGTCGCCGCCGAGACTGCGTCCGCGCCGCCGCCGGTCGTCATCGCCCCGCTCGCGCAGGAGCCGACCGCCAACGCCCAGCCGCGCCATGCCTTCGTGCCGCGCCGGATGGAAGGGGGAACGCCGATGCTCGCGACGGGACGCTTCTACCCCCCGCCTGACGAGCGGCAGGCTGACAGAGGCGGCGAGCGCAAAACCTCCGGCAGCTGAGTCGTCGTTTCGCTCCCTCTCGTCTTTTCCTCGCATGCGCAATGGAATCGTTCGCGCATGAGATCGAGTGCGACGCGCGAGCGTTATGCAGGAAAAGCACATATCGCTCTCGGCTTTGCTCGCAGAATCTTGAAGCCCCGCTATGGCGGGGGCGGCATCGCGTGTTATTTGCCTTTTCATGAACTTTCGCCCTCAAGACTCCTCCTTCGTCGCGACGCCGCGCGCGCTGGTCGATCGCTTCGCCCGGCCGATCACCTATCTGCGCGTCTCCGTCACCGACCGCTGCGACTTCCGCTGCGTCTATTGCATGTCCGAGCGCATGCGCTTCCTGCCGCGTGACGAGTTGTTGACGCTTGAGGAGCTCGATCGGCTCTGCTCCGCCTTCGTCGCGCGCGGCACGAAGAAGCTGCGCATCACGGGCGGCGAGCCGCTGCTGCGGCATGGCGTGATGACGCTGTTCCGCTCGCTTGCGCGTCATCTCGATTCCGGCGCGCTCGACGAGTTGACGCTCACGACGAACGGCTCGCAGCTCGTGCGCTTCGCTGCCGAGCTCGCGCTCTGCGGCGTCAAGCGTCTCAACCTCTCGCTCGACACGCTCGACGCCACAAAGTTCCGCACGATCACGCGCAACGGCGATCTCGCCCGCGTGCTCGAGGGGCTCGACGCCGCGCAGCGCGCAGGGATCGCCGTCAAGCTCAACACTGTGGCGCTCAAGGACGCGAACGAGGAAGAGCTCGTCTCGCTCACGCGCTTCGCCCATGATCGCGGCATGGATATTTCCTTCATCGAGGTCATGCCCTTGGGCGAACTCGACGGCCCTGCGCGCATCGATCAATATCTGCCGCTCACGCAAGTGCGCGACCGGCTTTCACAGGTCTTTTCGCTCGAGGAGATCGACTATCGTTCCGGCGGCCCCGCGCGCTATTTGCGCGCGCGCGAGACGGGCGGAAGGATTGGCTTCATCACGCCCTTGACGCATAATTTCTGCGAGAGCTGCAATCGCGTGCGCGTGACCTGCACGGGCAGGCTCTTCATGTGCCTTGGCCAAGAGGACAGCGCCGATCTGCGCCAGCCCTTGCGCGAGGGCGCCGACGAGGTTGCGCTCGACCGCGCGATCGAAGAGGCGATCTCGCGCAAGCCGAAGGGCCATGATTTCGTCATCGACCGCGAGACGCAGACGCCCGCGATCGGAAGGCATATGAGCACGACCGGCGGGTGAATGGCTGAACGGGAAAGTTTTGGCGCATCCTTCGAGACGCCCGCTTCGCGGGCTCCTCAGGATGAGGGCGCAGACGCCCGCTTCGCGGGCGCTTCAGGATGAGGGCGCAGACGCCCGCTTCGCGGGCTCCTCAGGATGAGGGCGCAGACGCCCGCTTCGCGGGCGCTTCAGGATGAGGGCGCGGGTGCGGATCAAACGGGGACAGGATGCGGGCGCGAGAGATAAATCTGTCACCGCAGGCTGATTCCTCCCGATAGCCTCATCCTGAGGAGCGCCCGCAGGGCGCGTCTCGAAGGATGAGCGCTTGGCGAGCCCATTGTTGAAACTTGCGGAGAGGATCGACGTCGAGGCCATCGTGGATCCAGCTCTAAAGAACTTTGCGACTCCAGCTCTCCTGCCGCTCGGGATCAATCTCACGGCGGCCATCGTCGCGCTTTGCGACGACGAGCCTCTCATCCTCACGCTGTCGTCGGAGTCTCTCGCCGCGTTGCCCTCCGGCGAATTCGATCCGCTACGCCATCGCACCTTCGAGCTCGCGCTGCGCGCCTTCGTCGCCGCGCAGACCGGCGCGCCGCTCGGCTATGTCGAGCAGCTTTACACTTTTGGCGATCGAGGCCGGCATGCGCGCCTGGGCGACCGCGATCCGCACATCGTGTCGATCGGCTATCTCGCGCTCACCCGCGTCGGCGAGCCGCTTCGCGACGAAAGCGGAAGCTATCGCGGCTGGTACGAGTTCCTTCCCTGGGAGGATTGGCGCAGCGGCCGCCCCGCGGTGATCGAGGAGAGAATCCTGCCCGACCTTGCCGCTTGGGTCGCCGAGGCGCCGTTTGAAATCTCCTCCTCGGGCCTCTCGCGCGAGGAGCGCTTCTCGCTGCTCTTCAAGCAGGCCGCCAAAGGCTTTTACGAGGAGAACGTGCTCGAGCGCTACGAGCTTCTCTATGAGGCGGGACTCGTCGAGGAGGCGCGGCGCGACGGACGCAAGTCGGCGCTCAAGCGCGGCCCGCAGCCCCCGCTCGGCGCCGCGATGCGCCATGATCATCGCCGCATTCTCGCAACCGCCATGGGGCGTTTGCGCGCGAAGATGAAATACCGACCCGTCATCTTCGAGCTGATGCCTGAGCGCTTCACGCTCTCCGCTCTGCAACGCAGCGTCGAGGCGCTCTCCGGCCGCCGTCTGCACAAGCAGAATTTTCGCCGGCTCGTCGAAACCTCGGCGATCGTCGAAGCGACGGGCGAAACGACGATGAAGACCGGCGGCAGACCCGCCGCGCTGTTTCGCTTCCGCCGCAACGTGCTGCAGGAGCGCTCCGCGCCGGGACTGCGCGTGGGGATTAAGGGCTGAGGCGCAAGCTGGAAAAAGACGGCGGCGCCGCTGCGGCCGGCTCGCATAGGCTATGCGAACCTCGACGAAAAGATAGGCCTTGCCGGTGCAAAGGGCGGGTCTGTTTCTCGCCTCGGGAAGGACCGTTCTCGGCGCTCGCATCCGGCAGGGCTCAAGGGGCCGGAGATGGAAAGTGTCACCTTGAGCATCCATTCGACGGAGCATTGCCCTTGCGGGTCGGGTGCGCTGCGGCACATTCATATGGCGGTAACCAAGCTAGCTTCTCCCCATCGACAAACCGAGGGAGAGGGTCGTGTCGGACAATTTCTTTGAGAAATGCGGCAGAGACTCCGTGCGCGAAAAGCTGCGCTTGTCGGCACTAATGGTGGTGGGGCTGGCGCTCGGCGCCTTCATTCTCGGCTTCATGACGACGACCACGCTGACGCCGAAAGCGACGCTTGCAGGTCACATCGACGTTTTCTCGGGTCGTTTGGTGACGGGCTTACCACTGTGACAATTTAGGGCTGAGGCGCGACCGCTACTGACCGGCGATCTTTTGCGCGACCCATTTGTTTCCGCTGCAGTCCGGACAATAGAACACATCCCAGATCTCGCCGATCCGTCCGTCCCCATTGGTCGCGAGATAGGCGAAGTGCTGCTGGTCGTGACCCGAGAAGTAATTGATGAACGGCGCCGTCGCAGCCGGTGGCGCGGTGCTGACGCCGCCGCCGTTGATCATCTGCGGTCGCCAGGAGGGGCCGCTGCAGCCCGGACAATAAAACGCGTCCCAGATTGCGTTGGTCACCGCGAATGTGTTCAGGGCCAGATAGGCGAAGTGCTGCTGATCGTGGCCCGCAAAAACGTCGACGAACGGAACCGTGGCCGAGGCCGGCGCCGAAGGCGCAACGCCGCCCTCATTGATCTTCTGGATGCGCCATGGGTTTCCGCTACACCCAGGACAATAGAAAGCGTCCCAAATCTCGCCGTTAGCCCCCAGATAAGCGAAGTGCTGCTGGTCATGCTCGCCGTAGGTGTCGACGAACGGTCCGGCTGACGCGGGATCGCCCCCCGTCAGGCTGTTCGGGCCGTTGATCTGCTGCGTCTTCCATTGGCCGCCGCTGCAGCCCGGGCAATAGCGTCCCAGATCTCGCCGTTCCTGCCGTCCGCATTGGTCGCGAGATAGGCGAAATGCTGCTGATCATGCCCGGAGTAGACGTTGACGAAAGGCAAGGAGGCTGCGGGCGGCGCGTTGGGCCTTCCAGTGGCTTCCCTCCCAGTGACGCCGCCGTCGTTGATCTGTTGAAGGCGCCACGGGTTTCCACTGCAGCCGGGACAGTAGAACGCGTCCCAGATCTCGCCGTTGGCGGCAAGATAAACGAAATGCTGCTGGTCGTGCTCCGCGTAGGTGTCGATGAAAGGGCCCGCGACCGCGGGAGGGCCGTTCGTGACGCCGCCGGGGCCGTTGATCGTTTGGAGACGCCAGGGATTCCCGCTGCAGCGGGGACAATAGAAGGCGTCCCAGATCTCGCCGTTGCGTCCGTTCTCGTTCGTCGCGAGATAGGCGAAATGCTGCTGGTCATGCCCGAAGAAGACGTTGACGAAAGGCAAGGAAGCCGCAGGAGGCGCGTCAGGCGCGACTCCGCCGTCGTTGATGAGCTGCAAGCGCCAGCCAGGACCGCCGCATTGCGGGCAATAGAACGCATCCCAGATGTCGCCGTTGGCGGAGAGATAGACGAAGTGCTGCTGATCGTGCTCCGCATAGGTGTTGACGAAAGGGCCCGTGACCGCGGGCGGTCCGCCGAGGCTTTCCCAAAAGGCGATCTTGGGCGACTCGCCTCCGGTCGCCGTGCAGGGAGACGCCAGGAGGAGGTTGTTCGTCTCGCCTGTCGTGCCGGCGTTCGCTTCGCATGAGGGCGCGTTTCTCGTCCCGTCGTCTATGGCCGCGTTCACCAGAAGCGTCGTCCCCTCATTGAAGACGGCCTGGCTCAAGCAGCAATCGCCGAACACGTTGAACTCGACGGCTTTCCAAGATTTCGACAATTCGAGCACACTGTCATTCGCTAGGGCGAACATCTGTGCGCCCGACGACAGGATCACCTGGTCTTGGCCGCCGCCAGTCGAGCCCGTCAGCACCAGATCGCTAAGATTCTCGACGTTCTGCGGCGGAGCGATGGTGGACGCCGTGTTGAAGAAGCAATCGTTCTGCCCGTCGGATATCCAGGGCGCGCCCGGACAGGTCGGACCGAAGTTGAGCATCCAATATTCGATGAACACGCAGGGAACGGTCCCCGACTCGATGCCAGGCTGGCCCGACGTCGTCGGCGTGCATTGGCTTTGCGAATACAGAAATTGCACCCACCCCTGACATCCCGAGGCGTTTTTGCAAGGCGGCGGGTTGGAAAAGAACTGCGTGTTGAGCTGAAGCATCCAGGCGCCAGCCACGGCCGGAGACTTGCCCAGCACGTCGCCGCTCTCGCTTCCCACGCCGAGCACGACGGGGAATGACCCTTCCGCCTTGGCGATCAAGCCGGAGGTTTGCGCGGCGAAGTCAGCGCCGTTGCCCACCGCGTCCGGACGCGGCTTCAGCGCGGGACGATTGGCGGGACCATTGGGATGCGTCGAGGCGGGACCGCACGCGATCTCTTGCCAATCCGCGTCAGGGTACTTCGCGGCGAAACAGCCCTTTTTGGGCAGCTTGCGCTGCGCCAAAGCAGCGCGCCACGCTTTTTGTCTCTGCCTTAGCTCCTCCGCCGCTCGGTCTGGGCGCGCTGGTGTCTCGTGAACGGTTGGGGGAAGTCCCGAAGTCTGCGCAGAGGCAGGCGCGATCACAAGCGTGGCGGAGAAAATAAACGCAGCGCCTATAGCGCGGATCGCCGCGATCAAATCGACTCGAGCGAAATTGGGAGAACCCATGAGCTCCTCCTAAATTCTTTGTGTTTTTACGGCATTAGCTAAGACGATTAACTCTCGGGCGCCGACAACGTTCCGAGCGCAGCAAAAAAGAACGGAGCTTATGCGAAGCGATTTGAGCGCGTGAGCAGAGCCAGTTGTTCGCGGGGGGCCAACGCGGCCCAGCAGCAAGCGCAAGCCCATTCATAGGGCTGAGAATTCCAAGTGTCAGATGCTGAGCCCCGACCGAAAACCGCTCTGCACTTTTTCGCATCGCGCTCTAGCTGCGTCGAAATCGGAATAAGCGCGATTTCCATTCGGCCAGCGCCCGCTTTACCCCGCGCCGGTATTCGGCAGGAATGCTCGTGCGCGCCCGGTCCTTGGCGACGCGAGCTTCCTCAAGGGCGGCGTTGACCCAGAGCAGGACGCGCCCCCACGGCCCACGCGCCAGCCGATAGGTGATCAGAGGCCGATCGCCTGTCGCCCAGATTAGCTTGTGCGGCTCCGCACCGATGCGGAAATCGTAAACAAGTCCGCGCTCCCGGCACCATTTCAAGCATTCCACGAGGGCGAAGGAACCGAGCGAGTAGTGCGCGAATTCGGGGTCGTGCACTTCAAAGAAATCCTCGTATCGGAATGCGTCCAGCGCGCCGAACCGGGTGGCGACGGGTCGACCGTCGAGTTTCAACGCGAACATCACAAAGCCTTCGCGCGTCAAAGGCGCAGCGCCAATTTCGCGCAGGAATACGGGGAATTCCGCCGTACGCATGAAGTCGTTGTCGAGGCCGGTGCGGGCCATCCACGCGGTCTTATGGGCAAGAGACCACGCCAACAGCGACTCGAACTCCGCCTGATCCTCAACGATGCCAAACGTGACGTCGCCGAGTTCGGCAAAACGCCGCGATCGGCGGCCGACCTCGGCCCTCCACTTGCGGCTGCGCGCGTTCCAGTAGGAGGTCCAATCCTGAAAGCGCTCCCATGACACATATGTCGACAGGTCTGTGCTGGCGGCGCCCGGGGTCGCGTCTGAGCCAATAACATCCTGCAAGGGCTCTCCCTCGCGACAATGCTGGACAAGAATCACGTCCGCTGGACAGTTTATGCGCAGGAAGCGCCAGGCTCCGCGAAGGCGTTCGATGGTTCCAGGAGAATCTTCGACTAGACCAGGGTCGTAATCGGTCCATTCCGGACCGAGCGGCGCGGCGACCGTCCAGAACAGTCGCTCGCGGCGGATCGCAAGCGGCCAAATCAGGACTACCCGCCCATTGACCCGCGCGACCAGGATGAAAAGGCGTCGCCCTCGCGGTCGCCCCGTCGTCTCCCAGCCAGAGTGGAACCACCGGAACGACTGCGAGAAGCGCGGCTCGTGAAGCTGTGCTCGAAGTTTTTCCCACTCCGGCTCCAGCGCGAGAAACCCCGCTTCGTCGGTGACAATCTCGAATATCGACTCTCCCGCGGCGCTTGCGCCGCCGCTAGGCCCGCAAAGATCATGATGAAATTGCATCGCCGCCCACTCCATCACTGATTGTCTCGCGACATGCGGAAAGACCACGGTTCAGGTGCAAGCCTCCCCGGTTTCATCGCCTTTGACAAGGCTGCACGATCCCGAAAAGCCTGCAGGAGTTGGGACGCTCCGTCTCCGCCGTTGCGACACACTCATTTGTGCGAAAAACCGGTTTCTCCCTTTTCGCATCGCGCTCTCGCATGAAGGGATCTGCGGCAAGCAGAGGCCCCCGGCAAAACCGAGGGCGTCTGCTTCGCTTTAATACGCGCCCTCGCCGCAGAGCACCGCATAGGGGGTGCGCAGGAGGATCCAGAGATCGAGGACGATCGACTGATCTCGGACATATTGGCGGTCGAGCGCAACCTGACCGACGAAGTCGATATTCGCACGTCCTCCGATCTGCCAGAGGCAGGTGATGCCTGGCTTCACGCGCAGTCGAACGCGATCGCTCGGGGCATATTTCGCCACTTCCGACGGAAGCGCCGGACGCGGACCGACGAGGGACATGTCGCCGATGAGCACGTTCCAGAATTGCGGAAGCTCGTCGATCGAGTATCTGCGGATGAAACGGCCGGTCAGCGTGATGCGCGGGTCGTTTTGGTTCTTGTAGCGGATGTCGTGACGGGACGTGGTCGCGCCCTGCATCTTCGCATGCAGAGCATCGGCTCCGACGACCATCGAACGGAACTTCACCATGGAGAAGGGAGCGCCGTTCTTGCCGACCCGCGTTTGGCGGAAGAAGACCGGACCCTTCGACTCCAGCCTGATGGCGATCGCCGTCAGCAGGAACAGGGGTGCAAACAGCGTGAGCGCGCCAAGAGCGCCGACGATGTCGACAACCCGCTTCAACATCGGCGAACGGGCTACGCTGCCAAGCAGCGCGTTATTGCGGATCTCGAAGGTGGTGGTGAGCGACATCTCGTGCCTGCCTCTGAACTTTGGAACTCGCCGCGACCGGCGTTCATGGGCCAGGAGTTGCACGAGACGCGCCATAGGCGAGGCGATATATAACTAATTGATTTATTATGATAATAGCGAAGCGCGCGGGAGCTGCGCCTGATTTTGAAAGACCGCTTTCGCAGCTTTGCATTGCAAATCGAAAATCGCGAAGATGGTGAAAGGACTGGGTGCTCCGCCACCGCCGCCACATACGGCGGCTCCTGAACTCGGCGCCACATTGCAAGCGGCCTTGGCAACCACCACTTCCTTTGGCGTCACCAATCACCCAAGGTTCCTTGTCATGAACATCGGTAGAGCCGCGGGCGTTTCGGCTCTGACCTTCAGCGTTGCCGGTAGGTGGGGGAGGCCGCCAGGCCGAAGTGGGACGACTCGCGTGAGTTCGGCCCTAAGCTGTATTGCGCTGCTCGCGCTCTCGACGATCGCTGTCGCTGAGGACTTGCCGCTCGATGTCGCGGTGGATCAAGCCACGATCCAGGACACCATTTGCTCTCGGGGCTGGGCCGAGACGGTTCGCCCGCCTCTCTCAGTTTCGAACACGATCAAGCGCGCCAAGCTTCGCGAGAGCGGCATTTCTGAGGACGACACCGCCATGTTCGACTTAGACTACAAGATACCCCTCGAGCTTGGCGGCTCGCCCGACGATCCGCGCAATCGCGAACTGCGGAAGTGGCCCGAGGCGATGGAGAAGCATGTGGCCGACGTATGCCTTTGGGGCGACGTCTGCGCTCGGCGGTTGACTCTGGACGAGGCTCGCCATCGCATATGGAAGGATTGGCGGGCCGAGGAGGAGAGTTGTGCGTCTGCAGCGCCCATCGGCGGCCGAGGCGCGCGCTTGCAACGTAGCTTTCCGCCGCGTGGCTCGAACGGCTTGCTATACGGCGTCAAGCCGTAATTTTGACGCCAACCGCGTCGCGTCGCGCTCTAGACTAGCGATGAGTCTTAGGTCGAAGCGCGAGCGCGACACGCCGTTTCAGTCGGCTTCAAAAAAAAGCGGAGCATTTCGCGCGAAGCGTCGGGGCCGTGGCGGTCGGCGTAGGAGCCTTTCGGATCGCCGCCCGACCAGGCGTGGCCGAGTCCTTCGATCTCCCAATGTTCGACGCAGGCGTGGCCTTTCGCATCGACCATCACGGTGCGCCGGAATTTTCGCCCGCCCTGTTCAGCATCCTCCTCGATGAGCTGCGTCCGGCCGGCAAGGCCGGAGCGCGCGTCGGAGAAGATCATGCCGCCGTTGGAAGGGTGAACCTTCGTATCCTCGGCGCCATGGAAAATGATCGCGCGCACGGCGCTGGTTGCGCCGGCGCGGGTTTTCGACGCGGCGTTCGGCGTGAGATTGACGGGTCCCCGCATCGCGGCGAAGGCTGAAACGACGTCGGCGGCGACGCCGAAGGCGAGGCCGGAGTGAACGCCCACCGCGGCGTAAAGCTCGGGATAGGTCTCGCCAAGCACCACCGCCATGGCGCCGCCGGCCGAGAGTCCCGCGACGAAGACCCGATTGGGGTCGGCGCCGAATTCCTCCACGACGCTTTGCGTGAGGCTCGCGATGATGCCCGGCTCCCCGACGCCGCGGCTCTGATGCGCGCGATGGAACCAGTTCCAGCACGTGGAGCTGTTGGCGCTCCGCGACTGCTCCGGATAGAGAACGATGAAGCCGGCTTCTTCCGCGAGCTGGTTCATGCGCGTGCCGACGGCAAAGTCGTCGGCGTTTTGCGTGCAGCCGTGCAGCATCACGACGAGCGGCGAGTTCTCCCGCAAGCTGCTTGGCGCGTAAAGCTTGTAGTCCCGCGACCCCGCCGCGCAGGAAAAAGAACGCGTGAGATAGGCTGCGCCGTTCGGCACCGGAGGCTGCGGGTGTCTCGCCAGCGGCAGTCCGCCAAGATCGACGCGCGGCGGCTTGAAGGTTCGCAGCAGGTCGAGAGCCTCGCCCAAGGGTTTGCGCGCGCGCGCGCCGCGCGCGGGATCGGCGCTTTCCTTAGGCCTGGCGGCGGGCGCGGCGCCCTCGAGCAAATGTGGCGGCGACGCGCTTGCCGCGGGCGCGGGTTCTGTGGGAGCGGAGCCGTTCAGCGCCTGCTGAAGGATCCGCGTGGCGCCGACGAGATCGCGAGCGAGAGTCAGTTTGGTCGCCTCCCGCATCGCGGGAATGATCGATTTCATTTGTGTTTCCCGATTGGAGCCTCGGCGCCGCGGCTAGATCACGCGGCGTTCAGACGGTATCGCCTGATGGCGGCGTGATCGATTCTTGAAGTTTAGAGCGCGAATGGCGCGAAAAACCGGATTCACGTTTTCGCATCGCGCTAGTTTAGGCGATTCGATCCGCAAGGGCCGCCTTCACGGCATTGCTGGCCTGGAACGCGCCCAAAACATGGATGGACGCGATCGTCTCGCGCGCCAGATCCGGCATCACATCTTCGTCGATCATCGCAAGACCCAGGACATGAATGCGCAGCTTCTCGCCCGCGGCTCTCACGGCTTCCAGTTCCTCACGGCTGTAGCGCCGCAATCCCAGCTCCAATGTGTGCCGCGCGATCGATTGCTTGACCGCCTCCGAATGGCTGGCGAGCTGATTGCGTATGGCTGTTCGGATGAAGTCGGTGCGGTTGGAGTAGAAGCCCTCGCGCACCAGCAGATCGACATGGCCAAGGTCGACATAGCCGAGATTGACGGTGATCTTTTCTAAATCCCCGGCTCGTTCCGCAGGGCGAGCTTTCAACGCCATCCTGTCACCATCCTTGTGGATGGTATATGGAGTTATTTTCGGTTTTTCAAGCCCGCCTTCGCCCATGACGGAAAGACGCGCGGCCCACGGCTCCAGCTCAGGCTCCACAATTCTATCAATTTGGTAGATTTTCTTGGCCGGGGGCGTATCGTCGAAACGTCAGCGACGAAAGACACGTCGCCTCTAGAGGGAGGTTTTTCATGAACCGAAGACGTTTCACTGCTTTCCTGACGATCGGTCTCGCGGCCGCTCTCTTCCCGCGCGCGGCTTTCGCCGAGGATCATCTGGCGGAAGCGATCACGCACACACAGCAAGCAATCGAGACCGGCAAGCAGGGCCAGGCTGACGCGCTCGTGACGCACGCCGAGGCCGCGCTGACCCACGCCAACGCCGCGGAGAAGGAGAAGGCCAATCCGCACATCAAGCAAGGGATTACTCATCTCAACGCCGCCATCGCCGAAGGCAAGAAGAAAGACGCCGCAGCGGCGACGAAACACGCCGAGGAAGCGCTGACGCATCTCCAAGCCGCGCAGAAATAAGCGTTGACGCGAATGTCCCACCCTGACGTCCGAGGCGGGACGAAGTTTCATCGAGAACTGACATTTTATCGCAGCGGCGCTGTTACATTTAGCGCGTGGAGCGCGAACAGTGATTTCGAGACGCTTGCGCTCGAACCGGCGCGCCGTCTTCACTCCAAAGGATCAGCCCATGTCGCAGAACCCCGCCTCCACCGCCTTGTTGCTCGCCTCGGCCCTCGCCGTCGCCACGGCTGCGCTCGACTCCGCCAGGGCCGAGAAAGCCGAAATGGAGAAATGTTACGGCGTGTCGCTCAAGGGCAAGAACGATTGCGCCGCCGGCCCCGGCACGTCCTGCGCCGGAACCTCGAAAACCAATTACCAGGGCGACGCCTGGAAATTCGTACCGAAGGGAACCTGCCTCTCGATGACGACGCCCAAAGGCAAAGGCAGCCTCGAGCCGATGAAGAACTGACCTGACGGCGGGCGCGCAGCCGATGAGCGCTCAGGCTTTCGATTATGCGGGCTTCGCGGCGGCCCTCCTCGATCCGGGCCTGCCGCCACCCTATGGGTTGCCCGAGCCAGGCTTCGCGATCTATCGCAACAATGTCGTCTTCGGCCTCATCGAGGCGCTCGGGGCCCGTTTTCCCGTATGCCGGCGCCTGCTCGGCGCGGAGTGTTTCGACGCGACCGCCGCGCTCTATGCGCGTCGAAGGCCGCCGAGGTCGCCAATCCTGCATGAATATGGCGAGGGCTTCGCAGAATTTCTCGAGAGCTTTCCGCCCTTCGCCGAATTCGACTATCTCGGCGACATGGCGCGCTTCGAGGCGGCGATCACCCGCGCCTATTATTCGGTCGACGCGGCGCCGCTGGCTCCCTCTGTTCTCGCCCGCCTCACATCTGAGAAATTGGATCGCTCCACACTCTCTCTCCATCCTTCGATCCAAATCGTCTCTTCGAAGCGCCCCGTCCTGTCGATCTGGCGCGCGCATCAAAGCTGCGAGCGGCCGACAATCGCGTCGCTCGAGCGCGGCGAGGACGCGATGATCCTTCGACCCGATCTCGATGTGGAAGCGCATCAGCTCCCCCCGGGCGGGCAGGCCTTTCTGACTGCGATCGTCGAAGGGCGCAGGGTCGGAGAAGCGATTGAGCGCGCCCTTGAGTCGACCGCCGGTTTTGATCTCGCCGCCATGCTGAGCCTGCTCTTCTCATCCCGCGCGATCGTCCACGTTGGCGTCCCGAATTCGGAACCCATCTGAACAATTGATGCGCTCGTCGTCGCGAGGACGCCATGGGGAAATGATCCAGGAGCGACGCCGCACCCTTCGGCGACGCAGATGGCGGCGCGACCGAGCACAGCGCCGTTAAGAGGAGAAACCATATGAATTTTTTACGTCGATCCCAGGGCGTCCTCGACGCGATCCCCTCCTTGGTGGCGCTTTTCGTGCGCATCGTCGCGGCGCATCCTTTCTTCGTCTCGGGACAAACGAAGGTCGACGGGCCGCAGATCGGCGCGACGATTCTGGGTCAGGAGATTTCCTACACGCTCCCGACATCGATAAGGGACGCAACCTTCGCGCTTTTTGCCCAGGAATATAAAGTGCCGCTGCTCTCGCCCCAGATCGCAGCCTATCTCGCGACAGCGATGGAAAGCGTGCTACCCATTTTGCTTGTCCTTGGATTGCTGACGCGACTCTCGGCGCTGGGCCTTCTGGCGATGACGCTCGTGATCCAGATCTTCGTCTTTCCCGACGCCTGGTGGACCGTGCACGCCTATTGGGCGGCGCTGCTCCTCGTGCTCATCGTGCGCGGGCCGGGAGCGCTGGCGCTCGACCGCCTCTTCTGTCGAGGCGATGATCGCTGAGGAAACCAAAGGAGAAGCCCAGCCTTGGAGCAAAGGCTGGGCTTCCGTTTTTCACATAAGCGCAGAGCTTCAGAGCTTACTGAGCGCCGGCGCGCCCGATCAGAATTTAGCGAGAACCGGCGCGGGCGCCGCCCAGTCGAAGTGATAGTTCACGCCGGCGCGGACGATGTTGAGCTGCGGATGGAACCTATAACCCCAGTTCCAGCCGGAGCCGTTATTGTTCCCGCTATTGCTGAGATCGGCATAGAGATATTCGATCTTCGCCGACCAGTGAGGAGCAAACATCCACTCCAGGCCGCCGCCGGCGGTCCAGCCGGTGGAGGTGTTGTTGTAGCCCCAGGCCTGGACGCCACCATAGGCGAAGCCCGCCGTGCCATAGACGAGCAGCGTGGGCGTGAACAGCCAGCCGGCGCGGCCGCGCACCGTGCCGAGCCAATTGATGCCCAGATTGCCGCCACTGACCGCAGAAACAGGGACCAGATAGCTGCCGCCGACGAAAGGCGACGGGTAGATAGAGGAATTGCTGGACCCGCTGCTGCTGATGCTCGATCCTTGGAAATCGGTCTCGACGCCGATCACGATCGAGGGGTTGAACTGGTAGTTGTAGCCGACCTGCGCGCCGCCGATGACGCCGGCCGCCGTGCCTGACTGATTGCCGTTGGAGAGGAAGAACAGGTTCGACGTGGTGGAGCCCGCCGGGATGCCGCCGAGCGCGTAGGCCGGATCATAATAGACGGAGCCTTGGTTACTAGGGTTGTTGGAATTCCAACCTCCGCCAATGTTCAGACCGCCGTAGAAGCCGGTCCAGACGAGCGGAGGCGGCGGCGCCACGTAGACCGGCGGGGCCTTGCGCGAGGGGAGATCGGCGGCGAGCGCCGAGCCCATGCCCATCGCCAGCGCGATGGCGGAGATAACAGCTACCTTTTTCACTTTCGCCTCCTCTTAGAAAGGGCGGACCAGTCGAGCGCGCCTTGAACATTGGCAGCCTTAGACATGGCGGCCGCGGCGACTTACCGAGCGACTATGCGCGTCAATAGTGGTTAGCTTCAACTCGAAAAGCGTAGGATAGCTTGCTTTTTATTGATGTGTGATATTTATGCAACAGTTCTTGTCTGTCTTGTCTAATCCATATTGCTTGTTCATGTCTCGCCTTACTCTAGAAAACTTTTGCCATCGTCGAGCCAAGATCCGTTGTTCCGGCGCACGGCCATTTCGGTAGCGCGGGCGCTACGGCGAGAGCGCGATGCGAAAAACCGGGAACCGGTTTTTTGGCGCCAATCGCGCTCTAAAACTTTGGAATCGATCATATTTTCTGCGTTCAGGCCATTCCGCCCGAAACGCAGCGTGATCTTGGGCGAGGCTGCCGGCGCTCTATCTGAGGCTCTGACATCGAGCTGGTTTAACGCGAAAGGAACCCGCCATGGCCCCGGTGCGCTATCACAAGGCGAAGATTGGCGAGCGCGAGCTGCAGCCGGAGACGCTGATGCTCGGCTATGGTTATGATCCCAGCCTCTCGGAAGGCTCGGTCAAGCCGCCAGTCTTCCTCACCTCCACTTTCGTCTTTAAGACCGCCGAGGAAGGCCGCGATTTCTTCGACATCATGGCCGGCCGGCGCCCGCCGCCCAATGAAGGGCCTCCCGGCCTCATCTATTCGCGATTCAACCATCCCAATCTCGAGATCGTCGAGGATCGGCTCGCAATTTACGAAAAAGCCGAAAGCGGTCTCGTGTTCGCCTCGGGCATGGCGGCCATCGCCACGACGATGCTGGCCTTCGTGCGGCCGGGCGAGACGGTCCTGCACAGCCGGCCGCTTTACGGCGGCACGGAAACGCTGCTCTTGAAAACGCTCGCGCCTTTCGGCGTCAAAGCCGTCGGCTTCACGGACGGCCTCGACGAAGCGAATATTCGCGCCGCCGCGGCGCGCGCCGAGGGCG